>JAVHVY010000272.1:0-10981 GCA_032160305.1 Actinoplanes sp.
CAAGAGAGATACCGAGGCTCTCCAGAGCCTTCGCGGCAACACCCTCACCCTCGTGGATCAAGCCGAGCAGGATGTGCTCAGTCCCGATGTAGTTGTGGTTGAGCATCCGGGCCTCTTCTTGGGCCAGGACGACAACCCGTCGCGCTCGGTCGGTGAACCGCTCGAACATGCCCTCGTGCTCCTCACGTGCCGTGCGCCAATGAACTGGCGGGGCCAGCGCACGGGCATCGGTGATACCCGTGCTGTAACTCTATCGCCGTCAGGTCACTCTGCTGGGCCCTCCCGAGCCCTGAAGACGCCGAGCGACGATGTTTTAGCCAACTTCGCACGCTCTACGCCTGTTCCCCACCAGTCCCGAGTACGCGGACAGCGAAATCTCCGGGCCCGGCACCGGTCGTCCACAGCCTGTGGACAACGTTGTCCACACCTGTGGATAACCGTAGCCAAGCCCGGCGGAGTACGCGCGAAAAGAAGCAGGGTCCGTGGCACGGTGCGCCACGGACCCTTCATCATGCTTCGGCTCAGCGGCCGGGACCCTTGGCGTGGAACTCGTCCACGATCTCCTGCGGGATGCGACCCCGGTCGGAGATGTCCTTGCCGGATTTCTTCGCCCACTCACGAATCGCCTTGTTCTGCTCGCGGTCCGCCGTTGCGCCGCCCCGGCCCCGGCCACGGTCGGCCCGGCCACCTACGACGACGCCACCTCGCGCGATCTTGGAACCGGCCGTCACATACTGCGCGAAGGCCTCCCGCAATGTGGTCGCGTTCTTGTCGGACAGGTCGATCTCGTACTGAATACCGTCGAGGGCGAACTTGACGGTCTCCTCGGCATCACCGCCGTCGAGGTCATCGACCAGCTTGTGAATGATCTGTTTCGCCACGCGCCGTTATCCTCCCGAACACAGGTTTGCACCGTACGTAAATCCCTCAGGGAGAACAATAACGCTTTGCCGGCGGTCATGGTCAATCGCGGCGGCGCCGGATGCGGAAAATGCCTCCGGCAACCCGGCCAAATCGACCAGGTCGCTACTCGGGACGCACCATCGGGAAGAGGATCGTATCCCGAATGCCCAGCCCGGTGAGCGCCATCAGGAGCCGGTCGATTCCCATTCCCATCCCGCCGGCCGGTGGCATTCCGTACTCCATCGCGCGCAGGAAATCCTCGTCGAGCTGCATCGCCTCCGGATCGCCGCCGGCCGCCAGCAGCGACTGGGCGACCAGCCGCTCGCGCTGCACGACCGGATCGGTCAGTTCCGAGTACGCCGTGCCGAGTTCGAAACCGTGCATGTACAAGTCCCACTTCTCGGTGAGCCCGGGTGTCTCCCGATGGGCCCGGGTCAGCGGGGAGGTCTCCTCCGGGAAGTCCCGGACGAATGTCGGCTCCTGCAGGGAGTCCCCGACCAGGTGCTCGAACAACTCCTCGGCCAGCTTGCCCGGACCCCACGTCGGGTCCACCGAAAGGTCCCGCTTTTCGGCGTAGCGCTGGAGGGTGGCGAGATCGGTCTGGACGGAAACCTCTTCGCCGAGTGCCTCGCTGAGCGCGCCGAACAGTGTGATGGAACGCCACTCGCCACCGAGGTCGTACTCCGTTCCGTCGAAGTGCGTTACCACGTGTGATCCGCTGATCGCGAACGCGGCCTCCTGAATCCACTCCCGGACCTGTACCTGCAGCACGTTGTAGTCGGCATAGGCCTGGTAGGCCTCGAGGGTCGCGAACTCCGGCGAGTGCGACGAGTCCATGCCCTCATTGCGGAAGCTGCGGTTGATCTCGAACACGCGCTCGATCCCGCCGACGACGGCTCGCTTCAAAAAAAGTTCGGGCGCGATCCGCAGATAGAGATCTATATCCAAGGCGTTGCTGTGCGTCACAAACGGGCGGGCGGTGGCGCCGCCGTGTAACAACTGCAACATTGGCGTCTCGACCTCGAGATAATTGCGCCGGTACAACGATTCTCGCAGGGAACGGACCACCGTGGCCCGGGTCCGGACGATCGCACGGGCCTGCGGACGCATGATCAGGTCGACGTATCGCTGCCGCACCCGGGTCTCTTCGCTCAGCGGCTTGTGCGCGACCGGCAACGGGCGCAGCGCCTTGGCCGTCATGCGCCACGAATCGGCCAGCACGGACAGCTCCCCGCGCCGGCTGGTGATCACCTCGCCGGTGACGCCGACCAGGTCGCCGAGGTCGACCAGCCGCTTCCAGTCCTCGAGCCGCTCGGCGCCGACCTGGTCCAGGGACAGCATGGCCTGCAGCTCGGCGCCGTCACCGTCGCGCACCGTGACGAAACACAATTTGCCGCCGTTGCGAATGAAAATCACCCGGCCGGTCACCGCGACCTGGTCACCGCTCGCCGTGTCGGTGGGTAGATCGGCGTACCGCTCGCGGATCTCGGCCAGCGACGTGGTGCGGTCGAAAGTGACCGGGTAGGGCTCGGCGCCCTCCCCCAGCATCCGGTCGCGCTTGGACCGGCGGACCCGCATCTGCTCGGGAAGATCCTCAGCGGGGTCAGGGGCGGGCGGGTTCTGCTCGGTCACGGCACGACTCTCTGTCGGGATCGGTAGAGGTAATCGGCGAAAATCCTACTCAGCCGGGCTCAGGTGTTCCGCTCATATACCATCCGCAGCCCGATCAGCGTGATCATCGGCTCGTGCGCGGTCAGGGTCCGGCACTCGTCCTTGACCAGTCCGGCCAGGCCGCCGGTGGCGATGACCGCCCGCACCGGGCCCAGCTCCTCGATCATCCGTTCGACGATCCGGTCGACCTGGCCGGCGAAACCGAAATACATGCCGGACTGCAGGCACTCGACCGTGTTCTTGCCGATCACCGAGCGTGGCCGGGCCGGCTCGACCTTGCGGAGCTGCGCGGCACGGGCGGCCAGCGCGTCGAAGGAGATCTCGATACCGGGCGCGAAGGCCCCGCCGAGAAACTCGCCTTTGGCACTGATCACGTCGAAGTTCGTGGTGGTGCCGAAGTCGACCACGATCGACGGGCCGCCGTAGAGGGTGTGCGCCGCCAGCGTGTTCACCACGCGGTCGGCGCCGACCTCCTTCGGGTTGTCGATGGCCAGCTGCACTCCGGTCTTGACCCCGGGTTCGACCACGACGTTGGGCAGGTCGCCGTAGTAGCGCGCGAGCATCGTGCGCAGCGAGCGCAGCGCGGCCGGCACGGTCGAGCACGCGGCCACCCCGGTGACCTCGACGTTGTCACCGGCCAGCAGCCCTCGGAACATCAACCCGAGCTCGTCGGCAGTGGACCGGGCGTCGGTCTTGATCCGCCAACTGTGCACGAGCTTGTCGCCGTCGAAGGTCGCCAGCACGGTGTTGGTGTTCCCGATGTCGATACAGAGCAGCACCCCGAAACCCTATCTTTCCCGTACGCCCGGCGGGCTACCCAGGCGCACCGTCACCGTCCCCGAAGGCCGAGGTCAGCGTGCGTGCAGATCCATCGCGATGTCCAAGATGGGCGAGGAGTGCGTGAGCCCGCCCACCGACAGATAGTGCACGCCCGTGGCCGCGTACGCCGAGACGGTCTCCAGGCTCAGATTGCCGGTCGCCTCAAGCTCGACCCGGTCACCGACCGCCTCCACCACCTCGCGCAGGCTGTCCGGGCTCATGTTGTCGCAGAGCAGAAAATCCGCCCCCGCCTTCACAGCCTCCTCGGCCTCGGCCAGCGTGGTCACCTCGACCTGCACCGTGACCTCGGGAAACCTGGCCCGCACCAACTCGTACGCCGCCGTGATGCCGCCCGCGGCCAGTTTGTGGTTGTCCTTGATCATCGCGACGTCGTAGAGGCCCATCCGCTTGTTCGTCCCGCCACCGACCCGAACCGCGTACTTCTCCAGCGCGCGCAGCCCGGGAGTGGTCTTGCGGGTGTCCAGCACCGTCGCCCTCGTGCCGGCCAGGGCATCGGCCCACCGGCGGGTGTGGGTGGCCACTCCGGACAACCGGCAGAGCAGATTGAGCGCAGTCCGCTCGGCGGTGAGCAGCGACCGGGTCGGCCCGGTGACCACGGCCAGGACATCACCGCGTTCGACCCGGCTGCCCTCCTCGGCCCGCTGCTCGAACGAGGCGGTCCCACCCGAGGTGGCCGCGAAAACCTGCGCCGCGACCGGCAGCCCCGCCACCACCCCCGCGGCGCGGGCGACGAGGTCGGCGGTGTCCATCTGCTCGGCCGCAATGGTGGCCTCGCTGGTCACGTCACGTGGCGGATCACCGAGATCCTCGGCCAGGGCGGTGTAGACCACCCGTTCGACCTCGGTCAGGTCGAGCCGGCCCGCAAGCTCGGCATCCTCGTCGTCGCCGCTCGATGGTGCGGCGTGCCGCCCCGGCTTGTCGGTCACTGCCGTGCCCACCTTTCGCATGCCCTTCTGGCCCTCGCGTCCCGGTCGTGGGCGCGCTCAGCCGTGTGCCTCTCGGTGCCGTCGGTCACGCCGTCTCCCGCAACACGTCATGGTCCGCCACCCGGCAGACGTCACGCCCCGAATCTATGCCGACCCCCCGACAGGACCGCCCGGCCCCCTCGCCCCGGACGCCGGGCACGGCGCTCACCGCGTACCGGAAACGGCTCTTGATCGATCCTTTCACCGCACCACGCGGCACCTCAGGCCATCTCGACGAAGGTCTGGGTCAGCGCGCCCCGCGCGCCGATGGCGTCGAGCAGATGCCCGCGCCACTCGTCGGCCGCCGTCGGATAATCCTCCCGCCAGTGGCAGCCCCGGGTCTCGCGGCGGCTCTGCGCCGAGGCGACCAGCGCGCTGGCCACTGTCAGCAGGTTCGTCGCCTCCCAGGCGGCGTTGTGCGGCGTGCCGTGCTGCTCGCCGAGGCGGGCCAGCTCCTTGGCCGTGCCGGCGAGCGAATCCGCCGAGCGCAGCACGCCCGCGCCGCGGGTCATCGCCCGTTGCAGCTCACCGCGGATCTCCGGGGAGACCACCCAGGTCAGCACCGCCGCGACGGGCGCCGGCTGGGCCTGCGGCGGCAGGTCGCGGGCGATGTCGTCGGCGATCCGGCGGGCGAAGACCAGGCCTTCGAGCAGGGAGTTGCTGGCCAGGCGGTTCGCGCCGTGGACACCGGTGCAGGCCACCTCGCCGCAGGCGTAGAGGCCCGGGAGCGAGGTGCGGCCGTGCAGGTCGGTGCACACGCCGCCGGAGGCGTAGTGGGCGGCCGGGGCGACCGGGATCAGCTCGGTGGCCGGGTCGATGCCGGCCGCCCGGGTCGAGGCGACGATCGTCGGGAAGCGGTGCTCCAGGAATTCCCGGCCGAGGTGGCGGGCGTCGAGGTAG
Organism: Actinoplanes sp.; assembly: GCA_032160305.1. GTDB lineage: Bacteria > Actinomycetota > Actinomycetes > Mycobacteriales > Micromonosporaceae > Actinoplanes. The sequence continues at coordinate 5,280 of JAVHVY010000272.1, forward strand.
ACGTGGTCGGCGCCGGTCGCGCGGAGCACCCGGTGGATGCCCTTGGCGACCACGTCGCGCGGGGCCAGTTCGGCCAGTTCGTGTTGGCCGACCATGAACCGGGTGCCCGACTCGTCGACCAGGTGGGCGCCCTCGCCGCGCAGCGCCTCCGAGATCAGCGGGCGCTGCGCGGAGGTGACGCCGGCGGTGACGAACGACGTCGGGTGGAACTGGACGAATTCCACGTCGGTGACGTCCGCGCCCGCCCGCAGGGCCAGGGCGACGCCGTCGCCGGTGGACACGGACGGGTTGGTGGTCGAGGCGTAGATCTGGCCCATCCCGCCGGTGGCCAGCACGACCGCGCGGGACAGGATCGCCCCGATGCCGTCCGCGCTGCCCTCGCCGAGCACGTGCAGAGTCAGGCCGCAGGCCCGGCCGTCCGGGGCCCGCAGCAGGTCGAGGACCAGGGCATGCTCGACCAGCCGGATCCACGGGTCGCGGCGGACCGCCTCGTGCAGGGCGCGCTGCACCTCGGCGCCGGTGGCGTCGCCGCCGGCGTGCACGATCCGATCGGCGCGGTGGCCGCCCTCGCGGGTCAGCATCAGCGACCCGTCGGCGTTGCGGTCGAACTCGGCGCCCAGCCGGATCAGTTCCCTGATCCGGGCCGGCCCCTCCTCGACCAGCACCCGGACCGCTGCCGGATCGCACAGGCCGACCCCGGCGATCTCGGTGTCGAAGGCGTGCGCCGCCGGGGTGTCGAGCGGGCCGAGCACCCCGGCGATGCCGCCCTGGGCCCAGCGGGTCGACCCGTCGTCGATGTTGACCTTGGTCACGACGGTGACGTGCAGTCCCGCCTCGCGCAGGTACAGAGCCGCGGTCAGCCCCGCGACGCCGGAACCGACCACGAGGACATCGGTGGTCTCGGTCCAGCCGGGATCGGGGGCGGCGAGCCGGCGTGGCAGCGGGGGGAGGTCCGCGAGATGCGACATGGAATCAGTCAACCTCGCCGTACCCAGGAAGACGAGGCCGGGGCCGCTATTGGTGCTGGTGACTACTTGTAGAGGACCGGTAGGCCGCCGGCGCCCTTGCCCTTGAGTGAGGCCGTCAGGGTCACCCCGTCGACCCACAGATAGCAGCGGACGCCGTGGTCGCCGAGCTCCCAGACGTCCTCCCCGCCGGGCAGCGAGACGACGCCGGTGCGGTACTCCTGGTTCGCGTCGTTGGGCACCCCGACGTACGAGGCGATGACGTCGCGGCAGCCGTCGTGGAATATCGCCCACAGCGCCTCGGACTTCGGGTAGGCAAGGTCGTCCCCGGCGTTCCAGACGCCCACGAACTCGGCGTTGTGTTTGGCGCTGCAGGGGGCGGCCGGCATCGTCCTGATCGAGCCGCCCGGGTCGAGCTGGATGGCGTAGCAGCTGAGCAGCGGGCCGGTGGACCGGTCGGCGACCGCGTCCCGGAGCGAGCCGGTCCGCTGGACCAGGCCGCCGGCGTCCTCGATCGAGCTGATCTCGACGATCTCGCAGCGGTACCAGCGGGCCCCGCCGGTCCAGGCCGCGGCCGACGGATGGGTCACCCCGATCCAGAGCCGGGCCGAGCGCCACGGTCCGCCCACGTACGCGGCGGTCTTGAGATCACAGATCGCGTACGCCGCCCGCGCCCCGGCCGACCCTTCGGCGGGCGGGGAACTGGCCTGGGCGGCGGGGTCCGCGTACGTGCCGACGTAGACGGTCTCGCTGCGGTGCTTCATCGCACAGCCGCTCTCGTCGTACCCGGAGCGGGTGCCGACCGGGGCGAAGGTGCCGAGATGGCAGGTGCCGGCGTCGGGGATGAACCCGGTGGGGACGCTCATCGCCTCCCAGCCCGTGATCAGGTTGCCGTCGACGCCGGGCGGGTTGCCGCAACCCGAGGCGAACGCCAGCACGGCGAGGGCGACGACCGCCAGCCGGTACCGCATGACCCGAGTCCTCCCTGATGTCCGTTTTGTCGATCATATGGCAATCGACCGGACATCCGGGGCAGGATCAAGCGATCAGCCGAGCTCGACCGCGATGTTGTCGATCAGGCGCGTCGTACCGACCCGGGCCGCGACCAGCAGCCGGGCCGGTCCCGAGGCCGGTGCGGGGCCGAGCTCCGGGTCGGTCAGGGCCAGATAGTCGACGGCGACGCCCGTACCCGAGGAAAGGATCTTGTCTGCGGCGGCGACGACGCCCGCGGCGTCGGACTGCGCGGCGCCGGCACGCAACGCCTGGGAAAGGGCGAGCGCAGCCGCGCGATCAGGCCCGGAGAGGTAGCGGTTGCGGCTGGACAGGGCGAGGCCGTCGCTCTCCCGGACGGTCGGCACCCCGCGCACCTCGACCGGGATCTCCAGATCGCGGGCCATCCGCTTGACCAGGGTCAACTGCTGATAGTCCTTCTCACCGAAGAACGCGACGTCGGCCCGGGTGAGCAGGAACAGCTTGGCGACCACGGTGAGCATGCCGCTGAAGTGCCCCGGCCGGCTCGCGCCTTCGAGGATCGACCCGATCGGCCCGGCCTCCAGCGTCACCGCCGGCGTGCCGAACGGATACATCTCCGCCCGGCTCGGCGCGAAGACCAGATCCACGCCTTCGGCCCGACAAGCCTCAAGATCACTTTCGAGCGTACGCGGATACCGGTCGAAATCCTCGGCCGGGCCGAACTGCAGCGGGTTCACGAAGATCGTCACGAGCACGTGGTCGGCGTTGGCCCGGGCCACCCGCATCAGCTCGCGATGCCCCTCGTGCAAAGCGCCCATCGTCATCACGACGGCTACCCGGCCCGGCAGGATCTTGCGGGCAGCGGCCAGATCGGCCCGGGTGTGCACCAACTCGGTGATCATGCGACACCTTCCTCTACCGGTGACCTCGCGCCTCGATATCCAACTGCCGGCAACCCGGCGGTCCTGCTGCGCACTCCGCCGACCTGCGGACCGGCGGTCATCGGGCGCCCACCTCGGCATGCCCTCCTGGCCGTTGCCTCGCTGCGCTCTCGTTGAGCTGCCCGGCCTCGGCCAGCACGTCCAGCAGCAGCACAGCGTCCTGTGCGTGCAGCCGGCCGGCGGCGATGGCCCGATCGGCGGTGCGCCGGGCGAGGGCGAGATAGGCCGGCGCGACGTCCGGTCCGAGACGGTCGAGATGCCTGCGTACGGTGCCCGCGTCGCCCCGCGAAACCGGGCCGGTGAGCGCGGCGTCGCCGAGGCGCAGCGCGTTGTCGAGAGCGGCCCGCAGCAGCGGCTCCAGCACGGCGGCCGGGCGCTCGACGCCCGCCGCGCGTAGCAGATCGGCGGCCTCGTTCACCAGAGTGACCAGGTGATTCGCCCCGTGCGCGAGAGCCGCGTGATACAGCGGTCGGGCCTCCTCGGCGATCCACTCGGGCACACCGTCCAGATCGGCCACGATCCGGGTCGCGAAAGCCTTGTCGCGCGCCGTCACACCCCAGGCGATCCCCGGCAGCCGGTCCAGGTCGCCGTCCTCGCCGGTGAAGGTCATCGCCGGGTGCAGGGCGATCCCGCTGACGTCTCCGAGAACGGCGAGCCCGTGCGCTCCGGAGGTGTGCGCGACGATCTGCCCGGTCGCCCGCGCCCCGACTGTCAGCGCCCCGGTCGCCGTCAACCCGGCGACGACACTGCCGAGAGCGTCGTCCGGCACGGCGAGCAGGAGCAGGTCGGTAGCCGCCCGGGCCACCTGATCGGCGGGCCGGATCTGCGCGAAAGGCAGCAGCCGGGAAGCACGCTCCCGAGAGGCGGCGGAAACCGCGGCCGCAGCAACAACCCGGTGCCCGGCAGCATGCAGAGCGGCGCCCAGCACCGCACCCACCCGACCCGCGCCGACAACCCCGACGACCAGGGGTTTCGCTTGCCCGCGGGCACGCTGCAACGCGTTGTTCCGCATAGATCCAGTCCTCACGAAAGGGGGTACCGGTCGCCCGCAAGTATGCGCCGAGTCAACCCGCCGGTGCCAACCACCTGTGAACAACTCCACCTCAGGGGCCGACCGCCTACGGTGGGCGGGTGGGTGTTACCGGGTGGCGCGCGGCGATGGCGGCGGCGCTCTACGGGCCCGAAGGCTTCTTCCTGGCGGGCCACGCCGGGCCGGCCGGGCATTTCCGGACCAGCGTGCACGCGTCGCCACTGTTCGGGGCGGCGGTGCTGCGGCTCATCCGGCAGATCGACGACGCGCTGGGGCACCCGGATCCGTTCGACGTGGTCGATGTCGGTGCCGGTCGCGGGGAGCTGCTGACCACCCTGCGCTCCCTGCTCGGGGCCGAGCCCGACCAGCCTGGCTCAAGCCCGGGCAGCGGCCTCACCACGACCGCGCGGCGGGTGCGCGGCCTTCGGGAGCGGGTGCGGTGGGTCGCAGTGGAGCTGGCGGGGCGGCCGGCGGGGCTGGCGGGTGCCATCGACTGGCGGCGGGACGTGCCGGACGGCGTCGTCGGGCTGCTCCTGGCCACCGAGTGGCTCGACAATGTGCCGCTGGATCTGGCGGAGCTGGACGACGCCGGACGGGTGCGGCGGGTTGTCGTCGACCCGGCCAGCGGGATGGAGTCGTTGGCGGGGCGGGTTGACGCCGCCGAGGCGTTCTGGCTGGCCCGGTGGTGGCCGGGACTGCACGTCGCCGGGGACCGGGCCGAGATCGGCTGGACCCGGGACGTTGCCTGGGCCGATGCGGTGGGGTCGGTTCGGCGCGGGTGTGCGCTGGCCGTGGACTACGGGCACCTGCGCTCAGAGCGGCCACGGTGGGGGACGTTGACCGGGTTCCGGGGTGGCCGGCAGATCCAGCCCGTTCCGGACGGGAGCTGCGATGTCACCGCCCACGTGGCGATCGACTCGGCGGCGGCGGGGGCCGGGAGCGCGTACGAAATCCGTAGTCAGCGCGATGCGCTGCGGGCGCTCGGGGTCGACGGCGGCCGGCCACCGCTGGGGCTGGCGAGCACGGACCCGGCGGCCTACCTGCGGGCGTTGGGCGCGGCCGGCGCGGCGGCCGAGCTGATCGACCCCGCCGGACTGGGTGGACATTGGTGGCTGCTGCACAGCGTCGGCGTCGGCGTGTCGCTGGCCTGACTACGATCGTGTTTCGTGAGCGACATGCGCGAGATGACTGTGGGCACCGGTGCCGGGCTCGACACGGCCGACATGGTGCTCAACATAGGGCCCCAGCATCCGTCGACGCACGGGGTGCTGCGGCTCAAACTCACCCTGGACGGTGAACGGGTCGTCTCCTGCGAGCCGATCGTCGGTTACATGCACCGCGGCGCCGAGAAGCTATTCGAGGTGCGCGACTACCGTCAGATCATCGTGCTCGCCAACCGGCATGACTGGCTGTCGGCGTTCTCGAACGAGCTCGGTGTCGCCCTGGCAGTCGAACGCCTGATGGGCATCGAGGTCCCCGAACGCGCGACCTGGCTCCGGATGGCCCTCGCCGAGCTGAACCGGGTGCTCAACCACCTGATGTTCCTCGGCTCGTACCCGCTGGAGATCGGCGCGATCACGCCGATGTTCTATGCGTTCCGGGAGCGGGAGACGTTGCAGGCCGTAATGGAGGAGGTCTCCGGCGGCCGGATCCACTACATGTTCAACCGGGTCGGCGGCCTCAAGGAAGAGGTCCCGGCCGGCTGGACCACTCGGGCCCGGCGAGCCATCGACCAGGTCCGCAAGGGGCTTCCCGACCTGGACAACCTGATCCGCAAGAACGACATCTTCCTGG
>JAVHVY010000315.1:0-7315 GCA_032160305.1 Actinoplanes sp.
GCTCGAAGGCTGCGCGTTGGGTGTTGGCGCACACGACCCGGATCGGGCTGGCGTCCACCCGCAGCGCCGAGCTGCCGTCGTGCGAGGTGGTGCCGATGAGGTAGAGGTCCATCCGGTCCACCCCGGCGATTTCCATCGCGTCGGGCAGCTTCATGGTGACGAAGACGGACTTGCCGCGGCGTAGGCTGCCGGCCGTCTCGAAGTGCGCGCCGCCGGTCTGGTCCACCAGCCGGTCCAGCATCTCGGCGCATTGCTCGTTCTGGACCACGGTGTAGTCGGTGCCGACGACGCCGAGGTACTCGGTGACGCCGGTGACGGGGTTGCGGCGTACGGTCATCCGCTTGTCGTCGGCCGGGATCTGCACCTCGACGCCGTTGACGATGTCAATGCCGACGGTGCGGATGGTGCGCACGCCCCAGTCGCCGAGCCGGGCGGCGGCCATGATCTCTTCGGCCTTCATGGTGTCTTGGGTGACGGTGCCGAGCTGGTGCCAGGCCGACAGGCGGGCGCTGGCGAAGGCGGTGGTTCCGTCGGTGAATGTTTCGAGTTCGTGCGGCACGGTGGCTCTCCTCTCGAATGTGCCGCCGGGGGCCGAGCGATGTGCTCGGCCCCCGGGATGAGTTGGCGATGATTCAGGTGGTGCTCAGGACTGCTCGGCGTTGTCCGCCCCGGTGTCCTGCTCGTCGCTGATCAGCTCGGCGGTCGGGTCGGCCTCGGGCTCGACGGCCTGAGCGTTGTCGTCGCTGTCCGCGTCGGTCTCGGGCGTGGCGGTGTTATCGGCTGGTGCCGTGTAGACGAACGTCAGCGGGGTCTCGGAGACCAGGAGGATCTGGCCGGCGGCGGCGGCCTTGGTCATGTTGTTGCGGACCGCTCCTGAACTGATCGCGCGGTTGTTGCGCTGCGCGCTGAGTGCGGTGGCCACGTCCTGCGGGGTGAGTCTGCGGCCGGGGTTGGCGACCAGGTAGTCGACGGTCAGCCTCTCCAGCTCGCCGCGCCCGAACGGCTGGCTGCCGTCGCCGTTGGCGGTCAGGTCGGTGCGCAGGGCTCCCCTGGTCGTGGTGGTGCCGATCGTGCGGGGGGACGGCCGCTTCGGCAGGGTGACGACGTGGGTTTCGCCGTCCGGCCCCACGATGTGCAGCGTGCCGTCGGGCTGGATCAGCGGCATGATCGCCGCCATCGCGGCCGGGGTGGTCGCGAACGCCTTGACGGTCTGGCAGCAGACCGGGCAGCGGGGCGGCTCGGGGTTCGGGTCGACCTCGGACGCCTTGGTGGGGCCGGTGATCCACCGCTCGGGCAGGCCGGGGAGGCGTCGGGCGGCGTCGGCCTGTTCCATCGCGGTGAGCAGCCGGGTGGCGGTCGCCAGGCCGATGCCGCTCTCCGCGACGATCACGGCCAGCGTCGCGCCGTCCTCGCCGCAGTCTGCGAGCACGCCCTTGATCGCCATGACCTTGCGGTCACCAGGACGGGTCGTCACGACGACCACGCTCGCGACCGCCGCACCCGGACCAGGTGCGCTCCCGGGGGCGTCGGCCGGGCCGGTCGCGCTGTCGGCCGCGTCGCCGTTGTCGGCCTGGCCGCCAGTCTCGGTTGTGTCGTCGTGCTGCTCGGCTGGGCTGGCGGGGCCGGCGTCCGCCTCGCCCGCGTCTGTGTCCGCCTCGGCGTCCTGGTCGACGCTTTCGGCGTCGTCGGTCGGGTCGTCTGCGATGTCGACCGGGTCCGTGTAGTCGGCCGGGTCGGCGTCGCCGTCGGACGGCTCGTCGGTGTCGTAGTCGAGGTCCGCGCCGGCGTCGGTGTCTGCGTTGCCGTCGATGTCCATGTACGGCTCGTCGCCGGGATCGGCGGCGTCCAGATCGGTGGTGTCGTCCGGCGTCGGGTCGGTGCCCTCGGCCCGGGTCCACCGGGTCGGAACGCCTTCGGCCGCGTCGGCGTCGGTCTCGACGGCGACGATCCAGCCGAGGTCGGCCAGGGTCTTGATCGCCTTGTCGGTGGTCGACCGGGCCTTGCCCGACTTGTCGGCCAGTTCGTGCACGTTGCCCTGACCGAGTTCGGTCAGGGCGTCCAGGACGGCCTGCGTGGCAGCCGTCAGGGATGCGTACGCCATTTCGGTTTCCTCCTTGGAAGGGGTTGGCGTATCCGGCACGCTGGGTGGTGCCGGGGTGGTGCGCCCGGTCGCGGTCGGCCGCCGTGTCAGACACGCGCCGCTCGGCGCGCTGCCCGGGGTGGGCGGCCAGGTTGCGGCTGGGTGTTCGGGGTATCCGTCTCGCGAGGTGACGCGGTCAGCGGCCAGAGGTGCGGTTGCTGGCGCGCTGCAGGACGTAGCAGCCGGGCTCGGGGTCGGTGGGGTCGTGGTAGATCCCGGCGTCGGCGCAGGACAGCCGTCCCGCGGCGAACGGTTCGGCCGGGCTGATCTCCGCGTCGAAGAGGTCGACTCGCAGCTGGACGAGCAGCCCGGCGACACGCGATTCCCGGTTGGAGTCGGTGTGTGGCAGCACCACCATCACCGTGTCTCCCGGGTTGACGTAGCGCCGCCGCACGGGCTGTGCCGGGTTCTCCTGGGCGTACCGGGCGCGGGCGGTGTCCTTGAGGAGCGCGTCGATCTGTCCGCGGGTGTCGCGGTAGCTGTAGCCCAGTTCGGCGATCTTCGAGATCTCGTCGGTGACGGCGCTGCCGCTAACGGTGAGGTCGTCGGCGTTGATGAGCGTCGTGCGCAATGTGTCGACCGCGAGCAGAAGCGCGTTGCGGTCGTGGCGCAGCAGGTTGGCCGTGTCCGGGAGTTGGGTTGCGGCGGGGATGGGGTCGGCGGCGTGCTGGTCGAGGGTGCGGCCGGTGGTGGCGGCAATCCAGCGACCGATCGGGTCGAGAAACACCGGAGTCTCCTTCGTCGGGTGGAAGGTCGTGTGGGCATGCCGAAGACCGGTCGCGGCTGCGCTGTGACCGGTCTTCGGAACTGCTTGTGAGGTCAGTGGGTTCGCAGGTTGCGCGCGAGGGCGCGCAGGATCTGGATGACGCCGCTGTTGTCGGTCTCGCCGGGGGCGTGGACGGTGACGAGACCCGTCGGTGTCCTCGGCAGGCGGGTGAGGATGTAGGTGCGGTCGTCCAGATCAACAGCGTCGATGTAACGGACCTGCTGCGGGCCGGACTCGTCGTCTATGACGACGTCGGTGTGCATGAACACCCACGCCTGCAGCCGCCGGTTGCCGGTGGCCGTGGCGAGCCTGGCCAGGATCACCGGGTTGTGCAGGGCGGCTACTTCTTCCCGTAGGGCAGCGATCGGCCCGTCGGGGTGGTGCCACGCTCCCGGCGCGACCGGGGCCGGATTCACGCTGAGACGGCGGGCGGTTGGGTCGGGGTGCCCCGGGACGGGCGTTTCGCAGAGCACGGCGAGCAGGTTCGGACCAGGCCAGGCATGGGTGCGCTGGGTGTGCGTGTCGATGCCGGTAAGACAGTGGATGATCGCTTGCTGCTGGATTTCGGTGAGCATGTGTGACATCTCCTCGTGGTTCGTGGCGGCGCCTCACGTTGCGGCGAAGGCGGAGGACATGCCGAAGACCGGTCGCAGCTGGGCTGTGACCGGTCGTCGGAACGTGCGTGGTGCTGGGGTTAGCCGATGGCGATGGCGCAGAGTTGGGCGTTGGAGCGCAGGCTGTGCAGGTAGGAGCAGGCGTCGTTGAGGAACCGGAACCGGTCGGCGACCGAGTCGCTGACTGGGCGGAGCACGCGGCCGTCGCTGGTGATGAGCGCGTCGCCGATCAGGGCGATGCGCCAGTACAGGCCGATGTAGGTGGCTTCGCCAGCCTGATAGACGGCCAGTTCGTACGGGTTGAACACGTACCCGGGGTACGCGAGCATCGCGAGGACGCGGGGTTGCTGCTCGAAGCGGCGACGGGCTTCATCCATGGTGAGTTTGGTGGGGGCGGCGCGATGCTGGGCGAGGAAGTCCTCCCAGGGGCGGGCTGCCGGGGTGTGTTGGTTGATGTGGGCGTTGAAGGCACGCCAGCGAAGTGTGGCGCCGTTGGCGGCTTTGGTTGCGGTGCCGGTCAGATCGAGACGGCCTTTGCGACCTCCTGCGGCGACGGTGACAGCACCGAGGGTGCGGGCGGTGTCGACCAGGTAGTAGCCGAAGAAGCGGGTCAGCCAGCCGATGAGGCGGCGGTGGCGGACGTGGAACCGGCGGGCGGGGGTGCCGTTGGCTTGCATGAGGTGGTGGACCTTTTCGGAGGCGGCGAACCAGTCGGCGTCGGTGCCGGGGTCGAAGCAGACTGTGACAACCTGGTTGATGGACATGCGGGGTGCTCCCTTCGCGAGGGTTGGCGGTGGGTGTTGGTGGTGGTGCCACCGGATCGCGCGTCGAAGAACCTCAAGAGCTGCCCTGATAGGGGCGCGGGGCGTGGATCACGTGCCGACCGAGGAGGTGGGCTGGGTGATCCCGCGGGCGCGGGCAGAGTCAGAGGGCTGACGGGCGGCGGTGCGAACAAGAAAAGAAGAAGCTGCACCGTAGCTTCACGATCTGACACTGCAACCACTTGTCAGGAATCACAACAAGACCCTGACCTGCACTGACAGGAACCGGCCTGGTTCTGTCAGGTCCGGTCAGACCGTGAAGACCCTGTCGACGTAGTTGGGGTTGTCCGCTACTGGCTGGCCGTGGTCGCTGGGCAGGTCGGCGAGTCGCACCCGGGCGATGGCTTTGCCGGGCAGCCACACCTCGTCGGCCGGGTCGGCGTCGTGGGTGGCGGTTGCGTACGGAACTTCGGCGGCAAGGCCGCGCAGCAGCGCGTGCAGGTTCTCTTCGCGCTGGCCGCTGCCGAGCCAGAACAGCACCGGGTAGCGGGGGCCGCCGCGGCGGGCGAGCTGGGCGTACCGATCGAGTTTGGCGACTACCCTGGCCAGCGGTTCGGTGCCGTTATCTGCCTCCAGCCAGCACCCGACCGTTGTCCCGCCCGCTGCCCATAGGCCGTGGCCGTCGGCGGTGATGGTCCGGTACCGCTTGGTCGTGATGGTCTCGGACCACCATCGGTCCAGGCGGGCTTCGTCGTGCCGGCGCGCGTACGCGGTGAGCCGGACGAAGAACTCGTTCGCCAGCAGCAGGTGGCCCAGGTGCGGGTTGGCCGAAACTCGTTGTGCCGCCTGCCGGGTGGCGCGCAGGGTCGGCTCGGGTCGGTCGTGGGCGGCGGCCTGGAACCGTTGCCCATGGTGGCCGAGTGTCCAGTGCCACGGCTGGCTGCCTCCGCCGGTGCGGGCGAACCGGAACCGCTCGAGCAGGCCCAGCGTGGCCAACTCGCTGAGCCGGATCTGGCATGTCCTTCGGGCCAGGAACAGCATCCGGTGGACTTGGTCGGTGGTCAGGACGTGATGATCGTCCAGCAGCTGGAGCAACTGCCGGTCACGGCTGGTGATGTGTGGATAGATGGCCAGCAGGCCAGTGGAACGCGATAGCGGCATAGATGGCACCACCCCTGGAGAGAGAGTCCCGTAGGGAGTCTGGACAGATTGATCTTTGTTCGGCGTGGCCGTACGGCGGGTTTGGGCAGGTCAGCGGCCTGACAGGACGCGGTGAGGGGGCTCGTGTGGGGTCTCGGGTCGCAGACACCCCCAAACGAGCCCCCACTGCCGCACCCGGGCGAGGCCCCGCACGCGGCGGGCGGTCAGCGTTCCCGCTGCGCCATCCGTCGTTGCATCGTGCGCCGAGCGATCTGCTGCATGGGCGGCTCGTCCCCAGGCCGGGCGTGCGCGGCGGCGCACGCCTGCCGGATCGCGGTCGGGTCACCGGTCGGCTCGGCCGGTGGGTTGGTGACGAACGTGAACGCGGGCAGCTCCCGGTTGCCGACGAGCAGCCGGGCGGTCGCCGTGAACAGGTCGAGGTGGGCCAGGTCGTGCTCGTCCACCTCGGGTTTGGTGTGCCGGGACAGGTCCCGCGCGTCGGCCGGGTCCACGTTGAAGACCAGCTTCGTGCGGGCGTTCGCCGACAGCGCCGTCTCCACGTCCCGGGGCAGCTGCGCGAGGTTCTGGTGCGCGAGCACCAGTGACAGGTGGAACCCGCGTGCCTCGGCGAGCATGTCCTCGACGCTGCCGGGCAGGGTGAGGAAGTTGTGTGCTTCATCGACGTACAGGCTGGCGTCCCGGCGTTCGTTCTCCGGGATCGCGGCGCGGGCGATGGCGGACTGCCACACCCGGGCCACGATCAGCGAGCCGAGGATCCGGGTGGTCTCCTCGCCGAGGATGCCTTTGGGGAGCCGGCACAGCAGCACCCCGCCGTTGAGAATGCGGCCCATGTCGAATGACGACTGGGCGTTGCCGATCACCGACTTGACGAAGTCCCGGAGCAGGAATGCGCGGAGTCGGGCGAGGACCGGGGCGATGACTTGCCCGCGGAACTGCTCGTTGATGCCGTCGTACCAGAGCCAGAACCCGCCGAGGCCGTCCGGGTCGTCCAGGCCGTGGGTGAACCGGCCCCGAAACTCCCGATCCTGAAGCAAAGAGGGGATCAGGCTCAGTGTGGGTTTGGCGTGCCGCATCAACGTCAGGCACGCGACGCGCATGGTGTCGTCCATGCGCGGTCCCCACTGCCCTTGGAAGATCTTCGCGAAGATCCCGACGAGGTTGTCCACGGCCAAATGCGGATCGCCGCTGTCATCGAGGGGGTTGAAACAGCCGGGGTTCTCCTGGTCTGGGTCGATGATCACGATCCGGTCCGCGTAGGAGGCGGGGAGCCGGTCGAGGATGTCGGTGATCAGGTCACCGCGCGGGTCGATGACCACCGTCCCGCGACACGCTTTGATGTCGCCGAGGATCATGTTCAGCAGCAGCGTGCTCTTCCCGACGCCGGTCTTGCCGACCACGTGGACGTGTTGGCGGGCGTCGGTGACGTGCAGGCCGACGCTGTGATGGCCGAGCTGCGAGCGTCCGATAACCTTCACCCCGCGACCGCCCGAGGGCACCTGCACCGGTGCCGGCACGGCCTTGGCCCGCGCCCGGTCGAGGCCCGGTACGGCGAGGTCTTGCGGCAGTGCGGCCAGCGCCGCCAGCTCGGGCACCGTCGCGAGGAAGCCGCGCCGCAGTCTGCGTCCGGCGATCGTGGCGGCTGGTTGTGGCATTTTCATGCGCCGCAGCTGGTTCGGGCCGGTGTACGTGGCGGCGGCCGATGCGATCGTGTGTCCGAGCCCGACCAGGCGTTCGTGGATTTGCGCGGCCCGCTCCGGGGTCGCCGGCCGTTTGTCTTGGTCGGCGGCCACGGCGAACCGGACGGCGATCTCGAAGTGCGGCACCCGCACCGCCTTCTCCACGACCGTCCGCGCGTCCGCTGTGGCGACCGGAT
>JAVHVY010000353.1:0-2653 GCA_032160305.1 Actinoplanes sp.
CCAAGCCCTCGCCCACCTCTGGACCAACGGCGCCACCATCACCTGGACCGCCCTACACCACAACCCACGACACACCGTCCTACCCACCTACGCCTTCGACACCCAACGCCACTGGATCGACCCACCCACGCCGAGCCGGCCGGCCGACGAGGCGCCCCGGTTGTACGGCGAGGTGTTGCGGCAGAACGACGGTGCGTCCCCGGCTGCCGGCGCGGACGACGATGTCTGGATCGTGTTCGGCGACGACGAACGGTCGACCGCTCACTGGATGCGCGAGCTCGCGGACCTGCCGGGTCGGGTCGTCACCGTCCAGCCGGGTGAGATGTCCGAGGCGACGTCCTCGTCGTCGTACCGGATCCGGCCCGGTCGGCGCGAGGACTACGAACAGCTGTTCAGGGCCGTCGCCGCCGGCCGGCCGCTCGGAACGGTCAATGTCGTGTACCTCTGGAACGCGGGCAGTGCCGATGCCGTACAGGGCGGCCTGCAGTCCCTGGTGTACTTGGCGCGCAGCCTCACGGTCGCGGCGAAGAGCCGGGTCGCCGTGCTGGCACGCGGGCTCGCAAGCGCTCCCACGCAGGCCCTCGCCCTCGGTGCGGTGCGCGCGTTGCCGTTGGAGTACAGCGACCTGCGTGCGGCCGTCATCGACGTCGACGTGAAGACACCCGAGACGTCGGTCATCGAGGAGGTCCGGTCCGGCCTGCCGGAGTCATACGTGGTTTTCCACGGCGACAAACGGTCCACCGTCGCGCTGGACATTCTCCCGAAGGGTACGTCGCGGCAGCCTGCCCAGCACGGCGTCTATCTGGTCACCGGCGCTTTCGGCGGTGTCGGGTCCGCCTTGGCGGAATGGTTGGCCCGGTCGTGCGCGGCGCGCCTCGTGCTCGTGACGCGGACACCGCTACCGGACCGCGCGTCGTGGGACGCGCAGGACGGATTCGAGCCCACGGTGCGTGCGCGGATCAGCCAGGTCCAGCGACTGGAGTCACTGGGTGCGGAGGTGCAGGTCGAGAGCGTCGACGTCACCGACGAGCCGGGGCTGACCGCGGCGGTAGCACGGGCCGAGGTGCGGTTCGGCGCCGTCCAGGGTGTCATCCACGCCGCAGGGCTGGCCGGCGGCCGGATGGCGCACCTGCTGGAGGGCGGGGCCATGCGCGAGGTCGTCGCCCCGAAACTCGGCGGGACACTCGCGCTCGCGGCCGTGTTTGCGGGCCGACCGCTGGACTTCTTCGCGGTGATGTCCTCGACCGCGGCCAGCCTCGGCAGCATCGGGCAGGTGGACTACTGCGCCGCCAACGCGTACCTCGACGCCTGGGCGCGGGCCCAGCCGCCGTTGCACAACGCCGTCAGCATCGCCTGGGACGCCTGGCGCCAGGTCGGCATGGCGGTCCACTCCGGGGCACCGGACGCGAACACCCTGGCCCCGGCCGCCGCTGTACGGGCCTTCCAGGACGCGCTCGGCACCGGCGCCCCGCACGTCGTCGTCGCGACGGCCACGTTCCCGAGCCGGTACCGGCGCGGCGGCGTCCCGCCCGAGCCGGCCGCTGCTCGGCCGCGGGCGCGTACGCGCGCCGAGATGGAAGGCGTCCTCACCGGGATCTGGCAGAACCTGCTCGGTGGCGCGGCTGTCGACATCAACGCAAACTTCTTCGATCTAGGTGGCGACTCACTGCTGATGATCGAGGCAGGTCGCCAGATCAAGGAGCAGCTCGACACCACCCTGGCCGTCGGGGACCTCTTCAAGCACCCGACCATCGCCGCTCTCGCACGGGAGCTGAGCTCCGACGTCACCCCTGCTCTCGCGCGCGCCACCAGCACGGCCACAGCCGGCGACTGCGTGGACATCGCCGTCATCGGCATGGCCTGTCATTTCCCCGGCGCGGAGAGCGTCGAGGACTTCTGGACGATGCTGGTCGACGGGGTGGAGGCGCTCGTACCCACGGGGGAGGCGCCCCGCGACCCCGGGCCGGGTGGTCGGCGGTTCGTCCCGGTGACCGGTGACTTCAGTGGCGCGGACCGCTTCGACGCCGCTATGTTCGGCTACTCGCCGCGCGAGGCGGAGCTGATGGATCCACAGCAGCGCCTGCTGCTGACGTGCGCGTACGAGTCCCTGGAGGACGCCGGCTACGATCCCCGGAACTATCCGGGGCATGTCGGCGTCTACGTCGGCGCGTCGATGAGCAGCTATCTCCTGGACAACCTCGCCCCGCACCGCGACTCCTCGAAGATCGACCCGACGCTCGTCGGGATCGGTAACGAGAAGAGCTTCGTCGCCACCAACCTGTCCTACCGGCTCAACCTGACCGGCCCCAGCGTGAGTGTGAGCACGGCGTGCTCGACGTCCCTCGTGGCCATCGCGCAGGCGTGCCGCACCCTCGCGGCGGGCGAGTGCGACGCCGCCGTCGCCGGCGGGGTGAACGTACGCCTGCCCGAGCGGAGCGGGTACTGGGCCCAGCCCGGCGCTATCGCGTCACCGGACGGCCATTGTCGAGCGTTCGACGCCGACGCGCAGGGCACCCTGTTCACGAGCGGTGTCGGGGTGGTGGTGTTGAAGCGGTTGTCGGATGCGGTACGCGATGGTGACGTGATCCGAGCGGTGGTCCGTGGCTCGGCGGTGAACAACGACGGTTCGGACAAGGTCGGCTTCACCGCGCCG
>JAVHVY010000417.1:0-18714 GCA_032160305.1 Actinoplanes sp.
CGAGGACTCCGCGACCCTGCGCCTGCTGCACGTGCTCGGCGTCGACTACGCCCAGGGCTGGCACGTCGGCTACCCGGGGGAGATCGACCTCGCGGAACCGGGTCGCGTCGTCGACCTGGGGCGGGTCCGCCAGGGATCCGCCGGCCGCGGCTGAGTGCTCGCCGCCAGGGCACAAGATCGGAAGGTGCCCCCGGCAGGATTCGAACCTGCGCTTTCGCCTCCGGAGGGCGACGCTCTATCCCCTGAGCTACGGGGGCTCAGACGGGTTCGAGCCTAGCAGGCTGCCGGGGTGGTCCGATTTCGGGCCACCCCGGCAGCCGGTCAGCTTGCGCCTAGTTGTTTCAGCATGTCGGCGATCACTACCAGCTCTGCCTGTTGGCCGTTGACCATCGTCTGAGCCAGCCAGGTGACGTCCTTGTTCTTCGACTGGACCAGGATCTCCTGGGCCATGTGGAGGCCGCCCAGGTGGTGCTTGCGCATCAGGGTGAGGTACTGGATGTCGAGTTGCGTGCCTGCTGCCGTTCGCAGTTCGGCCAGTTGGGCGGGGGTTGCCATGCCCGGCATCAGTCCGTTGACGACTGCGCCGGACTCGCCGGGCATCCAGGCCATGGGTGCCGTGCTGCCGGTCGGGCTCAGGCCCCACGTACGCAACCAGGCCTGCATGTAGCCGATCTGCTGGTGCTGGGTCAGCGCGATGTCACCGGCCAGGGTGACGATCGCGGGGTTGTCCGACTTGGCGTGGGCGATCATCGACAGCTCCACCGCCTGGGCGTGGTGGGTCGACATGTCGCGCAGGAAGCCGGCCTCGGCCGAGTCGTCGGCTGGGTTGTGCGGCTGGGCCAGCACCCAGCCGCCGAGGCCGCCGGCCAGCAGGCCGAAGACCAGCGCCACGGCCAGCCAGATCACTGCGAACCGGCGGAAGCGCCGGACCGGGGCGGGGTCGTTGAGCGGGACGGCGGGGGTGGCCACCGGCCCGGTCTCGGTGGATGCGGTCATCAGCTCGCGGTGGTCGCCGGGACGTCACCGGTGGCCGTGCTACCGCTGGAGCAGGCCGCGCCGGGCTCCATCGCCGCGTTCAGCCGGACGGCCTTGATGAACTGGTCGATGCGGGGGTCGCTCGCGCTGTCGACCTTGAGCTGGAAACCCCAGCCCTGCAGCGAGATGTTCTTGTCCAGTCCGGTGAACGGGCTCATGAACAGGTAGTCCTTGCCTTCGACCTTCGACTTCACGGTGTTGATGGAGGCCTGGTCCAGGCCGGGCTTGTAGGTGACCCAGACGGCGCCGTGTTCGAGGCTGTGCACCGCGTTCTCCTTCGGGATCGGCGCGGTGTAGACGTCGCCCATGCAGTTCTGCCAGACCGGGTTGTGTGCTCCGCCGACGGGCGGGGTCACCGGGTAGGTCAGCACGCCGGACTTGTGGTTGGCGGCCTGCTTCAGCTCCGGATACTTCGCCCGGTAGTCGACGACGCCCTTGATCGCCGTGGCCCGCTTGTCCCACGGGATGGATTTCTGGTGCTCGGCGCCGACTACGGCGACGGCGGCCCAGGCGATCATGCCGATCGCGAGGACGGCGACCAGGCCGCCGACGATGATCGGACCCCAGTTGCGGGCGCTGCTCACCTTGACCGGGGTGACCGGCTTGCGGCCCTTGCCACCCGCGCCGGCCTTCTTCGCCGGTGTCTTCTTGGCGGCGGCCGGACGAGTGGGCGGCTTGCCCTGACCCGAGGTCTTGTCGACCTTGACGCTGGACGGGTTCCGCTCGGGACCCGGGATGCTCATGCTCATCGTGCCTCGTCAATTCATTCGAAGATAAGAGCCGGGCCTGTGAGCAGGCACCGGGACGCCGCCGAGGGCAAAAGTCTACCCGGATAGCATGGCTCGGTGACTCCCGCCAACCTCGCTGCCACCGTTCTCACAGCTGCCCGTACCGTCTTCGCCACCTTGGGCCTGGATGACTCGCTGCTGCCCGAGACCACGACGATGGAGCGACCCCGCAATCCCGAACATGGAGACTACGCCTCCACGCTGGCAATGCAGCTCGCCAGGAAGGCCGGCATCACGTCGCGTGAGCTGGCCGCGGCGCTGGCCGAGGAACTGGGCCGGCAGCCTGGCATCACATCGGTGGAGATCGCCGGGCCGGGCTTCCTGAACATCCGGCTGGACGCCGCCGCGGCGGGTGTGCTCGCCCGCGACATCGTGCTCGCCGGCGCCGAGTACGGGCGTACCGAGACGCTGGCCGGTCAGCGGATCAACCTGGAGTTCGTCTCCGCCAACCCGACCGGTCCCGTGCACATCGGCGGGGTCCGCTGGGCCGCCGTCGGCGACGCGCTGTCCCGGCTGCTGCGGACAGCCGGCGCGAGCGTGGGCACGGAGTACTACTTCAACGACGCCGGTTCGCAGATCGACCGGTTCGCCATGTCGCTCTACGCGGCGGCCCGGGGCGAGCCGGTTCCCGCGGACGGCTACGGCGGCGCGTACATCGAGGAGATCGCCGCCGCGGTGCTGGCCGAGGCGCCGGGCACCCTCGAACTCGGCGCGGACAAGGCGCTGGAGGTGTTCCGGGTCGAGGGCGTCAAGTTGATGTTCGCCGAGATCAGGGCGTCGCTGGACGAGTTCGGCGTGCACTTCGACACGTATTTCAACGAGAAGGATCTGCACGACAAGGGTGAGTTGCAGGCGGCGCTGGACCGGCTGCGCGCGCAGGGCCACATCGTCGAGGCGGACGGCGCGACCTGGCTGCGGACCACCGAATTCGGCGATGACAAGGACCGGGTGCTGCGCAAGTCGGACGGCGACTGGACCTACTTCGCCGCCGACTGCGCCTACTACCTGGACAAGCGGGAGCGGGGCTTCGACCGGATCGTGATCATGCTGGGCGCCGACCACCACGGCTACATCGGCCGGATGAAGGCGATGGCGGCCTGCTTCGGCGACGACCCGGAGACCAACCTGGAGATCCTGATCGGCCAGATGGTCAACCTGGTCCGGGACGGCGAGCCGGTACGGATGAGCAAGCGGGCCGGCACGGTCGTCACGCTGGAGGACTTCGTCGACGCGCTCGGCGTGGACGCGGCCCGGTACGCGTTGGCCCGGTCCTCGTCCGACTCCACGATCAACATCGACGTCGCCGAGTGGACCCGGGCCAGTCGGGAGAACCCGGTCTACTACGTGCAGTACGTCGCCGCCCGGACCGCCGGCGTGGCCCGCAACGCGGCCGAGGTGGGGCTGACCCGGGGCGAGCCGGACGACTTCCAGCCGGGGCTGCTCAGCCACGAGAGGGAGAACGACCTACTCAAGGCGCTCGGCGAGTATCCGGCCGTGGTGGCCAGTGCGGCCGAGCTGCGTGAGCCGCACCGGGTGGCCCGGTATCTGGAGGACGTCGCGCAGGAGTTCCACCGTTTCTACGACCAGTGCCGGGTGCTGCCGCTGGGCGACGAGCCGATCACCGACCTGCAGCGCGCCCGGCTCTGGCTCAACGATGCCACCCGTACGGTGATCGTGAACGGTTTGGCCCTTCTCGGGGTCTCCGCCCCGGAAAGGATGTAGCCATGCGAGCTCATGAGGCCGGGGCGCTGCACGGCGACCTGGGCAGCCGGGGTCCGGCGTGGCTGCGCATGCCGGAGAATGTGAATGCGCTCGTGCCGCGGCTCTGGCCGTGCACCGTGCGGCGCGGCGACGGCGGCTCGCTCACCATCGGCGGGGTCGACGTGCTCGATCTGGCGGCTGAGCACGGCACGCCGGCCTATTTTCTCGACGAGGAGGATCTGCGGGCCCGGTGCCGCGATTTCGCGTCGGCGTTCGCCGGCGCGGACGTCTACTACGCGGGCAAGTCGTTCCTGTGCAAGGCGGTCGTCAAGATCATCGACGAGGAGGGCCTGTTCCTCGACGTCTGCACGGGCGGGGAGCTGGCGGTCGCGCTCGCCGCCGGTTTCCCGGCCGATCGGATGGGCTTCCACGGCAATAACAAGTCGGTCCGCGAGCTGGAACGGGCCGTCGAGGCTGGGATCGGGCGGATCGTCGTCGACTCGTTCGACGAGATCGCCCGGCTGAGCGAGGTCGCCCGCGAGTCGGGTACGAGCCCGAAAGTCCTGATCCGGGTCACCGTCGGCGTCGAGGCGCACACCCACGAATTCATCGCGACCGCGCACGAGGACCAGAAGTTCGGTTTCTCGCTGGCCGGTGGCGCTGCGTTTGAGGCGGCTGTGCGCGTACTCGATGACGGTGTTCTTGATCTGCGGGGTCTGCACTCGCATATCGGGTCGCAGATCTTCGACACCAGCGGCTTCGAGGTCGCCGCCCGCCGGGTGATCGAGCTGCAGGCGCGGATCCGCGACGCGCGCGGGGTCGAGCTGGCGGAACTGGACCTGGGCGGTGGGTTCGGCATCGCCTACACCACCCAGGACGACCCGTCCGATGCCTCTGACCTGGCGAAACGCATCAACAAGATCGTCGATGGCGAGTGCGCCGCGGAGAATCTGGCGAAGCCGCGACTGTCGATCGAGCCGGGCCGGGCGATCGTCGGGCCGTCCGTCTTCACGCTCTACGAGGTCGGCACGGTCAAGGACGTCGACGGGATCCGCAGCTACGTCAGCGTCGACGGTGGGATGAGCGACAACATCCGCACGGCGCTGTACGACGCGTCGTACAGCGCCACCCTCGCGGGACGCGCGTCGCCGGCCGAGCCGCTGCTGGCCCGCGTCGTGGGAAAGCATTGTGAATCCGGGGACATCATCGTGAAGGATGAATTCCTGCCCGCCGACGTGCAGCCCGGAGATCTTCTTGCCGTGCCCGGCACCGGCGCCTACTGCCGGAGCATGGCCAGCAACTACAACCACGTTCCCCGTCCGCCCGTGGTCGCAGTGCGCGACGGCGTGTCGCGGGTGATCGTCCGGCGCGAGACCGAGGCCGACCTGCTCAATTTGGATGTGGGATGAGTTCTGTCAAACCGCCGGTCCGTCTGGCGCTGCTCGGCTGTGGCACCGTCGGCTCCGAGGTCGTCCGGCTGCTGTACAGCCAGGCCGACGACCTGACGGCCCGGATCGGCGCGCCGCTGGAGATCGTCGGCATCGCCGTGCGCCGACCCGGCCGCGCGCGCGGCCCGATCGACCCGGCCCTGTTCACCACCGACGCGCTGGGCCTGGTCAAGCGCGACGACGTGGACGTGGTGATCGAGGTCGTCGGCGGCATCGACCCGGCCCGCGGCTGGCTTACCGAGGCCCTGCGCGCCGGCAAGAGCGTGGTCACGGCCAACAAGGCGCTGCTGGCCGAGGACGGCGCGACGCTGCACACCGCGGCGGCCGAGGGCGGCGCCGACCTCTACTACGAGGCCGCTGTCGCCGGGGCGATCCCACTGCTGCGCCCGCTACGCGAATCGTTGCACGGCGACCGCATCACCAAGGTCACCGGCATTGTGAACGGCACGACGAACTTCATCCTGTCCTCGATGGACGCCACCGGCGCCGGGTTCGGCGAGGCGCTGGACGAGGCCACCGAGCTCGGGTACGCGGAGGCCGACCCGACCGCCGACGTCGAGGGCTTCGACGCCGCCGCGAAGGCGGCGATCCTGGCGTCGCTCGCGTTCCACACCCGGGTCACCGCGGCGGACGTCTTCCGCGAGGGGATGACCGCGGTGACGGCCCGCGACATGGCCAGCGCCAAGGAGATGGGCTGCACGATCAAGCTACTCTGCATCGCGGCCCGCGGCCCGGACTCCAGCGGTCAGGAGTCGGTCAGCGTCCGGGTGCATCCGGCGATGATCCCGCGTACGCACCCGCTGGCCAGCGTCGGCGACGCCTTCAACGCGGTCTTCGTCGAGGCCGAGGCGGCCGGCCAGCTGATGTTCTACGGCCGCGGCGCCGGCGGCACCCCGACGGCCAGCGCGGTCCTCGGCGACATCGTCGCGGCGGCCCGAAACCGCATTTCCGGTACCCGTGCCCCGAGTGAGTCCGCCTATGCCCACCTGCCGATCCGCGCGATCGGCGAGGCGATGACCAGGTACCACATCAGCCTGGACGTCGCCGACCGGCAGGGTGTGCTGGCCACCGTGGCCGGCGTCTTCGCCAAGCACGAGGTCTCCATCGCGACGGTCCGGCAGTCCGGCCGCGACGCGGACGCCACGCTGGTGATCGTCACCCACAGCGCGCCGGACGCGAACCTGGCCGCGACCGTGGAGGCCCTGGCCGAGCTGGACATCGTCCGCTCGATCGCCAGCGTGCTGCGGGTCGAGGGCGAGGGCTGAGCCGGGCCGGGCCGTTGCTAGGTGGCCGCCAGCGTGCTGCGGGTCGGGGGCCGGCGCCGCTGTCGGGCCGCCAGATGGTTCATGACGATGCCCAGGACCCGATCAGATGGTGGACCTGTACCGGGTGCTCGCACCGGTGGCCGCGGATGTGCGGCATGCTTGGCGGTGTCGGCCGGCGGTAAGGAGAGACACCATGTGGCGGGGACTGATCGACGCCTATCGGGACCGGTTGCCGGTCACCGACGCCACCCCGGTGGTCACCCTGCACGAGGGCAACACGCCGCTCGTGCCCGCCCCGGTGCTCTCCCAACGTACCGGCGCTGACGTCTACCTCAAGGTCGAGGGCGCCAACCCGACCGGTTCGTTCAAGGACCGCGGGATGACGATGGCGGTCTCGAAGGCGGTCGAGGAGGGGTCGAAGGCGATCATCTGCGCCTCCACCGGCAACACCAGCGCCTCCGCCGCCGCGTACGCCGCCCGGGCCGGGCTGACCTGTGCGGTGCTCGTGCCGCAGGGCAAGATCGCGCTCGGCAAGCTGGCCCAGGCGCTCGTGCACGGCGCCAAGTTGCTGCAGGTCGACGGCAACTTCGACGACTGCCTGGCGCTGGCCTCGAAGATCTCCCAGGACTTCCCGGTCTCCCTGGTCAACTCGGTGAACATCTACCGGCTGCACGGCCAGAAGACGGCCGCGTTCGAGATCGTCGAGGCGCTCGGCGAGGCGCCGGACATCCACTGCCTGCCGGTCGGCAACGCGGGCAACATCTCGGCGTACTGGATGGGCTACCTCGAGGATCTCGAGGCCGGTAACTCCACCCAGCTGCCGAAGATGTTCGGCTTCCAGGCCTCCGGGGCGGCGCCGATCGTCAACGGGCAGGTGGTCCAGGAGCCGTCGACGATCGCCACGGCGATTCGGATCGGCAACCCGGCCAGCTGGACCAAGGCGCTGGACGCCCGGGACACCTCGGGCGGCCTGATCGCCGCCGTCACCGACCGGGAGATCCTGTCCGCCTACCGGCTGCTCGCCCGGGAGGTCGGGGTCTTCGTCGAACTGGCCAGCGCGGCCAGCGTGGCGGGACTGTTGCAGCAGTCCGAGGCGGGTCTGGTGCCGGCCGGGTCGCGGGTGGTCTGCACGGTCACCGGGCACGGGCTCAAGGACCCGGAATGGGCGATCAGCACCGCGCCGAGCCCCACCACGATCAAGAATGAGGTGCTGGCCGCGGCCCGGGCGCTGGATCTCGCCTGAGCCGTACATCTCGCCCCAGCCGTAAGCATCTCGCCCAGCCGTAAACATCTCGGCTGTGCCGTAAGCATCGTGCCCGAGCCGTCGACGCGTTCACTGAGAGCCGGCTGAGGAACCGGCGTTGCTTCGCCGTGCCTACGGCCATGATGCCGCGGAGGCGGCGAGCCCGAGGGACGCCGTCCCGAAGCGCTCGGGCAAACTGTCAACGCCGTTCGAACCTTCCGCGGGGGAGCGTCCATGTCATTCCTGACCCGGCTGAGTCTCGCCAACCGAGGGCTTGTGGCCCTCATCGCGATCATCATCGCCGGATTCGGCGTGTACCTGATCCCGTCGCTCAAACAGCAGTTGCTGCCGTCGCTGCAGTTCCCGGGCGCGTTCATCGGCGCCTCGCTGCCCGGCGCCGGCCCGGAGATCATCGAGGAGCAGATCACCAAGCCGATCGAGGACGCGGTCAAGGGCGCCGACGGCCTGGACACGATCCAGTCGACCACCCGGCCGGGCTCGGCGACGATCCAGGTGACCTTCGCCTTCGGTACCGATCTGACCAACGCGATCAATCAGCTGACCAACTCGGTCAACCGGATCCAGCCGACGCTGCCGTCCGGCGTCGAACCGACGATATTCGCCGGCAACACCGACGACATCCCGGCGATCGTGCTGGCCGGCTCGGGCGGCTCCGACCCGACCGACCTGGCCGACCGGCTGACCAGGCAGGTCGTACCGGTGCTGCAGGGCATCGACGGCGTCCGGGACGTGTCGCTGACGGGCACCCGTACCCGGCAGGTCGTGATCACCCCCGATCTGGCCAAGCTGACCCGGGCCGGGGTCAGCCCGCAGGCGATCACCACCCTGCTGCGGGCCAACGGCATCTCGATCCCGGCCGGCGCGGTCACCGACGGCACCCGCTCGCTGAGCGTGCAGGTCGGCACGCCGATCGACTCCCTCGACGCGCTCAAGGGCCTCTACCTGACCGGCGCCAAGGGCCCGGTGAAGCTCAGCGACGTCACCTCCTCGATCGAGGAGAGGCTGGCTACGGCGACCTCGTACACCCGGACGGACGGCGTGGACAGCCTCGGCATCGCGGTCACCGCGGCGCCGGACGGCAACCCGGTGCAGATCTCGCACGAGGTCCGCGACAAGCTCAGCCAGCTGGAGGCGAGCTCCGGCGCCAAACTCACGGTGATCACCGACCAGGCGCCGTTCGTCGAACGCTCGATCAAGAGCCTGACCACCGAAGGGCTGCTCGGCCTGATCATGGCCGTGATCGTGATCCTGGTCTTCCTGCTCTCGGTGCGGTCGACCCTGGTCACCGCGGTGTCGATCCCGCTGTCCGTGCTGATCGCGCTGATCGGCCTGTCGGTCGGTGACTATTCGCTCAACCTGCTCACCCTCGGGGCGCTCACCATCGCGGTCGGCCGGGTGGTGGACGACTCGATCGTCGTCCTCGAGAACATCAAGAGACACCTCGGCTACGGCGAGGAGAAGGTCTATGCGATCCTGGGCGGGGTCCGCGAGGTCGCCGGGGCGGTCACCGCCTCGACGCTGACCACGGTCGCCGTCTTCGCCCCGATCGCCCTGGTCGGTGGCTTCGTCGGGCAGTTGTTCACGCCGTTCGCGGTCACCGTCACCGTCGCGCTGGTCGCCTCGCTCCTCGTCTCGCTGTCTGTCGTGCCGGTGCTGGCATACTGGTTCCTGCGGCCGGCCGCGGGTGACGCCGAGACCGAGGCGGTCCGGCAGGCGGCCGAGGCCAAGGAACGCCGCAGCCTGTTGCAGCGCGGCTACCTGCCGGTGATCCGCTTCGCCACCAAGCGCCGCTGGGCGACGCTGCTGGTCGGTGTGCTGATCCTGATCGGCACCTTCGGGCTGTCCCGCAAGCTGGAGACCAACTTCCTCGAGCGGTCCGGTCAGGACAATGTCACGATCAGCCAGGAGATGCCGGTCGGCACCAGCCTGGCGACCACGAACGACGCGGCCAAGAAGGTCGAGGCGGTGCTGGCCGGTCGCGGCGACGTGGCCAACTACCAGGTGACCGTCGGCAACGGGACGTTCAACCCGTTCATCGGGTCGGGCGGCGCCAGCGGCGCCAGCTTCAACGTCGCGCTCAAGACCGACGCCGACTCGGTCAAGGTCACCGACGAACTGCGCAGCGAGCTGACCGCGCTGCCGGCCGCCGACGTCGGCACCGTGACCGTCGGCGCGGACAGCAACAGTCAGCTCTCCGTCATCGTGCACTCCGCCGACCTGGCCGTGCTGACCTCGGCGACCGAGCAGGTGCGCCAGGCGATGGCCACCACCGCCGACGTGACCGATGTCGGCACCACGCTGGCCGCGAACGTGCCGCGGCTGCAGGTCACGGTCGACCGGGAGAAGGCGGCCCGGGCCGGGCTCACCGAGGCGCAGGTCGGCCAGTCGGTTGCGGGGGCGTTCCGTTCGGCCCCGGCCGGGCAGGTCACCTTCAACACCGTGACCGAGGACGTGGTCGTGTCGCTGGGCTCCCCGCCGCAGCAGGCGGACGCCCTGCGCAAGCTGCCGCTGACCACCGCCAACGGGGTCGTCCCGCTCTCCGCGGTGGCCGCGGTCGCCGAAGTCTCCGGCCCGGAGGAGGTCACCCGGATCGACGGTGACCGCAGCGCCACGGTCAACGGCACCGTCACCGGCTCGAACGTCGGTGCGGCCACCACCGCGCTGACCGCCAAGCTCAAGACACTCGACCTCGGCAGTGCCACCTACCAGATCGGCGGCGTAAGCCAGCAGCAGAAGGATGCGTTCGCCGACCTCGGGCTGGCGGTGCTGGCCGCCATCGCGATCGTCTTCATCATCATGGTGGCGACCTTCCGCAGTCTGCTGCAGCCGTTGGTGCTGCTCGTCTCGATCCCGTTCGCGGCGACCGGCGCCATCGCCCTGCTGCTGGCCACGCACACCGCTCTGGGCGTCCCGGCCCTGATCGGGGTGCTGATGCTGGTCGGCATCGTCGTCACCAACGCGATCGTGCTGATGGACCTGATCAACCACTACCGGCTGGCCGGTATGGGTGTGCAGGAGGCGGTGATCGAGGGTGGCCGGCACCGACTGCGGCCGATCCTGATGACGGCCATCGCCACGATCTTCGCGCTGCTGCCGATGGCGCTCGGGCTGACCGGCGAGGGCGGCTTCATCTCGCAGCCGCTGGCCATCGTGGTCATCGGCGGTCTGGTCACCTCGACGCTGCTGACCCTGGTGCTGGTGCCGACGCTCTACACCATGGTGGAGAACCGCAAGGAGAAGTCGCGCGCCAGGCGGGCGGCCCGGCGGACCCGGAAGGCGGGCGGTCCGCCGAAGCCTGCCCCCGCGGACACGGAAGCGCTGCCGGCGGAGACCGTGCCCGAGGACGCGGCGGCCGCTTCGGCGGGCGGCGTCCACCAGGCGCCCGAGCGGCAGAACGCGGCCACGGCCACGGCCACGGAGCCGGGCGGCGTCCACCAGGTGGCCGAGCCGCAGAACACGGCCACGACAGCGGACCCGGGGAGCCCCTACCAGGTGGCCGAGCCGCAGAACGCGGCCACGAAAGCGGAGCCGGGCAGCGCCCACCAGGTGGCCGAGCCGCAGAACGCGGCCACGACAGCGGACCCGGGCGGCGCCCGCCAGGTGGCCGAGCCGCAGAGCGCGGCCACGACCACGGCCGCGGAGCCGGGCGGCGCGCTGACCGGGTACACCGATCAGTTCGAGGTGCTCAAGATGCCGCGGCGGCCGTCCGTCCCGCCGGCCTGACCGGGCGGCATCCCGGCCACCAGCGGCTGATCACCCTGGTCTACGCGATCGGCTGGCGGATCGTGACCCGGATGCTGTCGCTGACCGACGCCCCGGCGGCCGGCCCGTCGATCAACCCCTAGCATGAGGCGCATGGGCCTGACCTTCGTCTCCGCGCCGGTGCACGTCAGCACGCCGGCGACCAGCGCCAACCTCGGGCCGGGCTTCGATGCGCTCGGGCTCGCCCTGGCGTGCTACGACGACCTGTCCGCCCAGATCACCCGGAGTGGTTTCACCGTGACGGTCAGCGGTGAGGGCGCCGGGGAGCTGCCTGGCGACGAGACCCACCTGGTCGTGCGGGCGATGCTGGCCGCGTTCGACGCGCTGGGCGAGCGGCCGCCGGGGGTGGCTGTGCGGTGTGTCAACCGAATTCCCCAGGCGCGCGGGCTAGGTTCCAGTTCGGCGGCGATCGTCGGCGGGATCCAACTGGCCCGGGCGCTGGTGGTGGACGCGTCGATGGACGACGCGGCGGCGCTGGAGCTGGCGGCGCGGATCGAGGGGCACCCGGACAATGTCGCGCCGTGCCTGCTCGGGGGGCTCACCATCGCGTGGAGTGCGGCCGGCGGGGCGCGGGCGGTGCGGTTGGCGACCGCTTCCGGCGTACACCCGACGGTTTTCGTCCCTGCCGAACGTGGCCTGACCTCGACGGCGCGGGCGGCGCTGCCGACCGGCGTGCCGCACGCCGACGCCGCGTTCAACGCCGGGCGGTCCGCGCTGCTGGTGTACGCCCTGACGCAGGCTCCTGAGCTGCTGTTTCCCGCCACCGAGGACCGGCTGCACCAGGGGTATCGGGCCGAGGCGATGCCCGGGACGGCGTCGTTGGTCGCGGGGCTGCGGTCGGTCGGGGTGGCCGCCGTGGTCAGCGGAGCCGGGCCGAGCGTGCTCGCGCTGACCGCGGTCCCGGGCGATTTCCACCCCGGAACCGCATGGCGCGCCGAGTCATTGGGCGTGGATAACGGCGGAGCACTTGTCAAAGGGAGTATGGTGGAACACGCCGAGCGGGGCCCTGTTGCCGCAGGTCGCACGAGTTGACTACGCTCAAGACCTAGCACACCCCGCGAAGCAAGCGATCTCTCTGCGGTTCGGCGCGCTACCTCGAGACTTCAAGGCCGTCCGGTCTGTCTCAGAATTTCCTCAAGGCACACGCCGAGCAGCAATCCCGATCGATGACTGCACTCGCCGAGACCTACCCGTCAATGTCCGACGGGCAGGGACACCGTCGAGGTGCCGTGCTGCAAACTCCCGCGCCGCTGGTGCGAAGCGGGTTTCCGAGGGCACCCGGCCACCAGGCTGCAGACCCGGGTGATCTTGGCCTTTTCGACGGAAGGAATCCATTGAGCGACACCACCGACGTGACGTCGGGTGTTTCTGACGTCGCTGACGACGGCGCCGGCACCGCGACCGCCACGAAGCGCCGCCGCGGCGGCACCGGGCTGTCGGCCATGCTGCTGCCCGAGCTGCAAAGTCTTGCCGCTTCGCTCGGTATCTCCGGCACCGCCCGGATGCGTAAGGGCGAGCTGATCACCGCGATCGCGGAGCGTCAGAACGGCGGCGCGCCCGCGGCCACCGGCAACTCTCCGCGTCAGCGCGGCACCAACGGCGGCGGGGACGCCCCGGCCGCCGCGCCGGCGGCGAGCAAGCCGGCCGCCGCCGAGCGGGCCCCGAGGCGGACAGCCGAGTCGGTGGCCAAGGCCGCCGCGCCGGTTGTGACGGAGAACACGCCGGCGGCCGACCCGGTGGAGACTGCCGTCGCGGTCGCACCGGCGCCGGCCGTTCAGCCTGCGGCCGAGCCGGCGAGTCCGCCCGACAGCCGGCCCGAGGGTGGCGAGCGCGCCGAGCGGCCGGAGCGCGGTGAGCGCCCCGACCGTGGCCGGGACCGGCAGCGCAACAACCAGCCCCGCGACGGTGGCGACCGCAACGACCGTGGCCCGCGCGCCGAGCAGAGTCCGCGCAACGAGCCCCGGAACGAGCCGCGCAACGAGCCCCGGAACGAGCCGCGCACCGATCAGAACGCCCAGGGTCCGCGCAACGACCAGGGTCCGCGTACCGACCAGGGGCACGATGACGACGACAACGACGGCGGCGAGAGCGGGCGGCGCAGCCGGCGCAGCCGGTTCCGCGACCGCCGCCGTGGCCGCGGTGACCGGGACGGCAACGACACCGGCCCGCGGGACAACGGCCCCCGCGACGGCGGCAGTCAGCGAGACGGTGGCCAGCGGGACGGCGGCAGCCAGCGGGACGGCGGCCAGCGCGACAGCGGCCGTGAGCCGCACGTCAACGAGGACGACGTCCTGGTGCCGGTCGCCGGCATCCTCGACGTGCTCGACAACTACGCATTCGTCCGGACGACCGGCTACCTGAGCGGCCCGAACGATGTCTACGTCTCGATGTCGCAGGTCAAGAAGCACGGTCTGCGCCGCGGCGACGCGGTGACCGGCGCGGTGCGCGCGGCCACCCGGGACGGCGGCGGCGGCGACCAGCGGCGCGACAAGTACAATCCGCTGGTCCGCCTCGACACCATCAACGGGATGGAACCCGAGGAGGCCCGCCGGCGGCCCGAGTTCTACAAGCTCACCCCGCTCTACCCGCAGGAACGCCTGCGGTTGGAGACCGAGCCGCACATCCTCACCACCCGGGTCATCGACCTGGTCATGCCGCTCGGCAAGGGCCAGCGCGCCCTGATCGTCTCGCCGCCGAAGGCCGGCAAGACGATGGTGTTGCAGGCGATCGCCAACGCGATCACCCACAACAACCCCGAGTGCCACCTGATGGTCGTGCTGGTCGACGAGCGGCCCGAAGAGGTCACCGACATGCAGCGCTCGGTCAAGGGCGAGGTCATCGCGGCCACGTTCGACCGGCCGCCGCAGGACCACACCACGGTCGCCGAGCTCGCCATCGAGCGGGCCAAGCGGCTGGTCGAGCTGGGCCACGACGTGGTCGTGCTGCTCGACTCGGTGACCCGGCTGGGCCGGTCGTACAACCTGGCGGCGCCGGCGAGTGGCCGGATCATGTCGGGTGGTATCGACTCGACGGCGCTGTACCCGCCCAAGCGCTTCCTCGGCGCGGCGCGCAACATCGAGAACGGCGGCTCGCTGACCATTCTCGCCACCGCGCTGGTGGAGACCGGTTCGATGATGGACACGGTCATCTTCGAGGAGTTCAAGGGCACCGGCAACGCGGAGCTGAAGCTGGACCGCAAGATCGCCGACCGGCGCACCTTCCCGGCCATCGACACGCACCCGTCCGGCACGCGTAAGGAAGAGATCCTGCTCGGCAAGGAAGAGCTGGCGATCATCCACAAGCTGCGCAAGGTGCTCAGCTCGCTGGAGTCCTCGGCGGCGCTGGATCTGCTGCTCGACCGGCTCAAGCAGACCCGGACGAACATCGAGTTCCTGATGCAGATCGCGAAGTCGACACCGGGCGAATAACCGTCGCAAGAGATAGGGAGCGGTCACTCTGTCCGAGTGGCCGCTCCCTTGCGTCGCACAAGCAGTGTGTTTCACCTCATCTGGCGACATGCGAACCTCCTACCGCCGCTTCGGCGTCACGCGTCTGGGAGGAGCCTGATGATCGTTCCCGGTTACCGGAACCATCCGACGGAGCAGTGGGATCCGGTCGCCGCCGTCGACCCGGCCGAGGCGGAGGATTTCCTGCGCCGCTGCTACACGGAAAATCCACGGCTGGGGCCGGTCGAGCCGCGCCTCGCCATCGTGCGCGCGCAGATTGCCGCGACCGGCGGCTACGTGCACACGACCGATGAGCTCGCGTACGGGGCGAAGATGGCCTGGCGCAACGCGAGCCGCTGTATCGGCCGGCTCTACTGGCGCAGCCTGGTCGTGCTGGACCGGCGTCGGGCCCGTACCGCCGACGAGATCTTCGCCCTGCTCGTCCATCACCTGCAGGCGGCCGGGCGCTCGGTGATCCGCCCGGTGATCAGCATCTTCGCCCCGGCGCTGCCCGGCCAGGCGTACGCACGGGTGTGGAACGAGCAGCTGGTCCGCTACGCCGGGTACCCCGACACCGGCGATCCGCGCCTGCAGAGCTTCACCACCGCCATGCAGGGGCTGGGCTGGAAGGGTAAGGGCGAGGCCTTCGACGTGCTGCCGCTGGCGATCGAGACCCCGGCCGACGGCGTACGCCTCTACGAAATCCCCGAACGCGCGATCGTCGAAGTGCCGCTGAGCCACCCGGAGTACCCCTGGTTCGCCGAGCTGGGCCTGCGCTGGCACGCCGTACCCGCCATCTCCAACATGCGGCTCACCATCGGCGGCGTGCAGTATCCGCTCGCCCCGTTCAACGGCTGGTACATGGGCACCGAGATCGGCGCGCGCAGTCTCGCCGACACCGACCGTTACGACATGCTGCCGGCCGTAGCCGCCTGGCTCGGGTTGGACACCACCCGGGAGTCGACGCTGTGGCGGGACCGGGCCCTACTCGAACTGAACCGGGCGGTGCTCTGGTCGTACGAGAAAGCGGGGGTGAAGATGACCGACCACCACACCGAGTCGCAGCGGTTCATCGCCCACCTGCGCAACGAGGCGAAGGCCGGGCGCCCGGTGCCGGCGGACTGGAGCTGGATCGTCCCGCCGATGTCCGGCGGGATCACTCCGGTCTTCCACCGGTACTACGACGAGATGGACCTCAAACCGGCCTTCTACCTGGACGACGAGGCGGCCACGCTGGCCCGCGACGGCTGCCCGCACGCTCGGGCGCACCACGGATGATGTCCCGTCAGGCGGGCCTGGGGGAGAAAAGCGTGGCGAGCGGCCGAGCCAGTAAGGCGGCCCAAGCCAT
The DNA here is from genome assembly GCA_032160305.1 of Actinoplanes sp. Classification (GTDB taxonomy): domain Bacteria; phylum Actinomycetota; class Actinomycetes; order Mycobacteriales; family Micromonosporaceae; genus Actinoplanes. The sequence continues at coordinate 16,058 of JAVHVY010000417.1, forward strand.
TGCCAGAAGCGTGTAGAACAGCGGGTTGACCCACCCCGGCACCAGCTCATAGATCGTGCCGTCGGCCCACCGGCAGGTGTGATGGAGAGGGAACAATTCGTCGGTGATGCCGAGCCAGGATTTGTCCGACGGCCCCGGGCGTCCCGAGTAGAAGCCCGCTCGGGACGCGCACATCTGGTCCGGGTCGAACATGTTGAAATCGGAGAAGAAGCCGATCGCATAGTCGATCGCGGCATAGCCGATGCAGGTCAGCGCCACGCTTGCCACGATGCCCGGGCTCAGCAGCGCTTCGAGGAACGGTGTGCGGCCCTTGCGCACCCGCCAGACCAGGCGCACGAGGATCAACGCGGGCGGCAGCAACAGGACGAGAGCCACGATTTTGCCGGTGAGCCCGGGCGGCAGCATCAGCACGAGAGCCAAGAGCTCGACGAGAGCGGAGGACATGGCTGTCAGGATGGAGAACCTGAGCGCCGACCACAACGATGTTCACAGGATCTGCACGTGCTGACCAGATCCGATGTCGGGCGCGAGGCGGTAAACAGTCTCCCGGGACGGAATCCGCAGATTATCGCTAGGCGAACTCGTTGACGTCGAAGTCGTCGCGGTCTTGCCAGGACTCCTCTGTGCGCACGTGGTCGGCGCGGACCCACTTGAGTAGTCGGCGCGGGAAGTCGGCGGCGGGAATGCGGCCGGCGCCGCGTATCACGAAGCCCTCAGAGGTCTCCGGGTCGCGCAACCGGGACCAAGCGGATGCCGCCTCGGCGAGGTTGCCGCCGCGATAGAGCACCGGCACGACCGGCAGTTCGAGGCGCCGCGCCCAGTCGACGGTGTCGTCCCAGCCGAGCAGCGTGTCGGTCTCGTCCCAGATGCCGAAGACGATGAAGACCCCGGGCAGGTCCGAGTACGCGATCGAGCGGCGGGCCCACATCGACTCGCCGCAGACCCGCCAGTCGTCCGGGATCCGGTACGCGGTCATCGCCCACAGCGCCAAGGCCGGGCGGTCCCACGGGCTGGTGCCGGAGTCGACGGAACGGGCGTACATGGCGTCGCGGGTGAAGGTCAGATTGCCGCCGTCGAGCTTCTCCGTCACCACCAGCTCGCCGTCCAGCCAGGACAGATCAGGCTGGATCCGGTCGTCGGCGGAGGCTCCGGGGGAGTCGGGCAGGTGGAATGTCCGCGGATACTCGCCGCCCACCTGCCCGCCCATCAGAAGTCCCCTTCAGCCACCTGGAAGACTGTCAGGCCAAGCTCGCGCCACATGCGTACCACCTGGCGGCGGTCGTCGAAAACCCCCACGACCCGCCACCGGTCCCGGATGTCCTGGTCGAAGATCTCCCGCTTGACGATCGAGTCTTTGCGGCTGTCACCCTCCGGACGCATGAACAGACCCTCGTACGGCACGCCGACGAACAGTTCCAGCCACGCCTCGGTCTCGGCCCGGCAGACCGCGTCGCGGCCCGAGCAGAAGACGATCGCGTTGCCGGCCGAGTGCATCGCCCGGACCGCCTGGATCACCGCCGGATTGGGCAAATCCCCGCCGACCCGATGCCAGTCATACGGCCCGCGGCCGTTCATCAGCGCGACCGTGCCGTCGATGTCCACCAGGACCACCGGCGGCAGCCCCGCATCCGGCTCGTACACCTGGCCCGGACCGCCCGGGTCGACCCACGGGACTGGCAGCGGCAGCGACCTGCCGGCGAGGTAACGCGCGTGCATCTTCCGGATGCCCTCCTCGCCCACGTGCTCGGGGCCGGTGCGCTCCGCGTCGCGCCGGACGCACTCCTCGACCGGCACGTCGGTGAAATCGTGCACCTCGAACTGCGCGTGGAAGCGGGCCGCCAACTCGGCCCAGTCGCGGACCGTCCGGGCCCGCAGGTTGGTGTCGTCGACGATCACGTCCGCGTGCGCGCGCAGCAGCGCCTCGACCGAGGCGTGCTGCGCGTGTGTGACCTGGCCCTCCGCCCACTGGGTGAAGAGCCGCCGGCCGTGCAGCATCAACCGCAGGTCATCCCGGTTGACCCGGACGACCCCGGGCTGCAGCTTGCGCGCGAACGTGGTCTTACCCGAGGCGGGCAGCCCACGAGTGATCAGAAGTCTGGTCATTGCTCACTCACCTTGACGCCGTGCGGCGTGCGGTCGCCGGCCGGCCGGGCCTGCTGCCACAGGCCAGGAGGATAGTCCTTTCTTCCGTACGCGGTCCCGCGGGAATGCGGTGCTGGCTGCTCACGTTATCGATCACGGACCACGCGATGCCTCCTGATTTCTGATCAGGGCCACTGGCATGGCAGACTGGTCCATCGGCCAGCAAGAGGTTCCGGTTCACTTCCGAGCCGTCCGCCCAGCAGGGGCGAGCGGTGCTGACGGAGACCCGGCGACCGATCCATCGAGAGGGACCGAGCAACGATGAAGACCGGAATCCACCCCGAGTACACGACCACCGAGGTCGTCTGCTCCTGCGGCAGCACGTTCACGACCCGCAGCACCGCCAAGGGCGCCGAGATCCGCGTCGAGACCTGCAGCGCCTGCCACCCCTTCTACACCGGCAAGCAGCGCGTGCTCGACACCGCGGGCCGGGTCGCCAAGTTCCAGGCCAAGTACGCCAAGGTGAACGCGGCCAAGAAGAAGTAGCTGCCTCGACGGCGCTCGGATCCTCGCGA
>JAVHVY010000422.1:0-3192 GCA_032160305.1 Actinoplanes sp.
GTCTCGATGATCGCAAGCTCGAAGTACTGCGCGCCATCGTCGAGGACTATGTCGCCACTCAGGAGCCGGTCGGCAGCAGATCCCTGGTCGAGCGGCACCAGCTCGGCGTCTCCCCGGCCACGGTGCGTAACGACATGGCCGTGCTGGAGGAGGAGGGTTACATCCGTCAGCCGCATACCAGCGCGGGCCGGGTGCCCACGGATGCGGGCTACCGGCTCTTCGTCGACCGGCTGTCCCGGGTCAAGGCGCTCAGCCCGGCTGAGCGGCGCGCGATCGAGCGGTTCCTGGCCGGCGCGGTCGACCTGGACGACGTGGTGCACCGCACGGTGCGCCTGCTCGCCCAGCTCACCCGTCAGGTCGCGGTGGTGCAGTATCCGAGCCTGGCCCGTTCCTCGGTGCGGCACCTCGAGCTGGTCCCGATCTCCACCACTAGGCTGATGCTGGTCATGATCGCCGACACCGGGCGGGTCGAGCAGCGGCTCTGCGAGCTGCCCGGCCCGGTGCCGGTCGAGGACGTGACCGACCTGCGCCGCCGGGTCAACGAGAAGCTGGCCGGGCAGAAGCTGATCGACGCTCCACCGCTGGTCCAGGCGCTGGTCGACGAGATCGCCCCGGACCGGCGGATGACGATGGCCTGTGTGGCGTCTGTCCTGCTGGAGACCCTGGTCGAGCGCAGCGAGGAGCGCCTGGCCCTGGCCGGAACAGCCAACCTGACCCGCGGCGGCGTGCTGGATTTCCAGGGCACCCTGCGGCCCGTCCTGGAGGCACTGGAGGAGGAGGTCATCCTCCTGAAACTGATCGGCGAGGTGGAACCGAGCACAACCCGGGTCCGCATCGGCGACGAGAACGAAATCGACAACCTGCGGTCGGCGTCGGTGGTCAGCACCGGTTACGGGCCGGGGACGACCGTCGTCGGGGGGCTCGGCGTGCTGGGACCCACCCGGATGGATTACCCCGGCACTATAGCCACTGTGCGTGCCGTGGCACGCTACGTTGGCGACCTGCTGGCACAGAACTGACGGATCCGCGACGACGGCCCGCACGCGCGAGGCAGACATGAGGACTCGAAACCCCGTGGCCAAGGACTACTACGGAATTCTCGGCGTGAGCCGCGAAGCCACCGACGATGAGATCAAGCGTGCGTACCGCAAGCTGGCCCGTCAATTCCACCCGGACGTGAATCCGGACCCGGAAGCGCACGAGAAGTTCAAGGACATCAACGCGGCGTACGAGGTTCTGTCCGACGACCAGAAGCGCCAGATGGTCGACCTGGGTGGCGACCCGCTCGCCCCCGGCGGCGGTGGCGCCGGTCCGGGCGCCCCCGGCGGCGCCGGCCCGTTCGTCGGTTTCCAGGACATCATGGACGCGTTCTTCGGTACGGCCGCCGGTGGTGGCGCCCGCGGCCCGCGCCCGCGGACCCGCCCGGGCGCCGACGCGATCCTGCGCCTGGAGCTCGACCTGGTCGAGACGGCCTTCGGGGTGGAGGCGCCGATCACGGTCGACACCGCGGTGCTGTGCACCCAGTGCTCCGGCGCCGGCACCGCGCCCGGCACCCACCTGGCGACCTGCGAGGCCTGCGGCGGCCGCGGCGAGGTGCAGAGCGTGCAGCGCACCTTCCTCGGCCAGGTCGTGTCGTCGCGCCCCTGCCAGGTCTGCCAGGGCCACGGCACGATCGTCCCGCAGCCCTGCCCGACCTGCGCCGGCGACGGCCGCATCCGCACCCGCCGCTCGCTCACCGTCAAGATCCCGGCCGGGGTCGAGGACGGCATGCGGATCCGGCTCGCCCAGCAGGGCGAGGTCGGCCCCGGCGGTGGCACCGCCGGCGACCTCTACGTGGAGATCCACGAACGGCCGCACGACGTCTACTCCCGCAAGGGCGACGACCTGCACTGCCGGGTGACCCTGCCGATGACCGCGGCGGCGCTCGGCACCCGGATGACGATCAAGACGCTGGACAGCGAAGAGGCGATCGAGGTCAAGCCGGGCACCCAGCCGGCCTCCACGCTGCGCATCCGCGGCAAGGGCGTGCCCCACCTGCGCGGCCAGGGCCGTGGTGAGCTCTTCGTCCACCTGGACGTCAAGACGCCGACCAAGCTGACCCCCGACCAGGAGCGGATGCTCCGGGACTTCGCCAAGACCCGTGGCGAGGACGTGGCCGAGCTGAGCAAGCAGGGCGGCTTCTTCAGCCGGATGCGCGACGCCTTCAACGGCCACTAGGCCAGCCCGAAGATCACGTTCACGAGCTTCTTGTCGTTTGTCCGTGCCTGTTGCGCGCCGTAACTCCCGTCGAGACCGGGCGGGGGCCCGCCTGCCGGTGGCCAGCGCCCTGCCGGCTGCGTGCTCGCACGATCGTGCCGCGGGTCGTTGGGTAGCGTGAGGTCCGTGTCCGCGCCGCTGTTCCTCGTCGATGCCCTGCCCGGATCCGCCCGTTTCACGCTGAGCGGGCCGGAGGGGCATCACGCCGCCGACGTGCAGCGCCTGAAGGTCGGTGCGGTGCTGATCCTCGGCGACGGCCGGGGCGGGACCGCGTCCGCCGAGGTCACCGCGGTCGGCCGGGGCAGTGTGGACCTCGCCGTGGGCGAACGGGTGTTGTTCGCCGCCGCCGATCCGCGCCTCGTCGTCGTGCAGGGCATCGCCAAAGGGGACCGCGGGGAGCTGGCGGTGCAGGCGATGACCGAGATCGGCGTCGACGAGGTCGTCCCGTGGGCGGCGTCGCGCTCGGTGGCCCGGTGGCGCGGCGACCGGGGTGCTCGGGCACGCGAGAAGTGGGTGTCCACGGCTCGCGAGGCGGCCAAGCAGGCCCGCCGCCCGTGGTTGCCGGTGATCGGCGGTGCGCCCGACTGTACGTCGCACCACGTCGCCGCCCGGCTCACCGAGGCCAGCGCCGCCTTCGTCCTGCACGAGGAGGCCACCGACCGCCTCACCGTCGCCAAGTTGCCGGTGACGGGGGAGATCGTCCTGGTGGTGGGCCCGGAGGGCGGGATCAGCGACGCGGAGCTGGGCGCGTTCGTGGCCGCCGGGGCCCAGCCCGTCCGCCTGGGCGACTCCGTGCTGCGCACCTCGACAGCGGGCATGGCCGCCCTCGCCGTCCTGTCCGCCGGCCTCGGCCGCTGGTGAACGCAGGTCTCGGCCGCTGGTGAACGCCAGCCTCGGCCGCTGGTGAGCCGCGGCGTCGCGGCCCCGGAGTCGGCC
>JAVHVY010000425.1:0-3159 GCA_032160305.1 Actinoplanes sp.
TTCGCGCTGTTTCAGTCGAGCCCGACGTTCTGTCGAGTCCACTTGTTCAGCGAGGCTTCCTTGATCGCCGCGGCCTGCCTGCCCATCTCCCGCGCCTTGCTCGCCGGCACGCCCTTCTTGATCGCCACCTTGGTGACCGCCTCGCCGACGTCCTTCGCGACCTGCTTGTTCTGGAACACCTGGTTCTCCTTCTCGTCGTGTCCGCACCCGGACCATGTGGACCAGGGCCGCGGTGACAGCGACCTGGGTGGGATGGGTGGTTCGGGAAGGCGAAACTCCACTGCTGGCCTTCGCCACATTCAGCGGAACTTTTTCTTGTAGGTCCCGTCCTTGCCGGCCACAGCCTTCGCCGAGTTGGTCCCGCGTACCGTGAGCCGAGATCCCTTGGCAGTCGTGACCTCATAGGTGGCGTTGTCGTCGGTCTTCGCGTAGTCGCGGGCGATCTTCTTCAGCTCCCGCTTGGTGTATCCCTCGCCGTACGGCATCTACTGCTCCTGCTCGTTTCCGGCCCGGACCATGTGGACCAGGGCCGCGGCCACACCGAACACCGCCACCGGTAGACACGACACCAGCGTCGTGATCAGCCACGGGGCCTTGTCTACATGCGCTGCTGTCATCAAGTGGTAAGCGGCCTGCCCGCCCATCCCCAGGAGCACCGCGAGACCGGCAGACCAGGCGGCGAACTTGCGCGCCCGGGCCGGTGCCCACGGGTTCAGAGCGACGTAGAACGCATAGGCGGCGTAGGCCTCCACACCGACCGGCAGGGTGATCGCCGTGTCGACGACGAGCCAGTCGGCGATGCCCGGTAGAACGACGACCTTCCCGAAGCCGGTCAGTTTCCCGATCCCCACCCAGCCAGCCCAGATGGCCACGAACGCCGGCGCGGCGACTACCAACGCGGGCCACGTCCGCACCTTGCGCACGGCCGGGCGAGAATCACCGTCGTCCACCGGGGCCGGGGTGGACTCCGGCTGGACGGCCGCCGGTAGCGGGTGGTCCAGCGCCTGCGGGATCAGTGGGCCGACGCCCGGCGATGTGGGCACGGGCAGGACCGGGCGAGGACCGGCGATCATGAGGCGGGCGGGCCGGTTCTGGCGGGCCTTTGCCGCGATCGATTTCATCTGCCGGCGGCTGCCGTCACGGCGTTGCTTTAACTCCGCCAGGAGCACCCCCCGCACCGCGCGGGCTTTGTCCACACCCACGCGAAGGTCGGTCTTCAGCCGGTTCTGCGACGGCACCTCACCGCGCTCCCGGGCCAACTGCCGGGCTCGTTGCACGAGTTGGTCGTCGACGTTCGCCGGGGCCGTCACCGTGACACCCGCTCACGGGAGTACGCGCTGCCCTTGACCCGGATCACATCGCGTTCGTATTGGTTCGCGTGCTGGTGCGCCGACCAGCGGCAGAACGAGCCGATCAGCCATACCAGGGGAACGGCGAGGGTGGCGAGTAGGACGTTGAGGACGTTGAGGGGGATACGGGTGAGCAGGGCGCCCACCGTGACGATGTAGAGGGCGCTGACCGCGGTCGCGATGGTGCGGATACGGGCGCTCATAGCGTCACGACCAGGCGGATAGTCGGGATGCGGAACACCGGGCGGTGCACCCGATGGGTCGGCGGGTTGAATGCCACCGTCACCGCGGCCAGGGCGCCGACGACCAGTATCGGGCCGACCGCGATCAGGAGCACGTTGATCAGCTGGATCATCGGGCACCACCCTTGGGCGCGGCCTCGCGCAGCCGGTCTGCCTTGACCCGGTTGGCGTGTTGGCCGTCGCGCCACATGATCTGCAGGCAGCCGTCACGCTCGGATCGGGCCAGCGCTGCTAGCCGGTCGGCCTTTGCGTCGTACATGTGCGTGGCCTTGGTCTTGTTCATCAGGGCGCCTTCCGGGCTGTTCGGGCGTTTGCGGCAGCGGCGGCGAGGCGCCACTTACGCGGGTCATAGCCGGGTTCGCGTGAGTCATCGGTGCGGGCGGTAAGCGCGGTGCGAATGGCGTGCACCGTGGGGTCGGGGTGTGGGGGCATGGGCATCAGTGGCCTCCAGAGGCGAGAGCGGACGCGAACGAGGCGATGCCCGCCGCGATGGTGTGGATGAAGTCCGCGGCGCGCGTCGGGTTCGTGATCGCGTAGTACGCGGCGAACACCGCCAGCACGGGGATCAGCAGCTTGCGCAGCTGCATCAGGCCACCGCCCGCATGCCGCCCAGAGCAGCACGGCCGATGGGACGGCTGTAGGCGGCGCGGTGTCGGCCGATGGTGACCGGGGCCGGGCGCTCGATCGCGGTGATCTCGTCGACCAGGGCGTCGACGGCGTTCGGGTCGGCCAGGGCGTCGATGTCGGCTTGGATCTGCGGCCACTCGGCGTCGATCGCGGCCAGGTCGGCCGGCGACGGGCCTTCGGTGTCGAAGGAGTTCGGCATAGGGGAAGAAGTCCTCTCAGGGGGTCAGGCAGCCCGGGCCGGCCGGCGTGTTACACGCTGCGGCTCAGCCACGCACCTGGGGCAGTGGGTGTGCCGGCGGGTTAGGGCGGCGGTCTTGCCGCACCCGATGCATTCGACGTAGCGGGTGTTCTGACGTGCGGAAACGGTGACGATCGAGGCGAAAGACGCCATCGGGAATCTCCTCATGATCGATCGGAGAAGTAGACATTTGGGTTAGCAGCTGCCCGGGACGACCGGGGACGTCCCCGGGGAGGGCTGAAGGAGTTAGCTGAGGTCTCGACTCGGCGGTCAGTTGCCGCGGCGAGCCCGGCGGGCGGCGCTGAGGTCGATCGCCTCACGGCTCAAAGCGGAGGCGAGTACCTCCTCTTCACGGCGACGGCTCTCTGCCCGCTTCCACCGGTCGATATCGAGCTGGTACGCCTCCTGAGCGGTCTGCCACCGCGAGTAGGAGCCGAACGCCCGGTGGCCGTACTGCTCACACCACTTCGAGGCCGTGGGCACGCTGGTGTAGTCGCTGCCAAGGTTGCAGCGCACGCACAGCGGTGCCGCCGGGTAGTGGTCGCGACTATCCGGGAAGATCCGCTCATACCGGTCGGTGCCGGCCAGAGCAAGCAAGGTGGCGCTCTGCAACGCCGGCAGCAGCTGCCGCGCCACCTCAGCGGTGATGAAGCGCGGCAACTGCTCATACCCGACCCTGCCAGGAATGCCGCCAAGCGCCTTG
>JAVHVY010000433.1:0-19119 GCA_032160305.1 Actinoplanes sp.
CTCCGGGCCGCCGGTTACGACGGGTGTTACTGGTTGTCAGGTGCGAGCCGATCAGCTCGGGGCGACTGTGAAGGTCGCGCCGCTGCTGACCACCGACTGCTGGTAGTTCGGGTCGGCGGTCGCCGCATCGACATTTCCGTTGCTGACGACCGTGATGCTGTAAGCCCCGACTGGCACCGCAGCGGGCGGGAACAGAGCGATCGTTGCGGCGGAGGCGGTGTTAGATGTCGCAGTGGAGAGTGTGGCCGTGGCACCGTTCGGCGACACCGCCACGATGGTGGTACCGACAGTGATGCCCGTGCCGGCGACGAGCACCCGGCCAACATCGGTGCTGGAGAACGTTCCAGGCACCTGCGTGCCGCCCGGAGTCGTCGACGCGACCAGAGTCTTGCTGAGGGTGAGCCAGCTGATATTGGCGATGCTCCGGCCCGGCTGGCTGGCCGCACCGTACGTGCCAGCGCTGACGGCGTTACCGATGTCGATGGCGCCACCCGTGCTCGCGATAGCGTTACCCGACATGACCGCCCGGGTGGTGCTGAGCACCTGGGTGATGACCAGACCGGCGGGAATGCTCACGTTGCCGGTGTCTTCCTTGACCAGCTGTCCGATGTCGTCGTTCGAGAAGGTGCCGCCCGAGGCCGCACCGATGATCGGGCTTCCCGCAGTGGTAGTGGCCACGATCGAGAGGTTGGAATACGTCGACGGGTCCCACGCAAGGATCGGGTTTGCGCCCGTTGCGGTGGATCTGAGATCCAACCGCTTGTCGAGTCGCAGAGTGCAGACCAGCGACTCGTCGCTGGTGACGAGCACGCTGCCGCAGTCGGCAAGCGGCCCGTTCGCCCGTGCGCCGGCGGCGGTCGCCGCCGGGTTGTAGACGCCGCCGACCAGGAAGACGTGGGCCAGCTGGGCATTGGCGCCGGCATTGGCTCCGAACGTGTAACCCAGGAAGCCACTGCCGCCGATCTCGAGGTTCACCGCGACCGTTGTGTTGGGCGCGGTGTTCGGCCGGACCGAGAGCGTGTTCAGGAACGAGAACGCGTTCTGCAGCGCCTTGGTGCCCGCCGCGGTGGTCACGACGAGCGGGACGTTGGTGTCGGCGCTGTGCCGCGGCGTGGTCGCCTGGAAGGCGCTGGTGTTCACCTTGACGATGTTCGTCAGCGGCACGCCACCGAGCATGGCGCTGATGGTGCCGGTGTCGGTCACGTCCGGGAACCCGGAGCCGGAAACGGTGATCACGGTGCCGCCGGTGGCCGGACCTGCGGACGGGCTCACGCCAGTCGGCGTCGCCGGTGCACTGACCAGGTACGAAGCACCCTGCACGATCTGGCTAGTGTCCTCGACGGAGTCGCGGTAGATGCACAGGTTGTAGGTGGTCGGCAGGCTCGCGACCAGCGTCAGGGCCGGCGCGTTCAACGCGAGCCGGTTGTCGGTCAGCTTGCGGATGTCAGACGCGACCACGGCAATCGGCGTGACGCTGCCGATTAGCGACGTATCGTACGTCGCCCGGCAGGCCGCCTCGGTGGTGAACAGGATTCCCGGGGTGTCGTAACCCGCAAGGAACGGAGATGCGCTGGAAACGGTGATGCCGTTGCCACCGCCCGACGGTCCGCTCGCCGGGGCCAGCGTGATCACACCGGCACCGTACGGTCCCGCGGCGATCAGGGTCGCCGCGGAGGTGCTGCCGTTGTAGAGGCAGAGCTGGTAAGCCGTCGGCCCAGTCGTGCTCGCCGTCTGTACGACACCGGCCGGCACGATCAGGGACGCCGAGGTGTTCCCGAGCCGGGTGGCATCAACGGCAACCATGTTCCCCGTGGGCGTGCCGTAGGTCGCCGCGCAGGGGCTCGAGGAGAAGAATGCACCGAACCCGGTGAGCCCGGTGAGGAAAGCGCTGCCCGCGGGCGTGCTGATGTTCAGCAGGTTCCCGCCGCCGGTGGGGCCGGCGGTCGCGCTGAGGATGGGCGACGGCAGGACGGTGATGCTCGAGGTGCTCAGGGAAGCTGACGCCAACGTGGTCGCCGCATAGATGCAGACCGCGATCGACTTGGGGGCGCCGTTGGTGCCGGCTGTCACCGTGGCCGGCACGATGAAGGTGATCGTGTGCGTGCTGTTGGTGATACCAGGGGTGCCGGCAACATCTACTACGGTACCGGCAGCCGCCGCGCGAGTCGTGTTGCAGGTGCCGCCCTCCTGCCTGATCTGAACCAGCGAACTGGTGGTGAAAATAGCGGTCGAGTCGGTGACGCTAGCGCTCGTCGCCATCAGGGCCGGGACGAAGAGCGGGCTGACGGTGCCGACGCCGGCCCAGGCCGCCGTTGGTGCGACGAGCAGGGCGGCGGTTACCGCTCCGGTCGTCAGCCCGGCGGCTATCAGCCGGGATCTGGTACGGGACGTGGAGTTGCGCATGCGAGGTCCTCCTACGGGGTCCTTCCGGACCGCGTCATTTGGCTGGTGGGCCCGGGCGTGCTCAGGTGAACCGTCGCGGGCCGTCTCGCCAGGAGCGTAACGCGGAGTATTCTCAGGAATGCGTAGAGTGACAAACTTCGGTGGATGGACGCCCCTTGATGGCATTGGCACTTATTGACCGAACAGTTCGCGGTAGGCGATTGCGGAACGTTTGTTCTGAATGCACACCGCATCGGTGCGGAACAGGCTCGACTGCGCGCCGCCAGCCTCGCAGTTGGAGAAATACGCCTCGTACGCCAGATCCGGCGTGTGGGCGGCGAGCCATTCGTGTATCCAGCGGATGAACTCAGGATTCTCGGTGCCCGCGTCACCCCGTCGGCACGACCCCCTCGCCGACCGAGAAGCTCTTGCCGTGTGCCCGGGCGAACGAATACAGGCAGCTCAAGCCCTCCGGCCGCTCGGCTACGTGGTCGACACGGCCTTCGACGACGTCCACCGGAAGTGGTCGTAGTTGTCGATCCCGATGATGTCCAGGTACGCATCACCGGGGTAGCAGTTCGTGCTGCGCCCGCAGCAGATCCGGGCGGGCGTGCCGTGCCCGTTGATGCTCCAGTCCAGCAGCACGGCCGGATCGCGGTCGCCGCGTGCCGGTAGCACCCGACGCGCCTCGTTCATCTCCCACCCCAGGTTCACCTCCGAGTCGCCGCGCCCGTTCCGGACCATCAGCCGCCCGAAGTCGCGCCACTGCTGGTCGTACGCGCTGACGGCACAGCCAGCCAGCTCGGCCTCGCCGCCGTTGGGGACCAGGCACTGAAGGGCGACGGGCTGCGCCTGACCGGGGCGGGCGGGTTCCTGTCCGAGCTGGTCAAGTCGGTGCTGGAGCGTGGGCTGCGGGCGGAGCTGAGCGAGCACCTCGGGTATCAGGCGGCCGGTAAGGACTCGGGAACTCGCGTAACGGGTCGACGCCCAAGACGGTCCAGTCGGAGATCGGGCTGATCGACGTGCGGGTCCCGCGTGATCGGCGGGTATGTTCCCCCGATGTTGCTGCCCAAGCACGCTCGCCGTCTCGGCGGGTTGTCCGATGTGATCATCAGCTTGTATGCGGGTGGGATGACGGTGCGGGACATCAGCCATCACCTGCACCGGGTCTACGGTATCGAGGTCGGCCCGGACACCGTCTCCACGATCAGCGACGAGGTCCTCGACGAGGTCAAGGCGTGGCGGCAGCAGCGCCCCCTTGATGAGGGGTGTACCCGATCGTGTACGTCGACGCGCGTTGATGGTGAAGGTCCGTGACGGCGGCATGGTGCGCAACAAGGCGTGTTACCTCGTCGTCGGGATGGGTGTCGACGGGATCAAACACGTCCTCGGGATCTGGGTACAGCAGTGCGAGGGCGCGCCACGTTCTGGGCGTAGGTATACCCGAGCTGCGTAACCGTGGGGTGCGCGACGTGCTCATCGCGATGGCCAGAGCGGGCTGCCGGAGGCGATCGAGGCGATCTGGCCACACATGCCCACAGCGAGCCAGGTCCGCTGTTTGTCTTCCGCATTCGCGGTACGAAGTAGGACCCACCGGCCGCGACCGGGCGCACGGCGCCGAACAGGTAGACGCCGCCACAGCGGTGGCAGGAGCCGATCTCGAACATGGCGGCCGTGCACTCGACGTAGGGATAGCCGGTTGTAACCCCGGCGCACAGTGCGACTGCTGAAGTAGTGTTGAAGTATGGCCGCTGTGCCCCTGGAGTCCGTGCCGTTCTCCGACCTGCTGCGCCATCCGAGCGAAACGACCGAGCGGCTGAACCGTACCCGTGCCGTCCGCCTCCATCGGCGCGACGCCGAGGACCTCGTGCTGATGTCCGCCGAGCGGGCCGACGCCGAGGCGGAACTCGTGGAGGTGACCTCGCAGCTGCTGGCCCAGTTGCTGCGCGTCAGCCCGGATCTGGTGAGTCAAGCGTTACCCACGGCGTTACCCTGGGTGCGGTTCCTTCCTCCTGCTGACGTCGCCACGTTGGCGGCCGAGTTCGTGAGCACCGCTGAGGCCGCTGCCGCCCTCGGGAATACAGCCGCGGTCTCGCAGCTGCTCACCGAATGGCGGCACACCGCCGAGGTGCACGCCGATCGAGAGCTGCATCGGGCGCTGACCGCCCGGCCGCTCGGTGACTTCGGGGCGGTGTCCCGCCCGCCGGCCGCGTGAGCCCGAAGCAAGGGGACCGGCTGGCGCCGCCGCCACGGCCCGGTGGATACGCGCTGCGCTTCGCCATCAACGACGCGCGAAGGGCTGGGACGCCCTTGCCAGCAAGCCGCCTCACACGCGAACCGCGTACGACGCCATCGAGGCCGACCCGTGCCCGGCGCCGCCAACCTCGCGGCACCACCAGCTAAAGGCTCATTGGCCTCGGTCACCCTTGAGGCTTGCCCTCGTCATAACGAATTCGTTATGTTCGGTTTCGTGGCAGCTGGCTGCTGGTGATCCACCCTCAGGTACGGGAGTGGTTGCACGAGATCCGCAAGGCCGACCGGGAGACTGCCGCGCTCATCGGCCAGGCGCTCCAACACGTCATCAACGGCCGGGGTCCGACGAGGGCCGCCCGCTCGTCGACCGGATCAAGGGCAGCCGATTACACAACCTCAAAGAACTACGGCCGGCCAGCACGGGTGGGACCGAGGTGCGGATCCTGTTCCTGTTTGACCCCGCGCGTCAGATGCTGTTGCTGGTCGCCGGCGACCAGTCCGGCAACTGGCAACGCTGGTACGACGCGGCGATCCCGCTCGCTGAAGCACGCTACGCCGAGCACCTGGCCGCGCTAAGTGACGAGAGTGATTGAGATGACCAAGAAGACGGCCACCGGATGGCACGCGTACTCCGATGTGGGTGAGCTACTCACCGAACTCGAACTCACCGGCGAGGACATGGCCCGGGCGCAGGAGACCACCGACGACCACATCCGCGCCTGGCATCTCGCCATGGTCCGCACCGAACAGGACCGCACTCAGGATGACGTCGCGCAGGCAATGGGCGTCACTCAACCTCGCGTGTCGGCGATCGAACGCGGCGAACTAGACACCGTGACCCTGTCGACCCTACGCGCCTACGTCCAGGCACTCGGCGGCAAGCTACGTGTCGTCGCTGACTTCGGCGACCAGGAATACCGGCTTACGTAGACGCTGATGTCTGGCGTGAGTTTCCACCCTTCGTTGATCAACCCTGCAGGCCCAGCCGCGGGCCGTGCAGAACTGCTCGACGTGCGCCCTGCTGAAGCCGACGACGGACGCGGTCGACGTGCTGAGCGCGTCGACAACCGGCGGCGGGAAGTAGCTGTACGTCGTGGATGTCGCCGCGCTGGTATCGGCCGCGGCAAGGTGGCTACGAAGCGAGCGGGAACTCCGCGCGTGTGCTGGTACCCGTGATCTTGATGTCCAGCTCGCCTTCCAGCGCACCTGCCAGACGATGCAGCAGAGGAAGCGTCGGCGTGACCGCGCCACCCTCCAGCCGTGAGATTACGGTCTGCGTGGTGCCGGCCCGGGCGGCAAGCTCGGCCTGGCTGATGCCGAGGGCCACACGCCGGTCGTGGACGGCCTGACCAAGGGCGATGCGGGCGCCGGCCTCGATGTACTCAGGGCTTTCCCGGTGCTCGTCCGGAACAGTCCACTTGGTGTGGTATCCCTTCATGGCTTACTCCCCTTCGCGGTCGTAGAAATGTGTCGCCGGCTGATGCTCGTCTTCGCATACTCTCTGGGCTGCGATAGCCCGTTCGACCTCGCGCGTCTCCCGGCCGCGGGTCTTGCGAAAAGCCGTCAGCAGCACGATCCGCCGCCGAGGCGCTAGCCAGTAGGTGACTCGCCAAGCGGCCCGGCCCAGGTGGAAGCGCAGCTCGCGGACCGCGCCCGTAGATGCCTGCTGTACGGCTCACCGAGCGTGGCCGGCGCCTCGGCGAGCCTGTCCGCGTGGTATTCAACTGTCCGATACTCGGGAAGCGGTAGCGTATCCAGCCACTTGCGGACCTCGGGCTCCAGTTCGACGTCATACCGGTCCGTCATATACGCGAGTATATGGCGGACCAGCGACGAATACCAGCACCCCCACCCGACCCGAGACCAGGCCGCCGCCGGCCCAGCTCGGGGTGCCCCAGGAGACTGAGACCGAATACCCGAAGAAAGACTGACTGATCTGTTTCATTCTGTGCCGAAGAGTTTCCGATACGCCGTCGCTGAGTTCGGGTTCTGGATGCAGTCGGCGTCGGTGCGGAGCAGGCTCGACTGGACGCCGCCCGCGCCGCAGTCAGAGAAATATGCCTCGTAAGCCAGGTGTTCCGCGTGCGCGGCGAACCAGGCATGCATCCAGGTCACGAACGCCGGGTTGTCGCCACCGCCGCCCGTGCCGGACACCACGCCCCACTCGCCGACCGAGAACGGCTTGCCGTGGGTGCGGGCGAAGTCGTACAGCCAGGTCAAGCCCTCAGGAGCCTGGGCCGCCTGGTCGAAGACCGTCCGGGTGGTCGCCGCCGGGTAGTGGTCGTAGTTGTCGATGCCGATGATGTCGACGTAGTCGTCGCCCGGGTAGCAGTTGGTGCTCAGCCCGTAGCAGAGTCCGGCCGGGGTGCCGTGGCCGTTGATCGTCCAGTCCAGGATCACCGCCGGATTGGCCGCCCGCAGGCTGTCGGCGGCCCGGCGGTAGCAGGCGATGTACGTGGCCGTGTCGGTCGCCCGCCAGGGCATCGTGCTCTCGTTCATCTCCCAGCCCAGCCGGACCACCGAGTCGCCCCGCCCGTACCGCACCATCAGGGCGCCGAAGTCGCGCCAGTACCTGTCGTACTCCCCGGTGGCACACCCGGCCAGGTCCGCCTCCCCTCCCGTGGGCGCCAGGCCCTGGGAGACCACCAGCGCCCCGTCGAAGCCGACGAAGAGGCTGAACGTCCAGCTCGTGCCGCTGGTCATCGCCGCGTAGGAGGTGCGGTCGGTGTAGGTATGGGCGATCTTGCAGGGCCGGCCGCGGGCGGTGCAGAAGGCGGTGACGTGGGCGGTGTCCAGCACCGGGTCGCCGTTGACGCCGGAGAGGCCGTTCGTCCCGGGCCATTGCCCGGCTGTCCGGATCCGGGCGAGCAGTTTCGACGCCGACTTCGCCGCGCTGGAGACGGGGGCTGAGGACGGGGAAAGGGTCGACACGGCCGGCTCGTCGGTCGTGTCGACGGCCAGGCGCCACGCGGCGACGGCGAACAGCAGGACGGCGACGACGACGCCCGCGACGAGCCGGCGAGGCCGCCGGCCGGGTGATCTCCCGTCGGCCATGCGGAGGGACCTCCTGGTGCGCGCTCGCCGGACGCCCGAGGCTAATCGGTAACGGCGGCCCGAACCGGCCCCCGGCGGCGAACCCGGCCGCCGGTCCGGCAGATGCACCCGAACGTATCGCCGGGCCCCGCCGCCCGGACCGAATTCCTTTGATAAGGCTGCGACACCTTCATCGACACCGGCGCGACCGGTGGCATGGGTGAGCTGAGCGCGCAGGTCGGGGCGTGCAAACGATCCGAGTGCGTGCACAACTCCCAACTCGAATGTCAGGCTCCGGCGATCACCGTCGGAGTGGGCGCCGATCTGGCCGACTGCATGACGTTCGCCGCCAAGTAGAGCGTTCCGCACAAGAGTCCGCCGCCCGTACCGGGAGGCGGACTTTCGCATTCCTGCTGACCATCCGCGACGGCGCGCTCGATCGGGTGCACCTCGAGCAGTTGCGCGGTTACCGCGATCCTGGCCGCGACCCTCGGATGCGGGTCATGTCGGTGGCCTACCTGGCCTTCGCGCCGAGCCTGCCCGATCCGCGGGCCGGCGGCGACGCCCGCTCCGCGGCCTGGGTGCCGGTGACCGAGGCCGGCGAGCTGGCCTTCGACTCCGCTGCCGTCGCACAGCTGGCGCCGCACCCCGACCGGCTTCCAGGCCGCGCCGCTTCGGTGACTCGCGCGACGGTCACGGTCCTTGTCCGGCGACCCGGAGAAGGGCATTCTGTGTCGCATGCGTACCACGTACCGGGTTCTCGCCATGCTGATCGCCATCGGCGTCGTCGTGCAGGCCGCCCTCATTGCCATCGCCTGGTTCGCCGTGCTGCACAGCCTCGACGACGGCACGGTCTACGACAAGAATTCCGAGGAAAACTGGGCGCGGGTGCTGCACGGCACCCTGGGCGTGATGGTGCTGCCGCTGATCGCCCTCGTGCTGCTGATCGTCGCGTTCCTCGCGCACATCCCCGGCGGCGTCAAGTGGGCGGCCATCACCTTCGGCGTGACCGTGCTGCAGATTCTCCTCGCCTTCCTGGGCTTCGCCGCCCCGATCGTGGGCGCCCTGCACGGGATCAACGCCTTCGTCCTCGCCGGTGTGGCCTCGATCGCGATGCGCAAGGCCCGGCTCGCCAGCACTGTGCCGCCGGCCCCCGTCGCCACCGGAGTCTGAGCCGCCCGGGTAACCTCCGCGGGTGCGCCCACGCCTGAGCATCGCCGCGGTCCTGCTGCTCTCCGGCTGCTCCGGCCCGGCGCCGGCCGCGCCCGCGGACAACACCGCTGACATCTGCGCCCAGTGGGTGGCCTCGGCCGCACCGTTCCGCTCCCGCGGCGAGGACGCCGCGCCCGAGGCCAAGGCCTACCAGAAGGCCATGTCTGATGCGTACGCGGGAAAGGAGATCCCGCAGGAGCGGGCGTTGAAGATCCAGCGCGCCTACTGGGGCGCCCAGGAGAAAGCGCCGCGCGCCCTGGCCACCCGGGCGACCAGCCCACGACTGCGCGCGGCGCTCGGCGCCTACGCCGACGAGCTGGCCGGGCGCGGCACCGATGTGGTCCCGGAGTTCGCCGGCTCGGCCTCGCCGGTGCTGCAGGAGCTGACCGCGATCTGCGGCGCGGCCTAGAGATACAGGCCGGTCGCCGGTGGAGGTGTCTGGATCGTCATCGGCTGGGCGCCGGTCTTCAGGGCGTACAGCTCGGCGAGAGTGGCGCCGTCCGGGCCGACGCCGGCGGACTCGCCCAGCCAGGCGGTGGCCTCCGCGTACGGCAGGCGGCCGACCTCGATGCTCGCCAGGCAGCGGCCGGGGCGGACCACCGCCGGGTGCAGCGACGCCAGATCCTCGTTCGTGGTGATCGCGATCAGGGCGTTGCGGCCCTGGCCGAGCAGGCCGTCGGTGAGGTTGAGCAGGCGGGAGAGGGACTGGCCCGAGTTGGCCTTGGCCTCGCCGCCGACCAGTTCGTCGCAGTCCTCGAGCATCAGCAACCGCCAGCGCGGCTCGTCGTCGTCGCCGCTGCCCAGCGCCACGCTCATCAGGTAGGCCGGGTCGCCGAAGAGGCGTTCCGGATCGAGCACGCAGTCGACCTGGCACCACGAACGCCACTGCTGGGCCAGCGCCCGCAGCGCGGTGGTCTTGCCCGTGCCCGGCTCGCCGTACAGGAGCAGCAGCCGGCCGTTGACCGTTGTCTCGTCGACCGCCATCAGCCGTTGGAGGGTGGCCGCGACCGGGCTCGAATAGTTCGCCCGGATCTTCTCCCACGGGGCGGCGTCGATCTCGCGCTGCACCCGGCGTGGGCCGTGCGGTCCGAAGTGCCAGAAACCGATCGGCACGCTGTCGGTGGCCGGGGCGGGCTCCTCCACGGCCCCCTCGATCGCTGTCGCGAGCACCGACTCGGCCAGCTCGGCGGTCAGCGCGGTGACGGTGACCCGGGCCCGGCGGCTCTGCTTCCAGCGGGTCACGTGCAGGGTCCAGCCCTCGCCGACGGAGAGCCGGCCGTGGCCGTCCTCCTCGACCGCGTCGCGCACGATCCGTGCGTCCTCGGTGATCAGGGCGGCGTCGGCGCGCACGTTCTCCAGGTAGGTCGTGCGGCCGAACGGCTCGCGGCCGGTCACGAAGGCATCGAGGGCGAGTAGGTCGACAACGTCCACCAGCCGGTCGCCGTCGTCGACGGAGCCGGACAGCGGCAGGCCGAGCGCGGCCGGGGTGCTGACCGCCGGCTCCACCGGGCGGCTGCCGAGCCGGTCGACGGACTGATGGGGTGGGCGCATAGCACCCATGATCGACCCGAAACCCATTTCAGGACAGCCGTTTTGGTCTTTGGATGCGGCCCCCTCGGCGCCGTGACACTGTCCGCAAAGGACGCCCTGAGCGCGCCCCGCGCTGAGCTACGCGAACCGCGCGGGACCGCCTCGGTTTCCTTCGACGGCGGGTCGCAGGCAAGGAAGGCAAACCTAACCAGCGATCCCGGAAACTGAGATGATCGGCTGGTCGTGCTGGCCGTCGCGGTCCCCGAGTCACTAGGTGCGGCGCCAGCTCGACTACGCGGTATCGGTGTTGACGTTTGGTATCGACGATCTTTAGTCTCCCTTGTTGGCGGGGCGTCTTGGATGGTGCTCGGCCCTCATGGGGGAGGGTTTTGTTGTCCGGCGATGTGGTGCCGGTCAAGGGTCGGTCAGGCGCGCTTGCGTTCGGTCGGCGTGCTTGGCCTGTGTTCGTTGTTTCTTTCCTCGCGGCTGGCTGGCTCGCGCCGTCGGTGCCGGCGGCGGCTGCTGTCGCCGTGGTGCCTGCAGTGGACCAGAGTTCGACGGTCGCATCTGATGAGGCGACCGCTGCTTGGCAGGCGCACAGGTGGGGGTCGCCGGTCGAGGTTCTGGCGGATCGTACGGAGTCGTCGCAGACGTTCGCGCAGCCGGACGGGACGTTCACATTCCGTCAGTCCGCGTCGCCGCAGCGGGTCCGTAAGGGCGATTCGTGGGTGCCGGTTGATACGACGCTGGTGTTGTCCGGCGGCGCTGTGGTGCCGACGTCGACCGTTCTGGCCGTGCGTTTTTCGGGTGGTGGTAGCTCGCCGTTGGTGGTTGTCGGCCCGGCTGGGCGTCAGGTCGCTTTGTCCTGGCCACGGGCTTTGCCGCCACCTGTGCTTTCGGGTGACACGGCGACGTATTCCGAAGTTTTCACTGGTGTGGATCTGCGGCTGACGGCGAAGGTGGACTCGTTCAGTGAGGTGTTGGTCGTCAAGACTGCCGCGGCGGCGGCGAATCCGCAGCTGGGCCGGCTGCAGTTCGGCGTGACCGGTACGGGCGTGACTGTACGGCAGGATGCGGACGGCACGGTGCAGGCGGTGGATGCCGGTGGTTTGCCGGTGTTCGTCTCTGATGGCGCGGCTATGTGGGCGACGCCGGCCGCACCGGCGAAGCAGATGAGCCCGCGGGTGGTGGGGACGCCGCCGTTCAACCCGGAGGCGCCGTCGGTGGAGCCGCTTAGTATTCCGGTGAGTTTGAGCGCGCAGACGCTGACGGTGACGCCGTCGCACGACATGCTCACCGACCCGGCGACGACATTTCCGCTGTACATCGATCCGGGTTTCAACGGTGGCAAGGAGATTTGGACCGAGGTGAGCCGGGCCAAACCGGGCACCTCGTACTGGACGGACACGGCGATGCGTGACTACATGCGGGTCGGGCAGGAGTGGCACAGCTCGTCGGATGACGATTGGCGCACGATCGTGCAGTTCGACGTGACGAAGTTGAAGCACACGAAGATCGTCTCGGCGAGTGTGCTGACGAACGTCTACCACAGCGCCGATTGCACGGCGTCGCCGATCGACTTGTATCGGACCAACGCTATTTCGACGTCGAATGCGGTCACCTGGAACAACACCAAGGATAAGTGGTGGTCGAAGCTGAAAGAGGTCAGGGCCACTGCGAACAAGCACGAGTGCCCGAAGGGTAACGACGAGGTCGAGTTCGGTGACGCCTCGGGTAGCTCGTATCCGATCCGGGGCAGTTTCCAGGACGCGGCGGACAACGGTTACGGCACGATCACGTTCGCGTTCCGGGCGCCGGACGAGGGCAACGAGATGCAGTGGAAGAAGCTGGTCAAGGACTCGACCTACCTGGACGTGAACTATGACAACAAGCCGGGTAAGCCGTCGAGTCTGAGCGTGTCGCCGTGTGGTCCGGGCGGGTGCGGCAACCCGGCGAGGACGTCGAGTCGTAAGCCGAACTTGACGATGTCGGTTGCGGACGCGGATGGTGGGTCGCTGCGGTACGAGTTCGAGGTGTACGACAACGCGAAGACGACGCAGAAGGTCAAGTCTGGCACCACGGTCACTGGTGTCGCCGCTGGTAAGCCTCGGTCGTGGGCGCCGGTGAGCAGTTCGTTTCCGAACGGTCTGCCGGACGGTGCCTATCAGTGGCGCGGTCGTGGTTGTGACTCGTATGTGTGCGGGTCGTATTCCGACTGGTTCGGCTTGACTATCGATACCACCAACCCGGGCGCGCCGGTATTGGACAGCCCGCTCTATCAGCGCGCTGATTCGACCGTTCCGAATGCGGTACCAGACGGTTACGGCGGTCCGGGGGTTGTCGGCGATCTTTCCCTGAAGCCGGGTGTGGACCCGGTCACCGGCAAGACTGAGGCGGTCTCGTCGTTCGTCTGGTGGTTGGTCAGTGACGGCAAGACGCATGCGGTGAAGCCCGGCTCCGACGGCGCCGGCAAGGATCATCTGCAGCCGGTGAAGGAAGGCCCGGACACGGTGAAGGCGTACTCGGTCGACGCTGCCGGCAACCGTACGGTGGGCGACGCCGAGTATCCGTTCAAGGTTCTCCCGGCGGGCGGGCAGTGGGTGTGGTCCTTCGACAAGGGTCCCGGTGTGGCAGTGGATTCGCTGCCGGTGAACAACCGGCCGGCGACACCGTCCGCCACCGGGGTCACCTGGTCGGAGCATGGTGCGGGCTTTGCGCTGCACCTTGACGGGACCGGGGACGTGAGCACCCAGCAGCCAGTCCTCAACACCGCTGACCCGGCGGGGTTCACCGTCTCCGCCTGGGTCCGGATCGCCCCGGACGCCGACCCGGACGACGCTCCCGCCGACCCGCCGACCGGTACTCCGAGCCCGGAACCGACCAGTGGCGAAACGGACGGCACCGGTGGTGCCCCCAGTGACAACGGCGACCCCGCGCCGCCGCCCTCGGTCATGGACCATGGGATGACGGCGATCTCGCAGGACGGTGTGCAGACTTCGATGTTCCGGCTCGGCTACCGCAACGACCTGGACCTCGACGGCGACGGCACCGCCGACCGGGCGTGGTGCTTCACGGTGAAGTCCGCCGACGCCGCGGGCGCCGCGGAGACCCGGGCGTGCAGCCGCGCCTACGTCAACCAGGGTGACTGGGTTCACCTGGTCGGCATCGTCGACCAGCCGAACCACAAGGCACGCCTGTACATCAACGGCGGCCCTGGCCTGCTGCGCGACAACGACCCGGCTCAGGCCGGGGTGATGGTCGAGACGAGCCTCGCCTCGACGTGGGCTGCTGCTGGTCGGTTCAGCATCGGTCGGGGGTTCGACGCCGGAGCGTCGCAGCGCTGGAACGGCGAGATCGACGACGTGCACGCGGTGCCCAAAGTCTGGTCTGAGCGGGACGTCATCACCGCGGCGCACGTCGAGGGCGACAGTCAATGACGCGCATCCCGACCACCCAGTTGCCCAACACCATGCCCAACCGGTCAAGGAGAAATACAGTGAGTTCCCCGGTGGGTCGTGTCCGCAGGGCCATCGCGGCGCCGCTGACCCTCGTGCTGACGATCGCCATCGCGAGTCAGGTGTCGCCGAATGCGGCTGCCGCGGCGTGGCACCGGCCGGTCCCCAAGGACGTCAAAGGCATCAAGGTTCAGCCGGTCGTGGCCAAGCCCCGGCCGGTCTGGACCGCGGGTCGCCGTGAGTTCACGGCGAAGGACGTCACGACTGCGCGCTCCTTCGGCGGAGTGCAGACGGTCGATCTCCCTGCAGGCGTGAAGGTGACCGGACGAGGCCGGCAGGTTGGCCGGCTTCCCGTGTATGTGGCTCAGGGGTCTGCGACCGCACCGGCCAAGGTGCGGGTGAAGTACGTGACCCGTGCCGCAGGTTTTGACGGTCCGGCACTCGAGCTGTCGCGCGCGGACGGCGTCACATTCGCAGGTCAGGTGAAGATCACCGTCGACTACGCCTCGCTGGCTGGTGTCTACAACCAGGACGCGCGTACCCGGTTGCGATTGGTGAATCTGGCCGACGGCACTCCGGTCGCGAGCACCAACGACGTGCAAGCCGGCACCGTGTCGGCCACCGTCGCGGTCTCCAGCACCACCACAGCCGTCGGTCTGGCTGCGGCTCCGGCCGGCCCGAACGGTGACTACACGGCGACGTCGTTGTCCGCCGCGTCGACTTGGCAAGTGTCCCAGCAGACCGCTGCGTTTACCTGGGCGTATCCGATCAAGTTGCCGACGGCGACCGGTAGCCTCGCGCCGTCGGTGTCGTTGTCGTACGACTCGGCGGATATCGACGGGCGGACCGCGGCGACGAACACGCAGGGTTCGTGGGTGGGTGACGGCTGGAGTTTGTGGCCGGGTTTCATCGAGCGCGCCTACCAGGGTTGCACCGATGACAAGGACACCCCGGGCAAGAAAGACCCGAACAACACCAGCGTTAATGGTGGTGATCTGTGCTATTTCGACGACAACGCGACCGTGTCCCTCAACGGCAGCTCCGCCGAATTGGTCAAGGTGGCCGGCAGCTATTCCGGTAGTGACGACAAGGACGTCCAGTACCGGGGTACGGCCGACGACGGATCTCTCATCGAGATGATCAAGGACGGTCGGTCTAACGGTGACGTCGATGGCACGTACTGGCGGGAGACCACCGCTGACGGCACCCAATACTACTTCGGGCGGGATTCGGGCCAGGGCGGTTCGTCTGCGGGTACCGACACGAACTCGGTGTTCACCGCCCCGGTTTACAGCAACAACCCGGACGAGCCCGGTTACGACGCCGACTTCGTGAAGTCCCGCAACACCCGCGGCTGGCGGTGGAACCTCGACTATGTCGTCGACCGCAACGGCAACACGATCACCTATTACTACGGTAAAGAGACCGGCGCGTACGCCCGCGAGGGTGATCAGGACAAACGGAGCACCTACGACCGTGGTGGCTTTCTGAAGCGTATCGAGTACAGCAGCCGTTCCGACGACGCCGCCAGCGTGCACCCGGGCGCCCGAGTGGAGTTCCACACCGACGACCGGTGTGTCGGCACCTGCTACGACAGCGGCAACAAGCCGGTCGCGGACGCGTTCCCGGATACCCCGTGGGATCAGTACTGCGACACGGCGCCGTGCACGACGCAGTTCTCCCCGACGTTCTGGACGCAGAACCGGCTCACCGCGATCACCACGCAGGTGTATGCGGGGACCGGTGACGACTACACCGATGTCGACTCGTGGACCTTGGATCAGACGTATCTGTCGGCGGGCGGTAACGAGGGCTCGCCGATGTGGCTCAAAAGCATCGTCCATAAGGGTCTGACGACGTCTGCCGGCGGGCCTGCGGTGACGGACCCGCCGGTGGTGTTCAACCCGAACGCAGACCTGATGCCCAACCGGGTCGACTCGAGCGTCGACGGGCACTCGAGCCTGTACCGGGATCGGATCCAGACCGTCACCATGGAATCCGGGGCGCAGATCGGCGTCACTTACTCGGCGAAGGAATGCACCCGCGACAACCTGCCCAGGCCGTGGAGCAACACGATGCGATGCTTCCCGCAGTACTACGGCGCGGAAGGGGAGACGCCCAAGCTGGACTGGTTCCACAAATACGTCACGACCCGGGTCGACATCTACGACGAGACCGGCGGGTTCACTCATCAGCAGAGCAACTACGACTACCTCGACAAACCTGCCTGGGCGTACGACGACTCGAAGCTGATCAAGCCGAAGAAACGCACTTGGGGACAGTTCCGCGGCTACGGCGACGTCCGTGTCCGCCAGGGCCTCGAGACTGGTGTGCAGTCGGCTACGGAGTACCGCTACTTCCGGGGCATGGACGGCGACAAGCAACCCAACGCCAACGGCGACCTGCCCCCGACCGGCACCCCGCGCAGCGTCTCGATCAGCGACGCCTACGGCAGCGTCGTCGACCATCCGTCGTTCGCCGGCATGCTGCGCGAGCAGATCGTCACCAACGGCCCCGGCGGCGACTGGGTGTCCGGCACCGTCAACACCCCCGACCATCTTGCCGCGACTGCTGTGGACGGTCCGCTCAGTGCCTGGCCCACCCACATCGCCAGTACCCGTGACCGGCTGAAACTCTCGAGTGGGCAGACCCGGTGGACCAGCACGCAGACCACCTACGACGACCTGAACTACCCCACACAGGTCAACGACCAGGGTGACGAGGCGAGCACCGACGACGACCGGTGCAGCACCCTTGAGTACGCCCGCAACCCTGGCGCCAACATCCTGGGCACGGTCAAACGGACCCTGACGGTCAGCCTGAAATGCGGCACCGCCCACACCAGCGGCGACGTTCTGGCCGACACCCGTACCTACTTCGATGACCCGGACACTTACGGCAAGACGCCGACGCGAGGCCTGCCGGTACGGGTCGACGAACTCGACTCCTGGACAGGCTCCGACCCGCAGTTCGTCACCACGCAGAAAACCGTGTACGACGATCTGGGTCGTCCTTCGTCGGTCGCGGACGCTCTCGGGCACACCACCCGGACCGCGTTCACACCGGCCACCTCCGGGCCGGTCACCAAGGCGGTGGTCACCGACCCGCTGGGTCGCACCGTGACTACCATGCTCGACCGTAACCTCGGTGTTCCGTTGACTACCTCGGACGACGCCAACAGTGCGGTCACCCAGATGAAGTACGACGGCGACGGACGACTGCTCGCCTACTGGGCGCCCGGCCGGTCCTCGACGGCCAACCCCGACGAGCCCAACGCCACTTACACCTACCAACTACGCAACGGCAACGCGCCGACCGCAGTCACCACCAAGACACTCACCGGTTACGCCAGCAAGACCTACCGGACCTCCATCGCCCTGTACGACGGGCTGCTACGCAAGCGGCAGACCCAGACGCAGACGGTCAACGGCGGCCGAGCCATCCTCGACACTCTCTACGACTCTCGCGGCCTGGTCGCCGCCACGAGTAACCCGTACTACGACTACACCAACGCACCACCCAGCACCATCCTGGTCACCGGGACCGGCCGCGCGGAAGTCCCGGCGACGACGGAGAACGTCTACGACGGGGCGGGCCGGCTCACCGACGCCGTCTTCGAGATGAGCGGCACCGAACAATGGCGCAGCCACACCGCTTACGCGGGGGAGAAAGTCAGCGTCACCCCGCCCAAGGGCGGTATCGCCGCGACGACGATCACCGACGCCCGTGGCCGGACCACCCAGCTACGCCAGTACAAGGACCCCAAGAACGTCGGCAGTGACACCGCCGGCAGCTACGACCTGGCCGCCTACAGCTACAACAAACAAGGCATTCAGAGCAAGATCGTCGACCAGGGCGGCAACAGCTGGACCTTCGGCTACGACATCCACGGCCGCCTGATCTCCACCACCGACCCGGACAAGGGCGCGATCACCTCGACCTACGATCCGGTCGGCCGGCTCAGCACCACCACCAACGCCGGGCACACTCTCGCCTACACCTACGACGACCTCGGCCGGAAAACAGGCGAGCACAAGAACAGCGTCGACGGCCCGCTCTACGCCAAATGGACCTACGACGACCTGCCCCACGGCGTCGGTAAGCCCAGCCAGGCCATCCGCTACGACCCGCCCGGCTCCACCAACGCCTACACCACCGCGATCACCGGCTACGACGTCGGCGGCCGAGCGACCGGCAGTACCATCACCGTGCCCGCGACCGAAGCTGGATTCTGCGTCGGCGCAGCGACCGCCCCATGCAGCTACACCGTCGGACAGAACTACAAGGTCAACGGTGACCCGGCGATGACGAAGTTCCCCGCCATTGCCGGGCTTGCCAAGGAATCGTTCGAGATCTACTACAACCCGGTGGGCCTCGTCGACGGCGTCATCGGCGGACTGACGGGCGACGCCCAGCTCTATGACGGCAACACCTACAACCAGTTCGACCAGCTCATCGAGCAGACCCTCGGCGAGGACATCCATCAGGTCTATCTGATCACCGGTTTCGATGAGCAGACCGGCCGGATGAGTTCCTTCCAAGCCACGCCCCGGGCCAAGGCGGACATCTACAACCAGGCCTACACCCACGACAACGCGGGCAACGTCACCGCGATCACCGACAAGCCCGACGGCGGTCAGACCGCCGAAGCGCAGTGCTTCACCTACGACTACCTGAACCGCATCACCCAAGCGTGGACCCCCACCTCGCTGACCTGCGCCACCACCCCGACAGTCGCCGGGCTCGGCGGACCCGCCAAGTACTGGCAGTCATTCACCTTCGACACCACCGGCAACCGCAAGACCGAAATCCAGCACGGCACCACCGACATCAAACGCACGTACCTCTACCCCGCCGCGGGCACCACCGCGGTGCGACCGCACGCCGTCACCCAGGTACAAACCACCACCGGCACCAGCCCCACGATCACCAAAACCGAGAACTACACCTACGACCCGGCCGGGAACACCACCTGCCGGCCGGCGCTCACCACCGGCGACGTCTGCCCCGGCGGCACCGCCACAGCGAAAGACAACCAAACCCTCACCTGGGACGACGAAGGTCACCTCGCCAAAACCAGCGACAAGACCGGCGACACCACCTACGTCTACGACGCCAACGGCAACCCTTGGGTTCCGCAGTTGAGGGTCACAACTGGTACACGGAAGCAGCATGTGAGCAGGGCGAACACAGGTAAGCAACAGAAACCGGCGTGTGTCTAGGCTCGCCTATTCCCACAGGTCACGAGCCTGCG
>JAVHVY010000467.1:0-6204 GCA_032160305.1 Actinoplanes sp.
CTGGACGGCGGGGGGTTGCCGACCGGGGTGGCGGAGTTGCGGCCCCAGCCCAGATTGCGCAACCCGCGGACGAGCGCCCCGCCCCGGGGCGCCGGGATGTCTCGGGTGACCTCCGCTGGCAGCGGTCGGGTGGCCGGCTCGGGCACGTACGGCTTGGCGGTGGCGGCCCGCTCCGGCACGGCGGGGTGGGCTGGCACGGCGGGGTGGGCCGACACGGCGGGGTGGGCCGGACCGTTCGGTGACCGCTTGGCCGCCGTGTGGGCGAAACCGTCGAACGCGGGCGGCTCCGGCTTGGCGTAGTCGCCGAGGGCGACCCCGGTGCCCGGCCGGTCAGCATCAGCCGTGACCGCGCCGGAACGGCTGGCGGTGCCGGCTGCGGCACGGCCGGATCGGCCCCGCTTGCTTGCGGCCGGGCGGTCCGGGCGCGCGACTGCGGACTGGCCGTCCTGACGGCTGGTGGGTGCGGCGAATTCCGGGCGCGTGGGAGAGGGCGCGTCCTGGCGGGGGGCCGGTGCCGGGAAATCCCGGCGGCTGGTCGCACCCGGTTGCTCCGGTCGAGCGGTTCGGCCCAGGCTGTCGACGCGGCCGACAGAGCCCGGGTCGGGACGCGGCCCGGCCGGGACGTCGGGACGGGCGGCGGCGGCGCGTCCGCTTGCTGCGGTGCCGTGGCTCAAGGTCGGGTCGGGGTGGCGGCGGGGCCATTGCGTACGGGCCTTGAAGGACTCCACCGCGCTGGCCCGGCGATCGCCCGCCGAACCGCCGAGCGGGCCGCCACTGGCCGCGGCGGGCAGCGGCCAGGGAGCCGTGAGCGGGTCGCGCGGGGCGTGCCGCACCTGGCCGCTGGGCACGTCAATGACACCGGTGTCGGCCGGTCCGTGCTGGCCGGGCGCCGGGGGAGCGCCGGCTGCGGTGACGCCGGCCGGCGTCCCGGCGGCCGGGGCGCCCGCGGTGACGGCGTCGTCGTTCGGGCGACGGGGCAGTGGCGGACGGCCCTCGGTGTGGTCGGCGTCGTCGTCGCCGCCGTCCGGCCCGTGGCGGAGCACGGCGGCGAGGACCGAGCCGAGCACGCCGGCGCCGGTCGCGGTCATCGCGGCCCAGTACGGCACGATCTGGTAGCGGTCGTCGCCCGCGCCCGGTCCGGCGATCAGGTAGGCCAGGGTCAGCAGCGCCGGGCCGGGCAGCCCGGCCAGCGCGATCGTCAGCGTCGGCCGATCCTGGCGGCGGGCCTGCCAGCCCAGCGCGGCCCCGGCCAGCAATGCCAGCGCCGGCATCATGAACAGCGCTGTGCGCTGGGTGGTCGCGGGCGAGACGTAGCTCGCGTCGAAGACCCCGAGCCGGACGGCGGGCAGCGGGTCGTCGGGGGCCAGCGAGGACGACACCGAGATGAGCGCTACCGCCCAGACGGCCAGGCCGACGGTGGCGAGACTCCAGCCGGAGACGACCTGGGTCAGCGCCGCCCAGGCGGCGAAGATGCCGACGACGGCGCCGAGACCGGCGCAGATGCCGATCACGACGACCGGGTCGACCCCGGCGATCTGCGCGGTACGGGCCGGCTGCATGGTGAGCGGGACGACGACGGCGGCGCCCAGACCCGCGGCGACGGCCACGGCGATGACGGTGCCGGCCGGGCGGCTACCGTCGGCCGGCTCCGGCTGGAAATGGGGCAGCAACTGGTTGCCGGCCAGCGCGCCGACCACCGCGGACAGCATCGCGAACCACGCCACCCAGGCCAGCTGAGCCGTCCATTGATCACGGCCGGTGACGTCCACGACGCGGGTCAGCCGGAGGATGCCGAGGCCGTACGCCACGCCGAGCTGGCTCGCGCCCGCAAGTGCCGCGACGCCGAGAGTGGCCAGTAACAGCTTGACCCTGGTCCGAAATGCCATGGCGCGCACGTTACGGATACCTCGCGGTCGTCGCCAGTTCCAGGGTCGTTCTTAAGGTTGGGTAAAACCGTTCACGATCCGGACTTCAACTCAACGATCCGGCCGACATAAGGGGTGTCACCGGCGTTCGTCAGCGTGTGGGTCTGACCGGGCTCCCGGAAGACCACTCCACCGGCCTCCTCGACGACGTCGATGCGCTCGCCGGCGGCGGTGTGGATCACGTTCTTCGCGCCCTGCACGGCGACCACCACATACGCCAGGCCGTGGTGGTGCAGCGGCTGGGTCTCGCCCGGAGCCAGCTGGATGTGCCAGATCCGGACCGTGTCGTTCTCGAGCATGACCCGCTGGCCGACCGGCCCCAGTCCGGTCACGGGCGCACCTGCGGCAGAACCTCGGCGGCGATCAGGTCGATGTGGTCGAAGTCGGCCATGTCCAGCACCCGCAGGTGCACCCGGGTGGCGCCGGCCTCGGCCAGCTCGCCGAGGCGCTGCACGAGCCGGTCGGGGGAGCCGATCACCGGGTCCTCCGGGGGCAGGGCGCTCGGCACGTGCAGGGGAGCGGCCCGCTGCCGGGCCTCGGCTTCGGTTCGGCCGATCGCGACCACCACTCCGGCCGACAACGTGACGCTGCGCTCGTACGAAGAAGCCAGGGCCTGGACCCGTGCGAAGCCGGCGGCGGTCTCGGCGACCGACTTGAACGGCATGTTGAACTCGTCCGCGTAGCGGGCGGCCAGGTCCGGGGTGCGGCGTGGGCCGCGGCCGCCGACGATGATCGGCGGTCCGGGCCGCTGTACCGGCTTGGGCAGCGCGGGAGCGTCGAGCAGCTGGTAGTACTTGCCGTCGAAGGAGAAGCTTGCCTCATCCGGAGTGGACCACAGGCCGCGGATGACCTGCAGCTGCTCGCCGAGGCGGTCGAAGCGCTCACCCAGCGGCGGAAACGGAATGCCCAGCGCGGTGTGCTCGCGCTCGAACCAGCCGGCGCCCAGACCCAGCTCGATCCGGCCGCCACTCATCGCGTCGACCTGGGCGACCATCACCGCCAGCGGGCCGGGCAGCCGGAAGGTCGCGGAGTTGAGCAGCGTGCCGAGCCGGATCCGGGTGGTCTCCCGGGCCAGGCCGGCCAGGGTGATCCAGGCGTCCGTCGGGCCGGGCAGACCTCTGTCGGCGCTCATCGACTGGTAGTGGTCGGCGCGCAGCAGCGCCTCGTAGCCGGCGTCCTCGGCGTGGCGGGCGAGTTTCAGCTGGTCGTCGTAGGTCGCGCCGCGGTGCGGCTCGATGAACAGGCAGACGCGCATACCAGTCCTCAGGAGAGCAGTAACTCGTGCAGCTCGGCGCTGCACCGGGCGACCTCGTCGAGGTGGGCGGTGCGGCCGAGCCTACGCGGGCGGGGGATCTTGATGTCGAGGACCTCGCGGATCTGGCCGGGGCGCGGGCTGAGCACCACCACCCGGTCGGCCAGCAGCACCGCCTCGTCGATCGAATGGGTGACGAAGACGATGGTGGCGCCGTTGGTCATGTGGATGCGCTGCAACTCGCCGGAGAGCTCTTCGCGGGTCAGCGCATCGAGGGCCGAGAACGGCTCGTCCATCAGCAGCACACTGGGCTCGGCGATCAGCGACCGACACAAAGCCACCCGCTGCTGCATGCCGCCGGACAGCTCGTGCGGCAGCCGCCGCTCGAAGCCGGCCAGGCCGGTCAGCTCGAGAAGGTGCTGCGCCCGCTCCCGATGGGCGGACTTGCGCCAGCCGAAGATCTGCACCGGCAGCAGCACATTGTCGATGACTGAACGCCATGGCAACAGTGCGGGACGCTGGAACATCATGGCCATGTCCCGCCGGGGGCGGGTCACCCGAGCGCCGGAAACCTTCACCTCACCGCAGGTGGGTGCCAGCAGGCCCGCGATCAGTCGCAGCAAGGTGGACTTGCCGCAGCCGGAGCGGCCCAGGATTGCCACGAACTCCCCGTCGGCGACTTCGAGATAGATGTCGCGCAAGGCCTCGACCTGGCCCGTGGCGCCCGCAAAGGTCCGGGAGATCCCGGTGAGACTGATCATGCGCACAACCCCCGATAGGGTCTCGTGGAAGCCGCCCGAGCGTAGCTGTCCATTGTTGCTGGCGGATGACCGACCGTCCATACAGGTCATCGAGATGAACCTGTCATCGAGGAACTCCGTTCCGTCGCCTAAGGTAACGCCCGAGAATTGTCCACTCCTATGCCAAACCCCCTCAGGTGGGCTCCCGCTTCAGTTTGGAAGGACCAAGGTGCACAGAAGAACGTTCACCCATACGCTCGTGGCCGCCGCGTTGGCGACGACCCTTGTCGCCGCGGCGGGCTGCAGCGCCGGCAAGATTGAGGCTGCCGCCAGTGGCTCGGGCCTGGAGAAGATCACTTATCTGACGTCGTTCGGCACCTTCGGTCGCGACGCCTACTCATACGTCGCCCTCGAGAAGGGCTACTTCAAGGACGCCGGCTTCGATGTGGCCATCAAACCGGGCGGCGGCACCCTGGAGAACCTGAAGGCGATCGTCGCCGGGACGGCCCAGTTCACCCCGCTCGACCTGACCGGCCTGCTGCTCGCGGCCGGCGCTCCGACCAACCCGATCACCGGCTTCTCCGCGGTCGCCGGCATTCAGCAGCGCACGATGGCCGCGATCATCACGCTGGACGGCAACGGCATCGCCACCCCGAAGGACCTCGAGGGCAAGACGCTGACCGATTCGCCCAGCTCGGTGGTCCGCAACCTGTTCCCGACGTACGCCAAGGCCGCGAACATCGACCCCACCAAGGTCAAGTGGCAGGACGGCACGCCGCAGACCCTGATGGGCGTGCTCGCCTCGGGCAAGACCGCGGGCATCGGCCAGTTCGTCGTCGGCAAGCCCACTGTGGAGAGCATCGCGAAGGGCAAGAAGGCCATCGTCCTGCCCTACAGCGACTACCTGCAGGATCTCTACGGCAACGTCCTGTGCACGTCGGCGGCCTACGCCAAGGGCAGCCCGGAGAAGACCCAGAAGTTCACCGCGGCGCTACTCAAAGGCCTGCAGGACTCGATCACCAACCCGGCCGAGGCGGGTCAGATCCTGAAGAAGTACATCCCCACCGCCAACCCCGACGCGGCCGCCGCCGAGCTGACCCTGATGGGCCCGTTCGTCCGCTCCGCCGCCTCCGGCGTGCCGGTCGGCGCGCTGGACGCCCAGCGGGTCGCGCGCAGCATCGCGATCCTGCAGGGCTCCGGACAGATCGGCACCGGCCTGACGCCGGAGCAGGTCATCGATTTCGCCGTCGTGCCCAAGGCCTGATTTTGGTACGCCGGCCCGGGGTGACGCCCCGGGCCGGCGCTGTCGTGGAGGGGACTGCCCGATGACCGACCTCGCAACGCCGACTGAGGCCCCGGTGGCGGCGTCCGCAGACCGGCGCCGGCCCGTCTCGGCCGTGGCCTGGCCGCTGGTCGGACTCGCCATCGCGGTCGGCCTCTGGTGGGCCGTGACTGCGATTTTCGACATCCAGACGTTCATCCTGCCGGGGCCGGACACAGTCGTGGCGGCCTATGCGGCGCTGCAGGCGGAGCTGCTCAAGCAGACCCTGAGCACGGCGGTGGCGACCCTGCTCGGCTTCGGCATCTCGGTCGTCGTCGGGGCCCTGATCGGCATCGCGCTGGCCAGTTGGCGGCCGTTCGAGCGGATGTTCCAGCCGCTGCTGGTCGCGTTCAACGCGGTGCCCAAGGTGGCCCTGGCGCCGCTGGTGCTGATCTGGTTCGGCTACGGCCGTACGCCGGTGCTCGCGATGGCCTTCATGGTCTGCTTCTTCCCGATCGTGCTCGCCACCGCGACCGGCCTGACCACCACCCCGGCCGACCTGGCCGAGCTGGCCCGCTCGATGAACGCGTCCTGGCTGCAGACCTTCCTGCGGGTCCGGCTGCCGGCGGCCCTGCCGCAGATCTTCGTCGGCCTCAAGATCGGCCTGCCGCTGGCGGTGATCGGCGTGGTCGTCGGCGAGATGCAGTACGGCGGTTCCGGCCTCGGCATGATCATCGTGCAGACCAGCGGGCAGGCCGACACCGCGAGCGCCTTCGCCGCGATCGGCCTGCTGTCGCTGGTCAGCATCGTCCTCTACTACGCCCTGGTGCTGCTGGAACGCCTGCTGCTGCCGTGGGTGCGGGCCACCACCTCGCAGCGCTGACCGCCCGGCATCGATCCGCTCACCGGCCGTCCGCGCCGCTTCGCCTCTGCCCGGCCGTCGTCAGTTCGCTTGCCCGGCCGTCGTCAGTTCGCTTGCCCGGCCGTCGTCAGTTCGCTTGCCCGGCCGTCGTCAGTTCGCTTGCC
>JAVHVY010000319.1:0-4097 GCA_032160305.1 Actinoplanes sp.
CCATGGACTACATGGGGACCGTCGTGTCTATTGGCATCTACTGATAACTGCTGAGATACGCCGTCCGGCGACCCGGCCGACAGGGTCGCCGGACGGTGTATCTCAGCCAACGCTGCCCATAGCGTCGTACGGACTCAAACAGCTGCCGCGCCGGCCGCGGGTGCCCCCCGATCATATTTTCGGCCATGAAAAACCGGTTCGAGCCTCAGGACCGGCCTCGAGTCAGCGCGCAGACGAGCAGGGAAGTGATCGAGATGCCGGACACCAGAAAGAGCCATGACTTCACAAGACTTGATAACCCCATTGACGACGCCAGTCGACCGCGCTGGTGGCGCCGCCAGAGCACCGGATCCAAAGTGGCAATGGGAATCGCCACGGCCATCGTCCTCGCCGGCACCGTTTGGCTGATGACCGTCAAACGGGACCCCGCGGCGACTAACGGGACCCCGGTTGCAGCCACAGCGGTAGCGACGTCTACGGCAACGATGGTGACCGTCTTCGAATCCGACCTGCGCAATCCCACCCGCCTGAAGACCACCTTGACCAATGCCCACATCCCAGCCAAGATCCAGCTCGTCAAGGTTCCGGTAATCGACGGCGTCGCGGTCACCGGCTGCGCCGGTACGGAAGGCGACGGGCTTCCCCAGATCCGAGACGTCCTTGGTAAGGAGCCGGGGTTGCAGCAGATAGGCGACAGGAAGGGCATCCGGATCGAGACCGCGGCTATCCCCCGAGGCGCCGTGCTGTCTTTCGTCTACTGGATCCAGCCTGGCTCGACCACGCCGTCGTCGATGCCTACCGCAGTCCTGTTCCAGGGCACCCCGCCTACCTGCAAGCCGATGTCCGTCCTACCTGCGATGCCGTCGAAGCCCGGTCCTGGTGTCCCGAGTCTGAAGCCCGTTAAATAATGTGCCCGATCGTTGTGTTCCCGGAGGGGCGCCCGGCCACCTCGGCCGGTTCCGTCGCCGTCGCCGGGCCGCCGCGCATCAGGCGTTCCAGCGAGGTGATCCGGGCTGGGTGGGCGAGGGCCCGCGGGTCGCGGCGTCCCGGACGACCAGCCGTTCGCCGGGCTTGCGCTCAGGGTCCATGACCGGAAGTTAACGGCATCGGTCCGCGATGACTGAACCGGCCCGGGGTTTCCGTCGTGTTAGAGACGGACTCCACATCGGTACGGAGAGTCCGCAACTGGCGCAGCTAACTTAGGATGTCGATTGCGGCGTCACCGCCGCTTCGGCCGGCCCCTGCGCAGGGAGGGAGGCGCCACGTGACGAGCAACGTGGCGGCGCGCCTGCGGGCCCAGCCCCAGCCCGATCCCCCATGGCAGCAGCTGCTCGGCGAGGCCGACGAGGCGCAGGCGCGCGGCGACTACCGCGACGGCGTCGAGCGGGCCCGGCGGGCGGCCACGCTGGCCGCGCGGGCCGGTGACCGCGGCGGCCAGGCCCGGGCGCTGCGCTCGTTCGCTGACCAGTTGCTGCGCCTCGGCGGGACCGAAGCGGCCGTCGCCGCCTGCCGGGAGGCCGTCGACCTGCTCGACGCGATGCACGACGAGGCCGGGATGTGCGAGACGCTGACCGTGCAGGCGATGGCGTACAACCGGCTGGCGCTGCACGAGGAGGCGCTCGGGGCGCTCGACCGGGCCCGGGACCTGGCACAACGGCTCGGCGACCGGGTGCTGCTCTACTGGGTGCACAACCGCACCGGGGTCGTGCACGGCGGAATGGGCAACTACCGGCAGAGCACCGACTTCCTGATGAGCGCCGTGGCCATGGTCGCCGGCATGGACGACGACGCCCGGTTCTGTGTCTTCAACAATATCGGCGACAACGCGGTGCACTGGGTGCCGGAGTTGCGCGAGGCCGGCGAACACACCGCCGCCGACGAGACGCTGGCAGGCGCCCTGGCGTACACGAAAGCGGCTCTCGTCCTGGCCCGGGCCGCCGAGCATCCCTACCGGCAGTCGATCAGCCTGGACAATCTGGGGATGCTGCTCGCCCTCGCCGGAGACTTCCAGGGTGCGTTCGAGGTCTTCGCCGAGTCGGGCCAGATCGCCCAGGCCAGCGGGTATCGCCACCTGGAGTGGTCCGTGCTGCTACACGAGGCCGAGGTCCGGCTGATGCTCGGCGAGTACGTGTCCGCCGTCGAGGGCCTGCACACTGCCCTGGACCGGGCCCGCGCGGCCGGCGAACGCCCGGTCACCATTCACGAGCAGCTGTCCACCGCCTACCGACTGGTCGGCGACTTCGAGGCGGCGCTGCGGCACTACCAGCGCTTCCACGAGCTGGAGCGGGAGGCGCGCAACAACGTCGCCGCGGCCCGGGCCCGGATGATGATCCACGACTTCGAGCTGGACAACGCGCGGCTAGAGGCGGACAACGCCCGGCTAGAGGCGGAGCTGCACCGGATGCGCAGCATGGAGCTGGAGGCGGACAAGCTGACCCTGCAGCGCGAGGCAGTCGAGCTGGGCCGGCACGCCCACGAGGACTCGCTGACCGGGCTGGCCAACCGCCGGGCGGCGCAGCAGCGGCTGCCTGAGCTGATGGCCCAGGCCGCCGCGGCGGACCGGCCCCTGTGTCTCGCGGTCGTCGACGTCGACCATTTCAAGGCCGTCAACGACCTCTTCGGGCATCCGCTGGGCGACGAGGTGCTGCGCCGGCTGGCCGACGTGCTCCGGGCGAACGTGCTGACCAGCGACCTGATCGCCCGCTACGGCGGGGAGGAGTTCCTGATCGCGTTCGACGGGCTGAGTCTCGCCGACGCGGTGCGACGCTGTGAGCGGATCCGGACGGCGGTGGCCGGTCACCCCTGGACCGGCCTGGCGGCCGGCCTCGCGGTGACGATCAGCATCGGCGTCGCCGAGGGCACGCCCGGCACGGACGACGCGCAACTGATCGCCCAGGCCGACAAGCAGCTGTACGCGGCGAAGCACAACGGCCGCAACCGGGTCGAGCACCCGGCCGACCGGCCGAGCCCATACGCCGACCCGAATTCTTGACGAGTTCTTGGCGCCTCTCCTTCTGGAAAGGCAAACTCTCGTCCTCGTCCTGGCCAGCATCATGGGCGAACCGATGCCGCAACCCACTGCGCCCACTAATCTGCCCGGCCGCAGACCCGGCCGCCGTCGGGCCGGCTCCCCGAGGCGTGTTCACCGGGGACTGTGGCACCAACGGGGCTACGGCGTGAACTCCTCCGCGATCGTCGTGATCGTGCCGTCCCGAACGCTGACGTGCACCAGCATCGGCGGGTGGTCGCGGGCCAGGGCGGCGAACTGTTTCGGAGTCAACGGGCAGGTGCCGCCGCTCGCCATCGTGCCCATGCATGCCTCGTCGCCGTACCGCGCCGTGAGCAGCCGCGCCTGTGGGCTGACCGGCAGAGTGATCTTGACATGGCTGTCCTCGGCGACCCAGTCGCGCTCGCACCGGTCGTCCGACGCCTTGATGTGCAGGGTCTTGCAGAAATCCGGGCCGGTCAGGAACAGCGTCGGCTCGATCACCGCGGACTGCGCGACGGGGTCGTAGGCGAGCAGTTCGGCCGCCGTCGCCACGTCGCCCCTGGTGACGTCGGGGTAGGACGGTGCCAGCGGCCCTGGGGAGACCGAGGGCGACGCCGGGAGCGACCCCGCGGGCCCGGGACCGGCCGGGCTGGCGCACCCGGCCAGGACCAGGGCCAGCACCACACCCGCCCACCGGACGTCACAGCGATCGGAGTTCCGCATTCGCGAAGGCCACCTTTCCCAAGGATTCGTCGCCGCTGTCGGTCACGCCCAGGACAACCCGCCCGGCCGCCAGCGTCGAGTCGGCGACGGCGGCCCGGCCGGCCTCGGTGCCGTCGACACCGACCACGGCCAGCCCATCGCGCACGCTGATGGTCAGCCGGTGCCGGTGCCCGATCGTGAAGGCCGCCAGCGGCTCGCGGCTCAGCACCTTGACGTTGCCGTCGTCGTCGAGTTCCACCCGCAGCTCGCCGGCGCAGGCCGACACGCGGTAACCGCTGCGCGCGACGAACCGGAACCAGATCTCGGCGCACGATCCGGGTGCCAGAACCGTGACGTCCACGGCGACCGACTGATCTCCGGCGAACAGGTCGTCCGGACCGGCGCA
>JAVHVY010000018.1:0-3111 GCA_032160305.1 Actinoplanes sp.
CCGGTCCAGCCGGGACTCGGTGTCGAAACCGGGATAGTCCGTGACCACCACCGTCGTGAACGGCATCCGCCGCTCGGGCGGCAGATCACCCTGCGGATCGTAGGAGACGAACGTGTCACCCCAGGCCACCTCGGGAGCCCCGTTCGACTCGGCGGCCGTGACGACGTCGACCCCTGGCAAGCCGGACACGAAGCGGATGACTTCCTCCTCGGTCATCCGTCCGATGATGCCAGTAGCAGGCCCAGCGGCGCAGCACCGTTCGGGCCGCCCGCTCCGATCGGCAGGACCCAGTGGCAGTCGGGCGGTCCCGATACTGTCATCGGCGCCTACCCGTTAGCCGGGCTGATGGCCTGTTGCATCCCACGGGTCGATGATTTTGGCTCCGGTGGGAGCGAAGTCAGTGACATTGCGGGTCACGACCGACAGCCCATGGACGAGGGCAGTCGCCGCGATGAGCGCGTCGCGGACCGGCCTCGGGTCAGGAACGTGCAGCACGGCGCTGCGCCTGGTGACGGCGGTATCGACCGGGATGGTGCGTTCGGCGAAGGCGGGCAGAACCTGATCTTCCAGCCACCGGCGCAGCACTGTCCCCTGGGACGGGTCACGCCGTTCGGCGAGCAGCACTCCGATCTCCAGCTCCTGGATGGTGATCACCGATACGAACATGCTCATAGCGGACATGCCGGCCGCCCATGCGGTCACATTCTTGTCAGCCCTGCCCGACCTGGCCTTCCGGAGTTCGGACACGACGTTCGTGTCGAGGAGGAACATCAGCTCAGGTCAGCGGCCGGGCGAGATCCCGCGGCAGGGGAGCCTCCAGCTCGGCGTCCTCGACGCCGGGGGGAAGGCCCAGCAGATCGATAATGCTGTCCTGGCCACTGGTCAGCTTCTGGTAGTCCGCGAAGGTCAACAGCACATGCGCCGGGCTTCCCCGATCGGTGATGATGACCGGCCCGCTGCGCGCGGCGACCTTGGCGCGGCCCGTATCTTGGTTGAACTCGCGACTCGACAGCGTGGTTATGCTCATGCCCATCCCCCTCCTCAGCAAGTAGCAATGTTACTACGCTGCGAACGTAAGGCACTACCCCGCCGATCCGCCACGCGAGTGCTGTATTGCAAGGAATCGCGATCTGACTGGCCGAGGGGCCGCGTCTGCCCCTCGTAAGGTACTCAGTGACTGCCCGTGATGGTCCTCGCCCTCCCGGAGCCACCGCCACCTCCGGGTTTGAATCTTGCTGGCGCCCTTGCGACGGTTCACAAAAGATCGACTTAGCGCTAGGGTGCCTCGATTGGCTTCGGTCGGGAGGGCGGGCGGGCGCACCCATGGGGATTCCGCGGCGCGGTCTGATCGGCGGTGCGTCTGCCGTCGTGGCCGGTTCTTTGTTCCTGCCCCGGTTTGTCGCGGGAGCGTCCACCGCCTCGCGAGTCGAAGCGGAGGAGACCTTGGCCGCCGACCCTGGCCGGGTTTATCTCGGCAGCTTCACCGACGCTGGTGGCCCCGGGATCGTGGCGGGCATCATCGACGCGGCTACCGGTGACATCACGGTCGACTCCGAGGTGGCGGCGGTCAGCAACCCTTCGTGGTTGGAGTTGGCAACCGACGCGTTGACCCTCTATGCGGTGAGCGAGAACGCCGCCGGCACCATCAACGCGCTCAGCCTCGCGGACGACGCCAACCCGACGCCTGGCAACTCCGCGCCGACCGGCAACGGTCCGACTCACATCGCCGTGCACCCGGCCGGCGCGTTCCTGCTGACCTCGAACTTCGGCGGTGGCACGGTCGCGGTCCACCCGATCGAGGACGGTGGAGCGGTCGGACCGGCCTCGACGGTCCGTAAACACGAGGCCGACGCGGGCCAGACCGCACACGCCCATCAGGTGGTCTTCGACCCCACCGGTACGGTGGCACTCTCCGTCGACCTGGGTACCGACTCGGTCTACGTCGAGACCTTCGACGGGCAGACCGGTGAGCTGGGCGTCCCGGACCGGGTCCGGTTCACCTCCGGCGCCGGCCCACGGCACCTGGCCTTCCACTCCAGCGGTGACTTCGCCTACGTGGCCAACGAACTCAACTCCACGGTCACCATCTGCCGGTTCCGGAACGGCGTGCTGACCACCGGCGGCTCGTTGAGTACGCTGGCCGCTGCCTCGGTCCAGAACGCCCCTTCGGAGATCGTGGTCTCCGCCGACGGCCGGTTCGTCTACGTCGCCAACCGGGGTGCCGACAACATCGCGGTCTTCGCGGTCGCGGCGGACGGTGCCGAGCTCGAGCTCATCGCCAACCCGCCGTGCGGGGGCGATTCCCCCCGCGACATTGCGATCGCGCCCGGTGGGGGCTTCCTCTACGTCGCCAACCAGCGCTCAGGTGACGTCACGTGGCTGCCGATCGATGCCTCTAGCGGAATACCGGGTGCGGCCGCAGGGAGCGTCGCCATCGCCGGTGCATCGCGGATCCGCTTCGCCTGACCCGCGGCCCGGTCCGCCTCGGCTGACGGTGCATGACCCGGCTATGCCGCGGCGGTACGCAGCCGGGCCAGGACGTCAGTCGCGCTGTCCGCCGAGCCGGTCCCGCCGGTGCCGAGCATCACCTGGTCGGAGCCGTTGCCGTCGGTGTCGTCGGTATAGTAGACGGTCAGTTCGCCCCACGGGGACACCGCGACCGCGAACTGGTCCTGGCGGCCGGTCGTGGTCTGCGTGAAGGTCTGCGGCGCGACCCGGCCGGCGGCGGTGCCGTCCGCGTTGAGCCCGCGCAGCCAGCCGTCCTGACCGCCGGCCGTCCAGCCGACCACCACGGCAGCCGCATCGTCCACGCCGACCGAGGGCGCGGCGGCTCCCGTACCCGAGGAGGTCTGCACCTCAGGGTGGCGCGGCACGGCGCCGGCGGTGAACGACCGGGCCCAGACCGCGGCGCTGCCGGTGTGGTCGGACTCCCAGGCGATCACGAAGTCGCCGGCGAAGTTCTCGGCGACGGCCGGCCGGCGCTGCTGGCCGGCGGTACTGGCGTTGGCCGGCTGCCGGGCCAGCACGACGGTGCCGGTGGCCTTCGCCAGCCGGACCAGGCCGACGTTGAAGGAGCCGTTGCCGTCCGCGTCCTCCTCCCAGACCACGGTG
>JAVHVY010000090.1:0-4372 GCA_032160305.1 Actinoplanes sp.
TGCTTACCCCCGAGGCCGGCTTCGACGCGGTGCTGCACTTCGCCGGGCTGATCGCCGCCGGCGAGTCGATGGTCAAACCCGAGCTGTACTGGGACCACAACGTCGTACGCTCGCTGGCTCTGCTCGATGCCGTGCGGGCCGCCAAGGTGCCGCGGCTGGTCTTCTCCTCGACCGCGGCGGTCTACGGCAATCCGAGCGAGCTGCCGATCACCGAGTCGGCCGTGAAGGCCCCGACGAACACCTACGGCGGCACCAAGCTCACCTTCGACCTGGCG
Source organism: Actinoplanes sp. (assembly GCA_032160305.1). Taxonomy (GTDB): domain Bacteria; phylum Actinomycetota; class Actinomycetes; order Mycobacteriales; family Micromonosporaceae; genus Actinoplanes. The sequence continues at coordinate 276 of JAVHVY010000090.1, forward strand.
CTGACCTCGGAGACCTTCGCACACGGGCTGGCCGCCGTGTCGTTGCGCTACTTCAACGTGGCCGGCGCCTACCTCCGGCCGGACGGCACCGCGATCGGCGAGCGGCACGACCCGGAGACCCACCTGATCCCGATCGCCCTGCGGGTGGCCGCGGGCAAGCGGGACAAACTGCAGCTCTTCGGCGACGACTACCCGACCGTGGACGGCACCTGCGTGCGCGACTACATCCACGTCGAGGATCTGGCCCGCGCCCACCTGCTGGCCCTGGCCGCGGCCACCGCCGGCGAGCACCGCATCTACAACCTCGGCAACGGTAACGGCTTCTCCAACAGGCAGGTCGTCGAGGCGGCCCGCGAGGTCACCGGGCACGAACTGCCGGTCGAGATCGCCCCCCGGCGCGACGGCGACCCGGCGGCCCTGGTCGCCTCCGCGCAGCTGGCCCGCGAGCAGCTCGGCTGGGTCCCGGCGAAGAACACCCTGGGCGACATGATCTCCGACGCCTGGGAGTTCTACCGCGCCCACGTCGCGTGATCTGATCTCACCCATGACGACGGACACCGATGTGGCGAGGCGGGCCGCGGCCGGCTTCCGCGAGGCGTACGACAGCGAGCCCGAGGGACTGTGGGCCGCGCCCGGGCGGGTCAACCTGATCGGTGAGCACACGGACTACAACGACGGCTACGTGCTGCCGTTCGCGCTGCCGCAGCGCACCGTCGCCGCGGCGGCCCGGGCGCGGAACGGCTGGACGATCTGCTCCGACGTCGGCGGCGAGCCGGTCACCTTCGGCGACGCGGAGACCCGCGAGCCGGGTGCGGTCGAGGGCTGGGGCGGCTACGTCGCCGGCGTGGTCTGGGCGTTGCGCGAGGCGGGGCACGAGGTGCCACCGGCCCGGATCGCCTTCGCCTCGGACGTGCCGCTCGGCGCCGGCGTGTCCTCGTCGGCGGCGCTGGAGTCGGCGGCGCTGACCGCGCTGATCGACCTGGGCGGCCTGGACCTGCCGATGCGGCAGCGCCCGGCCCTGGCCCAGCGCGCGGAGAACGTCTACGTCGGCGCGCCGACCGGGATCATGGACCAGTCCGCGTCGATCCGCTGCCAGGCCGGCCGGGCCCTGTTCCTGGACTGCCGCTCGTACGAGATCGACCAGATCCCGTTCGACCTGGCCGCCGACGGCCTGGCCATCCTGGTGATCAACAGCAACGCCCCGCACCAGCACGTCGACGGCGAGTACGGCGCCCGGCGCAAGTCCTGCGAGGCGGCCGCGCAGATCCTCGGCGTACGGGCCCTGCGGGACGTCAGCGACGACGGGCTGGAGCAGACCCTGCGACAGATCGACGACGAGGTGATCCGCCGCCGGGCCCGGCACATCGTCACCGAGGACCAGCGCGTGCTGGACACCGTCGCGCTGCTGAAGTCGGGGCGGGTCCGCGCGATCGGTCCCCTGCTGACCGCCTCGCACGCCTCGATGCGGCACGACTTCGAGATCACCGTGGCCGAGGTCGACACGGCCGTGGAGGCGGCGCTGATGGCCGGCGCGTACGGGGCCCGGATGACCGGCGGCGGCTTCGGCGGCTGCGTGCTGGCGCTGATCGACGCCGACCTGGCCGCGGCGACCACGGCCGCGGTCGAGTCCGCGTACGAGAACAAGGGTTTCCGGGCGCCGACCACCTGGCTGGCGATCGCCGGGCCGGGAGCGACGCGGTTGTGAGTTTCGACCCGCACCGCGGCGGGTGTGCCCGCCGGTGACCTGACCGGCGCGATCACCGGGTCGATCGACGAGGTGACGGAACGCGACAACACGGACGAGTCTTGACACCTTACGCGTCGACGCATCTTCGGACTACGGTGTCGGGGACCGCTCGCCGACGACGGGTGCGCCCATGCCGGGAACTTCGCCGTATCTCTGGAAGCCACCGCACGAGCCGATGGCCCCCATCACCGTGCGGTACGACGTCGGCAGCGCCACGTCGATCCTGACCATCCGGGGGACCTGGACCATCCCCCTGTGGTCAGCCTCCTCGGCCGCCCTGCGCAAATGCTATGCCGGGCACCCCGACGCGCTGATCGTCGACCTGACCGAACTGGACGATCCCGAAGCCGCGAGCGCGCCGACCTGGCTGACCGCACAGCGCCGATCGTCGGAGATGGACCCGCCGGTCCGGCTCGCACTGTGCATCTCCCCGGAGCTGATCCTGGCCGACCGGATGCAGCGCCTCGGCGCACGGCGATTCCTGCCCGTCTACGCCCGGGTCAATCAGGCCCGGGTGGCGATAGCAAGCCGGCTCCTGCTCACCGACCAGGTGAGCCTCGACCTATCGCCGGCCCCGGGCGCGCCGCAGCAGGCCAGCGCCGTGGTCGACGAAGCCTGCCGGTCCTGGGAGCTGACCCCGCTGGCCGATCCGACGCGCATGATCGTGACGGAGCTGGTGCACAATGCCGTCGAGCACGCCGGCACCGACATCACCGTGCAGCTCACCCGGCGGCCCACCGGCCTGACCGTCGCCGTCTCGGACCGCGACCCGAACCTGCCCCACCTGCGCACCCCCAAGCGGCCGAAACTCCCGCGCAGCGCCAACCCCGGCCGTGGGCTGCAACTCGTCCACACGATCGCGATCGCCTGGGGAGCGATGCCCACGGCCGACGGCAAGGTGGTCTGGGCGGCCGTGCAGTTGCCTATTGCGCTTCGATGATCATTCCGGCGCCGACCGTCCGGTTGGTCGCCTCGTCGATCAGGATGAAGCCGCCGGTGGTGCGGTTGCGGCGGTACACGTCGGCCAGCAGCGGCACCGTGGTGCGCAGCCGGACCCGGCCGATCTCGTTCAGGCTCAGCTCGGCGGCGTCCTCGTCGCGGTGCAGGGTGTTCACGTCGAGCCGGTACTGCAGGCCGCGAACGACCGTACGGGCGGTCCGCGTGGTGTGCTTGATGGCGTACTTGGCGCCGACCCGCAGCGGGGCGGTCTCGTCCATCCAGCAGATCATCGCCTCGATGTCCTGCGCCGCCGCCGGCGCGTTGTGCGGCCGGCAGATCATGTCCCCCCGGGAGATGTCGATCTCGTCGGTCAGCCGCACGGTCACCGACATCGGCGGGAACGCCTCGTCGACCGGGCCGTCGGCCGTATCGATCGCCGAGATCGTGGTGGTCAGGCCCGAGGGCAGCACCATCACGTCGTCACCCGGCTTGAGCACACCCGAGGCGACCTGCCCGGCATAGCCGCGGTAATCGGTGACCACCGTGGACTGCGGGCGGATCACGTACTGCACCGGGAAGCGGACGTCGACCAGGTTGCGGTCCGAGGCGATGTGCACGTGCTCCAGGTGGTGCAGCAGCGACGGGCCCTCGTACCAGGGGCTCTTGTCGGAGCGGGAGGCGATGTTGTCGCCCTCCAACGCCGAGACCGGGATGATCGTCAGGTCGGTGATCTCCAGCTTCGCCGCGAACGAGGTGAACTCGTCGGCGATCTGGTCGTAGACGTCGGAGTCCCAGCCGACCAGGTCCATCTTGTTCACGCACAGCACCAAGTGCGGCACGCGCAGCAGGCTGGTCAGGAAGGCGTGCCGACGGGACTGCTCGACCAGGCCCTTGCGGGCGTCCACCAGGATCAGCGCCAGGTCGGCCGTCGACGCGCCGGTCACCATGTTCCGGGTGTACTGAATGTGCCCTGGGGTGTCGGCGATGATGAACTTGCGCCGCGGCGTGGCGAAGTACCGGTAGGCCACGTCGATCGTGATGCCCTGCTCGCGTTCGGCCCGCAGGCCGTCGGTGAGCAGCGCGAGGTTGGTGTACTCGTCGCCGCGGGCCGCGCTGACCGCCTCGACCGCCTCGAGCTGGTCGGCGAAGAGCGACTTGGTGTCGAAGAGCAGCCGCCCGATCAGGGTGGACTTGCCGTCGTCGACACTGCCGGCGGTGGCGAACCGCAGCAGGTCCATGTTTCGCGCCGCGGCCGCTTCCGGCTCCAGGACTGCCTGACTCATCAGAAGTAACCTTCCCGCTTACGGTCTTCCATCGCGGCTTCGCTGACCTTGTCGTCGCCCCGGGTCGCGCCGCGCTCGGTGATCCGGGTGGCGGCGACCTCGTCGATGACCTTCTCGACCGTGTCGGC
>JAVHVY010000115.1:0-15276 GCA_032160305.1 Actinoplanes sp.
CCGTTGGTGGTGTACAGCTCGGCCGAGATGTCCGGGTCGTAGCCGGGCACGGCCGGATGCGCGTCGTCACCGGCCATCGCGACGGCGATCTGGTCGTCCGGGCTGGGCGTGCTCACCTGCCAGCCGATGCCGTAGAGCAGCAACTGGGCGGCCGAGTGGTAGTTGACCAGAAACTCGAAGCCGACCTTGTGGAAGAGCGTGTCCAGGGCCTGGGTCTCCGGCTCGGACCCGGCCCGGGCGCCACGGAAGGTCTCGCTGCCCGGATCGTCCGACGAACCCTCGTTGTCGTAGCCCCACTTCTCGGCGAAATTGCGGTTCAGGTCGACGCCGTCGCCGCTGGTGATCTGACCGTCGCCGTTGTTGTCCCGCAGGTTCTTGCGCCAGAGCCGGTTGCCCTCGGTGAAGGTGTAGTCGTAACCGTCCGGGTTGGCGACCGGCAGGAACCACAACTCGGTCGTGTCGACCAGCCTGGTCAATGCCGGATCGGTGGCGTAGCCGTCGAGTACGTGGTGCAGCAGCCGCCGGGTCATCTCCGGGGTGATCCACTCGCGGGCGTGTTGGGCACTGAGGAAGAGCACGGCGGGCCGCCGGCCGTCGGCCAGCGCCCGGGCGCCCTTGGTCACTTTGATCGCCTGAATCGGTACGCCGCGCAGGGTCTTGCCGATCGTTTCCAGCTTGGTGATCCCCGGGAACCGGGCCGCGGTGGCCACCAGCTCGTCGCGCAGCCCGCCGGGCGCGTCGTACGGCCGGAAGACCGTCGGGGCGGCAGCCGAGCGGGACAGCATGCTCGGGGTGGTCCGCTTGACGACCAGCGGCACGCCGGCGGCGATCAGCCGGTCGGCCTGCCGGTGGCTCAGGATCGTTTCGACAGCGGCGCCGGCTCCGGCGGGTGTACTGGTCAGCTCACCGGCGTCGACCCCGGCCGCACGCAGCCGGGCGAACTGGGCGGCGTCGAGCGTGCCGGTATAGACGGCGAGCGGGTCGGCGGGTGGGGCGCTCCGTGCCATGGCGGGTGCCGCGACGGCCGGAGCGAGGGCGGTGAGCAGGGTGAGCGCACAGGCGGTGGCCCAGCGGGCGGGTCTCACGATGTGGTCTCCGAGGTGTGGTCGGGACGGTGTCTGTGGACACTCCCGGCCGCCGCCGACGCTGTCAATCCATTCGCTTCGGTGGATTGGTGACGAACTTGTCACGGAGTTTGCCGACCGACTGTGTGCCACGGTTAAGGAACGCCCGTGCCGGCGACGACCAGATCCTGGCTTCGAGGCACGCTGAACGGGCGGTTCTGCGCCGGTCACGTGCGGGCCTCGCCGCCGATTCAGCTACGGGCGGCGGAATTCTTCGGCGGGAGCAGCGGCAGACGGGAGATCGCCTCCGCGTACTGGGCGATCAGCCGCCCGTTCGGCACCACGCCGACACTGCGCAGCTGATCCTGGATCGCCTGCGCCACCGCACTCTCGGACTGGCCGCGGTGGGTCCGCATGACTTTGTTGACGACGAAGTCGACGCGTAGCTGCTGTTGCCACCCAGCGGTGCGACTGCCACCGGCGCTGGCGAAGCTCACTGAGGCGAGGGGTTCCATGTCTTGAGTATCGGAAGCACGGGGCCCAACCGGAATGGCTGGGTACCCCGTGCAACCGGATTGCACCTGACCCACACCGCGCTGTCCATCAAACGGCCGGGTCTGGTCGCCGGTCAGGTCCCGGGCGGCGTCTCCGACGTCGGTTCCGGCCGGTCCGGCTCGCCGAGATCCGGCTCGGGCGGCGGGCTGAGCCGCAGCCAGAGCAGGAACAGCAGCCCCAGGGCCAGCATCGCCAGACCCATCCACAGGTTGATCCGCACCCCCTGGGCCTTGTCGATCTCGGCTTTGCTGTCGAAGGCACCCAGCACGGTGACGACGGCACCGTAGACCACGAACAGGCCGCCGATCACCCGGCGCACGTCGAACAGGCGTGCCGCGGCGGAAACCTTCTGCCGGTCGGCGTCGTCAATCTCGTCTGCCATGACTACTCCTTTCGCTGCTCGCGGTTGACCAGAAACGGGATGTCTCGCGGTTGACCAGAAACGGGGGGATGTCTCGCGGGTTTACCAGAACGGGATGTAGAGGACGACGGCCAGGCCGACGGCGATCCCGCCGAGCAGCACCGGGTTGCGCCACCACACCCGGTCGCCGGCCAGGATGGCCTCGCCCGAGGCGGTGCTCCCGGCCATTCCGTAGACCAGGCCGCGCAGGTCGCTCTCCGGCTTCGGCGGGGTCATCAGGGTCACCAGCGCCGCGACCACACAGGCCGTCACGAACGCGAGACCGGCGCCCCAGAAGCTCTCGTCCAGGTCGGAGTTGAAAGCGTAGATCTTGGTGACGTGCAGGAGGTAGAGGGTCAGCGAGGCGACGGTACCGCTGAGCAGCGACCAGAAGCCGGCCCAGGCGCTCATCCGCTTCCAGAACATGCCGACGATGAAGGTCGCGAACAGCGGCGCGTTGAAGAGCGAGAACAGCGCCTGGATGTAGTTCATGATGTTGCTGAAGCCGGCGGCGATGAACGCGGTACCGATGCCGACGACGACCCCGCCGACGGTCGCCAGCCGGCCGACCAGCAGGTAATAGTCGTCGTCGCGGTCCTTGCGGACGTACGCCTGCCAGATGTCGTAGGTGAAGACGGTGTTGAAGCCGCTGACGTTCGCCGCCATGCCGGCCATGAACGACGCGATCAGGCCGGTGACCGCCACCCCGAGCACGCCGTTGGGCAGCAGGTCGCGCATCAGCAACGGGATGGCGTTGTTGTAGACCAATTCGCCTTTGTCGGCGCCGAGGCCCTTGACGGTGACCAGCGCGATCAGGCCGGGGATCACGGTGACGACCGGGATCAGCAGCTTGGGAAAGGCGCCGATGATCGGCGTGCGCCGGGCGGCGGACATGTCCTTGGCCGACAGGGCCCGCTGCACCTCGGCGAAGTTGGTGGTCCAGTAGCCGAAGGACAGCACGAAGCCGAGGCCGAAGACGATGCCGATCCAGTTCGCGCCGAGCGGGTTGTGCGAACTGCCGGCGTTCGCGAACGTGTGCAACGCCCCGTCCCCGAGCTTGCTGCCCTGTACCGCCTTGACCAGGCCGTGCCAGCCGCCGACCTTGACCAGGCCGACGATCGTGATCGGGATCAGCCCGGCCAGGATCACGAAGAACTGCAGCACCTCGTTGTAGATCGCGCTGGAGAGCCCGCCGATGCTGATGTAGGTCAGCACGATGGCCGCGCCGAGCACGATCGATACCCAGAGCGGCCAGCCGAGCAGAGCCCGCAGCACCAGGGCGAGCGCGTACAGGTTGACGCCGGCGATCAGCACCTGGGCGAGGGCGAAGCTGAGCGCGTTGAACACGTGGGTGGAATTGTTGAAGCGCCGCCGCAGGAACTCGGGGACGCTGCGCACCTTCGAGCCGTAGTAGAAGGGCATCATCACGATGCCGAGGAAGACCATCGCCGGCACGGCGCCGATCCAGTAGTAGTGCAGGGTCATCAGGCCGTACTGGGCGCCGTTGGCGGCCATGCCGATGATCTCCAGCGCCCCCAGGTTCGCGGAGACGAAGGCGAGACCCGTGACCCAGGCCGGCATCGACCTGCCGGAGAGGAAGAAGTCTGCACTGGTCTGGATCGCCCTTCGCGCGGCGAAGCCGATGCCCAGAACGGTCACGAAGTAGAACGCGAGGATCAGGTAGTCGAAGACATCGAGATCGAGCCGCAGAACGCTCGCCGCCAGAACGGTCACGTGACACCTCCAGGAAAGCCCGCCTGGCGTCCTACCCCTCTCGAAGATCCTTCACACCTGGTACGCCGACCCCATCGATGAGGTCACCCGGCTGCCGACTCAGCCCAGCTTCTCGATCGCCTCCACGGTCAGCCCAGCTTCTCGATCGCCTCCACCGTCAGCTCGCCGAGGTCGTCGACGACCAGGGCGGCGGCCGCGAGTGCGTCGGCCGCGGGCGGGTAGACGCCGTGCGGAACGGCGATCACCGTCAGCCCGGCCGCGACCGCCGAGCGCAGCCCGTTGGTGGAGTCCTCCACCGCCGCGCACACCTCGGGCCTGAGCCCGAGCCGGGCGGCGGCGGCGAGATAGACATCCGGCGCCGGCTTGCCGCGCGGCACCTCCTCGGTGGACAGGGTCACCTCGAAGGTGCCGGTCAGCCCCGCGGTCGCCAGCACCTGGTCGATCAGCACGCGCGCGGACGAACTGGCCAGGGCCACCGGAAAGCGGGCCGCGATCCGCCGGACGGCCTCGACCGAACCGGCGATCAGGGGCAGATCCACGCGATAACGCTCGGCCATCCGGCCCAGGACGTCCGCGGCGACTTCTTCGGGCGTACGCGGAACGCCGACGTCGTGGCTCAGATGGCCGGACCATTCCGGGGTGCTCATGCCCATCATCCGGCTCTGGCTGTCGGGCAGGAACTGCCTGCCGAAGCCGGCGACGTAGTCCCGGCGCACCTGCTCCCAGACCTCCTCGGTGTCGATGATGACGCCGTCGAGGTCGAAGACGACTGCCTCGATCCCGGTCACAGTGCCTCAGCCGCGGGGACGATCTCACTCCGGAAGTGTTCGAACCGCTCAGTCTCCCAGGCGTTGCGCAGGCGGCCGTGCGCGACGGTGAAGCCCATCGCCGCCACCCGGCCCAGGGCGTCGATGATCTCGCCGACGTTTTCGCCCTTGTCTCCCGGGTCGAAGGGGAACATCACCGTCTTCTCGATCTCGTCGTAGTCGCGGCCCACGGTCTCGCAGTGGCGCTTGAGGACGTCGAGCTTGTGCTGGATGTCCGGCGTGCCGAAGAGGTTGCAGGCATCGGCGTACTTCGCCACCAGCAGCAGGGTCTTCTTCTCGCCGCCGCCGCCGATCAGGATCGGCGGGTGCGGCCGTCTGAGCACTCCGGGCGAGTTGAGCGTGCGGCCCAACTGATAGTGCTTGCCCGTGTACGACCTGTCGTCGCCGGCGAACATCTGCAGGCAGATCTGCAGCGCCTCCTCGAGTCGCTCGAATCGCTCGGCGGTCGGCGGGAAGAACAGTCCGAGGCCCGTCGACTCGTGCTCGTTCCAGGCCGCGCCGATGCCCAGCATGGCCCGGCCGCCGGAGAGCACGTCGAGGGTGGTGACGGCCTTGGCCAGCAGGCCCGGCTCGCGGTAGACGACTCCGGTCACCAGGGTGAGCAGCTTCGCGGTCTTGGTGTGGCCGGCGAGGAAGCCCAGGGTCGTGTACGCCTCGAGCATCTCGTGCTCGGGCGGGCCGTGCACCCCGATCTGCCACAGGTGGTCCATCACGCTGATCCGGTCGAAGCCGACCTCGTCGGCGGTCGAGGCGATGTCGGCGAGCACGCCGGCCAGGCGCGATGCGCCCTCGGGCCAGGTGAAGTCGGAGATGTGCAGACCCAGTTTCACTTCTGTTCCTTCCGGATGGACGCCTCGGCAACCCTAGCGCCGTTCGGAAGGTCCGACAGTCCTGCCTCGGGTGACTCGGCTACCACTCTTCGCCACGAGGCCGGATCTCGATGACAGCCCACGACGGCCCGTGCGGGTATCGTCGCTGTGCGGGTAATGCGGTCTATGGGCTGTCCGGGAATTTGCCGATCTTGCCCGCCTTGCCCCGGGGAAGCGTCACTCAAAGTAATTGGTACTCTCTGTGCCCTAAAACGACCAACACCGCCCTCAACAGCGCTTTGTCAGGTGACCAGTAGGAGAAGGTGGGTCACCGTTTCGGCGAATTGACTCAGGGTAGTCAGTTGATAGGTTCGTATCGGAACCGGCCGAGCACCAGGGCCGGCGCCCGGTCCCGCCAGACTGATCACCGCCGAGGAGCACCCATAGGAGCCACTGTCATGCCTCCCTCGCCGACCCGCCGGGTCACGAGTGACGACCTGCCGTCGCCGACGGTGAGCGTCGTCATTCCGGCGTTGAACGAGGAGCGCAACCTTCCGCTGGTCCTGGAGGGCCTGCCCCCGGTGTACGAGGTGATCGTCGTGGACGGCGGATCCGCCGACGACACCATCGCCGTGGCCCGCGAGGTCCGCCCCGACGCGGTGATCGTCCGGCAGACCCGCACCGGCAAAGGCAACGCCCTGGCGTGCGGCTTCGCGGCCAGCTCGGGCGACATCGTGGTCACCATCAACGCCGACGGCTCCGCCGACCCGGGTGAGTTGCCCCGCTTCGTCGACGCGCTGCTCAGCGGCGCCGAAGTCGCCCACGGCTCCCGCTTCCGCGACGGCGGCGGCGAGCTCGACGGCCATGCCCTGGCCCGGCTCGGCAACCGGATGTTCAGCCAGGTCGTCAACCTGTTCTTCGGCACCCGCTTCACCGACCTCGGCTACGGCTACAACGCCTACTGGCGCAGTCTGCTGCCCAGCCTCGAACTGCCCGAGCCGCAGCTGCGCGACCTGCCCGGCGGCCAGCAGGTCTGGGGCGACGGCCCGGAGATCGAAACACTGATCAACATCCGGATGGCCGCCCTCGGTCTGCGCGTCGTCGAAGTGGCCAGCGTCGGCTACCCGCGCCTCTACGGCGACCGTGACAACGACACCCTGATCAGGGCCCAACTGGCCGTCCGAACCGCCACGGCCGAATACCTCCGGCGCTGGCGCACCCCGGCCCGAACGGGTGCCTCGGCCCACGCCTTAGTCCGATCGAGCACCGCCCGACCTGGAACGCAAGGGCCGGAAGGGGTACCGTCTGCCGAGTCCCGGTCGGCCGATGCCCGGCCGGCGGATCTACAGCCGGTCGCAGAGCATGCGGACGGATGGCCGGACGGGACACCGGCCGCACCGCGGCGGAAGCCGGGGGCGCGCACCCTCGCGGAGGACCCCGCACCGCAGCAGGAAAGGCCGTCGGCACGCCGCCGGCAGCGCCACACCGACCAGGCGGCCGGGACCGACCCGGACGCCGCGACCTGGGTGGAGGACGAAGGGGCCATGGGACGGCACTCGGCCGACGATGGTGAACGCCGCGACCCCGGCGCTCGCCCTGATGGTCGGCGTGGCTACCTCGCACCCATGCGCGGCGAAACCGAGCAGTACCTCGCACCGATGCGCGGCGAAACCGGGCAATACCCCGATGCCGGCGCCGGCACCCGGAGCAGCCGCCGCGACGTCGATCGCGACGACTACCCGGCCCCCGGGCGTACCAGCCTGCCCAGCTACGGCCGCCCCCGCCCCGCCACCGACCCGGTCCGCGCCCGGCGAAGCCAGGCGACCTGGGACACCCCCGCGCCGGACGGCCGGCCCGGACCCGCCGGTGGGTGGGCGCCCGGCGCCGGCGAGAGCACCGGCGGCCGAAGCCGGAACTGGACCCCGCCGACGGGCGACCCACCGGCCCGCCGCAGCGGTCCCGCGGGCGATGCCGCCGGAGCCTGGGAGCAGCCGGCGAGGGAATCGACGGGCAGCCGGCAGCGCCCGGTCACCAGCCGGGAGACGCCCCCCGCCACCACCGGCAGCCACAGCCGGCCCACCACCGGCTGGACCCCACCGACCCCCGCCACCACCGGCACCCGCACCCGGCCCGCCGGCGGGAGGGCCGCCAACGGCTGGACACCATCGACCGGCGAGCTCCCGGGCAGGCCGACCCGGCCGGTCAGCGGGGCGGCTGAAGGATGGGATCGTGCGGAGGCCGGGTATCCGCAGCCGGATCGGCGGGCGACGCGAGGGCGTCCGCAACCGGGCAGCGAAGCGGCCCCCGGTTACGGCGCGGAAAGTCAGCCGGGCCGCGCCGACACCAGCACCTGGTCCAGGCCGGCGGGCGAGACGACGGGCAGCCGGTCACGGCCGGTGAGCGGTTACCCCGAACGCCCGGACGAGACCGGGAGCTACGCTCGGCCGCGCGGCAGCCACGCCCTTGCGACCGACGACTATCCGCAGCTCGCGCCCGGGTCGACGGGCAGCTCCCCGCGGCCGATGAGCCGCCGCGGCCGGGCCGCGGCCGAACCCGACGGCACCGAACCCGACACCGAGGACACCGGCACCCGCCGCCAGCGCCGAGCGCTCATGGCGGCCCTCGAATCCACCGGCGCCCGGCTTGCGCGTCCCGGGCGTGCGGCGGCCGAACGGGCAGCCGAGGACACCGGCACGCGGATGCGGCGGCGCGGCCCGGCGACAGACGACTCTCCCGAGGTCGCCGGCACCCGGCGGCGTCCGGCCGAGGTGGAGCCCGCGCCCGCTTCGGACGGCGGGGACGGCCTGCGCCGCGCCGGGCAGCAGCGACGGACCTATCGGGACGCCGATGCGCAGGACTCGGGGTCCTGGCAGATTCCGGACGAGCCCTGGCGGGGCACCGACGTGCCGTGGCGTGGACCGGATGGCGAATATCACACCGGGTCGATGCCCGCGATGACGGACGAGGCGCTGGACGCCCTGGCTGCCCTGCAACGGCCCGACCTCACCGTCATCGCCGGCGACCGGGTCGATGCCGACGTGCGCGAATACGACAGCCTCTATGAGGGGCGCGACGTCGCTCCGCTGCGTAACGATGCGGCTCCGCGAGCCCGGGACCGCCATCTGCGCGTGGTGCCCGGCGAAGGGCAACGCCGGTCGGGGCGGCGCACGTAAACCGGGTGCCGGTCCCCGAGCCGTGCTGATCGTGGTCGGGGACGTCGCGGTCGGGTGACTTCGGCTACGCGTACCAGAAAATGGTTTTGATCGGACGCGCCTGGCTCAGAGCGAGCGGTGCTTGCGGAGGCGGGGCAGGATTTCCTGGCCGTAGGTTGTCAGGAATCGGGACTGGTCGGGGCCCGGCGCGTGGAAGACCAGGTGTTTGAAGCCCATGTCCAGGTACTCGGCGATCTTCGCGGCGTGCTCGTCGGGGTCGGCCGAGACGATCCAGCGGGTGGCCGTGCGCTCGACCGGCAGCGCGTCGGCGCGGCGCTGCATCTCGATCGGGTCCTCGACGCCGGTCTTCTCGTCAGGGGTGAGGGCCAGTGCGCCCCAGTAGCGCGTGTCGGTGCGGGCCTTCTCCAGGTCGGGGTCGAAGCTGACCTTGACCTCGATCAGCAGGTCGATGTCCTCGTCGAGGTTGCGCCCGGCCTTCTCGGCGCCCGCACGGACGGCCGGCAGCAGGGTCTCGGTGTAGAGGTCGTGGCCCTTGCCGCTGGTGGTGATGAAGCCGTCGGCGATGCGGCCGGCCAGCCGGGTCGCCGCGGGCCCGGACGCGCCGATGTAGATCGGGACCGGCTGCTCGGGCTTGTCGTAGATCGTCGCGAGCTCGGTCTGATAGAACGCGCCGTCGAAAGTCACCCGGTCCTCGGTCCAGAGCTGCTTGATCAGCGTGACCGCCTCTTTGAGGCGGGCGAAGCGCTCCTTTCCGTCCGGCCAGGTCAGGCCGAGCGGCACCTCGTTGAGCGACTCGCCCGAGCCGACGCCGAGGATGACCCGGCCGGGGGCGAGGCAGCCGAGGGTGGCGAAGGCCTGCGCGACGACCGCCGGGTGGTAGCGGAACGTCGGGGCGAGCACGCTCGTGCCGAGCAGGACCCGGTCGGTACGGGCGGCCAGCGCGCCCAGCCAGGGCAGCGCGGCGGGTGCGTGTCCGCCGTCGTGCCGCCATGGCTGCAGGTGGTCGCTGATGAAGACCGAATCGAAGCCCTGCTGCTCCGCCTCGACGCCGTAGCCGAGCAGCTCGACGGGGGCGAACTGTTCCGCGGATGCCTTGTAGCCGAACCGAATCATGAATCCGAGCCTAGCCCGCGGCCGTGTACGCCCGGCCCGCCTCGGTCGGAGTGTCCCCGTCGGAGTAGAGCCCGAAGGCGGCGCTGTCGCCCACCGCCGGCAACCCGAACCAGGCGTACCGCTCGACGTACGACCGGGACTCCAGGCCCGCGGTCGAGCCTCGGATGAACGCCGCCGCCTGGGCTCCGGTCGGGTACTTCGGGCTCGCGCTGAAGTTCTGCAGGCCGTACTCGGTGACCCAGACCGGCTTGCCGTACCTCCTGTGCACGGCGTCGACGTAGCCGAGGAACTGCCCGACGGCCGCGGCGCTGAAGTCCGAGCCGTACCAGTGCACGGTGATGAAATCGACCCGATAGCCCTTGTCCTTCGCCCCGGCCAGGAAACGGTCGAGCCAGCCGCCCCGCGTGTCCGCCCCGTACGCGACCGACGGGCTGCCCAGCCGCATCCCGGTGGCCTGGAGCCGGGGCCAGTCGGCCAGGGCCGCCTCGACGGTCATGTTCGCCTGGCCGGCCAGGTCCGGCTCGTTGAAGCTGAGCAGCGCCTTGCCTTCGCGCTTGGCCTGGGCCAGCGTCGCGTCGCTCACGTCGCCCTGGGCCCGGATCATCGGGACGAACTCGACCCCGGCCGGGCCGGGCAGGTCGCTGTTGTTCGCCGCCCAGTCGTAGTACCAGCCGGCTCCGACGTTGCCGAGCGCCGCGGACAACCCGGTGAACTTCCAGACGCTGACGCCCTTCTTCGTCGACGTCGCGGGTACGGCCGCCGTGGTCTTCTTCGGGGTTTTGCTCGGCACGGCGGACGCCGTGGTCGCGCCCGGGGTGGGCAGCGTCAGCCGGGGCGCCGGAGCGGTGGTGGCGGCGGAGACAACTGCGGCCTGGGCGGCCGGCTTGTCCGCCGAGTTCTGGTAGTAGACCGCGGCCACCCCGCCGCCGGCGACCGCGCTGGTGGTCAGAACCGCGGCGACCACTCGCCGGGTCATCGACACCGCGGTCTTGGCGGCGATCGTCCCGACCAGCGCCGCGCCGTGGGTAGCACCATGGGTAGCGGCGTGCGCCGCGACGGCGTGCACCGCGGCCGTGTGGGCGGCGACGTGGCCGGCGCCACCCGCCGTGCCGCCGAGCACCGAGGCGCCGAAGCCGACGGCGTGCGGCGGTATGACCAGCGCCATGCCGGCCAGCAGCCGCTCGGCCGCCACCAGCCCGGACCAGGCCAGCGAGCAGTAGCGGCAGTCGCGGGTGTGCCGGGCGATCCGCTTGCGCCAGAGCGCGTTCGGCCGGTTGTCCCAGTCGGCGGTGATCAGCCGCAGGTCGGCGCAGGGCGGGGTGCCCGACAGCGCCCGGACGACCACCCGGGCCGTCTCCAGTTGCAGCTTCATCCGCTGGACCCGGACCGCGGCGTGCTGGCGGGTGACGTCGATGGCCGACACGATCTCGTCGCGGGTCAGCTCACCGGAGGCTTCCAGCCACCACAGCGACAGCAACTCGCGGTTGTCCTCGTCGAGCCAGCGGGTCGCCTCGGCGGTCTCCCGGCGCTGACCGGCCAGCTCGAGGCGGGTGATCGCCAGGTCGGTGAAGTCGGCGCCCGGGTCGCGGATGTCCTCGTTCAGCAGGTTGTCGGGGGCGCCGCGGCGGGCCCGGTATCGCTCGCGGACCTGGCGCACGGTGATCGCCACCAGCCAGGACCGGAACGCCTCAGGTTCGCGCAGCTCGCCCAGGTTGCGCAGGACCCGGAGCATGACGTCCTGGACCACGTCGTCGACGTCCGCGTGGCCTTCCAGGGCGCGGCCGACGATCGTGTAGACGAGGGGCAGGTAGCCGGCAACCAGCCGGTCGACCGCGGCCGGGTCGCCGGCGCGGGCGGCCACCACCGTCGACGTGTCGGGTTGTTCCGCCATCAGCCCTGCCTCTCCGTGGAGCAACATCATTGCTCGGATCAGCACGATTGCCGACCACGGGAAGGGAGACGTTACTGTCTGGAGCCGATAACAGGAATGACGGCGGGATTGCCCCGCCGGACGCGCCAACAGCCCGCCACCGAAGCATTCGGTACGGGGGATGCGCAACCCACGGGAATATCATGCTGGTCAGGAATCGACCGACGACGCGGTCACCGTCTGCCTCGACTGGCGGCGCTGACGCTGGTAGACAGACACGAATCCGTTTCGCCGCGCCCGAGGCTTCCGGGCATCTGCGCTAAGAGGACCGGCATGGAGCGCGTCACCGACGTCGCCGCCGCTATGGAGTCGGCGGTGGAATCGCTGGTCGCTGTCCTGGACTCCGCCCGGCTCGCGCAGAGTCCCGCCGTGCCGCCCGCCCAGTTGCGGGTCCTGACCATCATCGCGAACACCCGGCACACCAACATGAGCCGGCTGGCGGAGGCGCTGGCCGTGGTCCCGTCGTCGGCGAGCCGGCTCTGCGACCGCCTCGAGGCGACCGGCCTGCTGCGCCGGGTGCCCGATCCGCGGGACCGGCGCGAGGTCCGGCTGCTGCTCACCCCCGCCGCCCGGCGCCTGCTCGACGAGCTGCGGGAACGCCGCCAGGCAGCCCTGGCCGACGTGCTCGAACGGATGAGCCCGGCCAGCCGGCAGGAGCTCGTCCGGTCCCTGGCCGCGTTCCGCGCCGCCGCCGACCCGCGCGACCATGCCGGCGGGAGCGACACGGATCTGCGTTCGGCCTGAGGCCCTGAGGCCCTGAGGCCCTGAGGCCCTGAGGCCATCTGAACCTGGATTCGTTGCCGGTCTATTCGCCGGCCAGCGCCGACGCATTCACCGATGCGGTCGGCCGGGGCACGCACTGTCGGATTCACCGACGTCGTGGCGCGGTGGCCGCGCGCGGCCGGCTGGTATGCGGGCGACGAGAAGATGCCGGAATCGATCGCGGGGCAGTTGCCGCAGTTGCGGCTTTTGCCAACTCGGCGCCACGATCAGCGGTGCACCGCGCGGTAGGCGCTGGTGACACTCTGCGGAATTCGACCGCGCTCGGAGATCTGGTGGCCGTTCTGTACGGCCCAGTCGCGAATCAGCTTGTTCTCGTCGCGGCTGCCGGCCGAGCGGGTGGGCAGCCCGAGCCCGGAGTGCCGGACGCTCCGCCCGGAAGTGCGGCCGATCCGGGTGCCCGCCGCGATGTACGGGTCCAACGCCTTGCGCAGCCTTCCGGCATTGGCATCGGAAAGATCGATCGTGTAGGTGGTGCCGTCGAGGCCGAACTCGACGGTCCGATCGGCCTTCTTTCCATCCAGATCGTCGACCAGGGTGGTGATTACCTGCCGCGCCATGACGACTCCTGTTGTTTATCGAGAACTGCGCACAGTGTCACCCAGGATGCCGTTGTAGCGCAACTCTTCCGCCGAATCTGACAATTCTTTTCGCTCCGGGACGGTACCGGTCAAAGAAATGCCGGGTGCGCTATTCGCGGCATCGGCGGTAAAACCCGGGTAGCTGGCCGGGCGTTCGGGACGTTAGGGTCGTCGCCATGGACGACGAGCGGGCGACGTGGGCGCCGCAGCGCCGGCAGGCCGTCGACGGCCACGCCGCGGCCCTGGAGGCGGAACGTGCGGCCGAGGCCGCCGAGGGCGCCGCCGGCCCACCTCGGCTGATCGTCGGCGCGGGCGGCGGCGACGGCGAGACAATGTCTCTGGCGGAGCTACTGGAGCGCCGCCTCGACGCGGGAGTCACCTGGCCTTGATCTCCGGGCCCACCCCCTCGACGCGCCGGCATAGGTTGCCGACGCTGGTTGCTGCGGTGCTGCTGACCCCGCTGGCCCCGGCCAGCCCGGCGCACGCGGCGACGGTGCCCTGCCCGAAGCCAGCGGTGGCGCCACCGGCGGGCCGCCCGGCCCGGCCCACCCCGCCGGTAGACGACCCGGTGTTGCGGGCGGTCGGCGGGGACGCGCTGGCCACCGACGGCCTGGTCGTGCCGTCGGGCTCGCCCGGGCCGCCGGCCCTGACCGCGACCAGCTGGCTGGTGGCCGACCTGGACACCGGCGAAGTGCTCGGCGGCTGCGGCCCGCACGTCTACGGCACCCCGGCCAGCGTGCAGAAGCTGCTGCTGGTCGCGACGGTGATGCCGAAACTCGATCCGAAGCGGGTCATCACGATCACCCAGGGGGATGTCGACATCGATCCCGGGAGCTCCGCCGTCGGCCTGGTCCGGGGCGGAAAGTATCCGGTGTCGACGTTGTGGCTGGGGCTGTTGCTCAATTCGGGCAACGACGCGGCGCAGACGCTGGCGCGGCTCGGCGGTGGCAAGGGTGGCGTGGCCCAGACGCTGGCCGACATGAACGCCAAGGCCCACGAGCTGGGCGCCTACCAGACACATGCGGTCACACCCTCAGGGCTGGACGGCCCGGGGCAGTTCACCAGCGCGTACGACCTGGCGCTGATCGCACGGGAGGCCTTCGCCGAGCCCGATTTCGGCACGTACGCGCTGACCCGCACAGCGCACATGCCGGCCCAGAAGTCGCTCAAGGTCGGCGCTTTCCAGATCCAGAACGAGAACAAGCTGATCTTCGGGTACAAAGGGGCTCTGGGCGGCAAGACCGGTTTCACCCAGCTGGCCCGGCACAGCTACGTCGGCGGTGCGCAACGCGACGGCCGGCGGCTGGTGGTGACCCTGCTCGGCGCCGAGACGGCGCCACTGCGCGGCTACCAGCAGGGCGAAGCGCTGCTGGACTGGGGATTCTCCCTGCCCAAGGACGCCTCAGTGGGCACTCTGGTCGGGCCGGCCGGCTCCGACCAGGCCGGCAACGCCACCACGGAGAGCGCGCGCGTGGGCGGTTCACCCGCGCGGATCCCGGCGCCGAGCGCCGCGCGGGCGGCCGTCAACCAGGGGCGCACGCTCGGTGTCGCCGCGACCGTCGCGGTCGTGCTGGCCGGGACCCCGCTGCTCCTGCTGCTGCTCCAGCGCCGCCGGGTACGCCGCCGGGTGCGCCGCCGCACCCGCCGCCGGCCCGCCTACACCCGCTGATCAGAGCGCGAGCACACCGAAGAGCCAGACCACCGCGACGCCCAGGGCGGCGGCGAACTCGACCATCATGGCCAGCCCGACGGCGGTCATCGCCTGCCGGGTCGAGCCCCAGGCCTGGGCTGAGCCGAGCCGGCCCAGCTCGGCCAGCCAGACGCCGAGCACGAAGCCCAGCGGCAGGCCGACCACCGGCACGACGAAGAACCCGACGATCCCGAGCACTCCGCCCGCGAGCAGGGTCAGCGTCGGGATGCCGCTGTCCTTCAGCCGTTTGCCCGGCCACAGGTATTTGATCAGCGCGCCGACCACCGCGACCAGCGTGGCGATGCCGAGCACCGCCCAGCGGGCGCCGCCGGCTGCGGAGAACAGCGCCCAGAACAGCACGCCGATCCAGGCGAGCAGCAGGCCGGGCAGCACCGGCAGGACCACGCCGAGGATGCCGGCCAGGATCAGGACCGCGCTGATGACGGTGACGGTGGTCCCGCTGTCGGTGAGGTCCATGCCGCCCACCCTGCCTCAGCCCGCGGGTTCCCTCAACCGCGGGAACCGGCGGCCGATCAGTCTCCTCGTCCCCCCGCAGCGGCCGGGCCGTCGGTTACACCCGGCATGCAACTCTGCGTGACCAGCCCGGCACCCTCCGCCCG
>JAVHVY010000136.1:0-10268 GCA_032160305.1 Actinoplanes sp.
TATGTCCGCCCCGGCGCTGCCCGCCGGCTGCGAACGCCGCCACGAACCCGCCGACACCACCCGCGCGGTGTCCCGCGCCGCGATCGAGCGCGCCCTGTCTCGCCGGGACATCCCGTTGCGGGAGAAACCCTGTGGCGGCTGCTCTACGAATCCGCACCAAGCCGTATTATCGGATTGTCTTTACTGATAATACAGTAATCGACAGGGGTCCAAATCCAACTACACCATAATGACAGTTATGGTGTAGCGGCTTTTATTTCACCCCGGCTGTCGGTTGCCAAATGTCCGTACTCGCTGGAGTTGGCGGATTCTCAGGGGAGTCAGCCAAGGTACGGCTAAAAGGGGCAGTAGTATGATCTTGGAGTGAGTTTCTGCTGGTCGGTGCCTTGATTCCGTTGGAATATCGGGCGGTGGAGCGCGCCGCGCAGCGGCGCGCTTGAACGCGCCGGGGTTAATGCCGGTTCGCCGCGCTCAGTAGGCGGATCCGCCTTGGCGCAGGATGTCGGCGAGGGTGGTGGCGGGGTGGCCGGTGAGTTGGGGGATGTGGTCGGTGACGTCGGCGACCTCTCCGGCATCGATGGCGGTGTAGGTCGACACCCACGCGTCGAGCTGCCAGTGGGGGGCGCCGTAGCCGGTGCGGGACGCGTACGCCTCCTCGATCGTTTCGGGTTGGTAGGTGACTGGTTTGTGCAGTTCGGTGGTGAGGACGGCGGCGACCTCGTGCAGCGACAGCGCCTGCGGGCCGGTCAGTGAGTACGTGGTCCCGGCGTGGGCGGCGGGGTTGAGCAGCACGGCGGTGGCGGCGTCGGCGATGTCGTCTTGGGCGACCGCAGCGACGCGTCCGGTGCCGGCGGGTCCGCGGATCACGCCGTCGTCGCCGATGAGGGCGGTCATGAAGTCGGCGTAGAAGTTGTCGCGCAGGAAGGTGAAGCGCAGTCCGGAGCCGCGGATGTGTTGTTCGGTGGCGTAGTGGTCGCGGCCGAGGGTGAAGGTGCAGTCGGGTGCCGCGCCGTAGAAGGAGATGTAGACGAGGTGTTCGACGCCCGCGGCGGCGGCGTCGATGAACGCGGTGTGCTGGGCGAGGCGGTCGGGGGTCTCGGAGGCCGACACCATGAGCACCGTGGGTACGCCGTCGAGCGCGGCGCGCACGGCTGCGGAGTCGCTGAACTCAGCTCGGACGGCGGAGGCCCGGGCGAGGTCCGGGGCGCGCGTCAGGTCGCGGACCAGGAGCCGCTGGGAGGCGCTCGCGGCGGCCAGACGGCGTGCCACGCGCCCGCCCAGGCGTCCGGTGGCGCCGGTGACACCGATGAGGTTCGTGTTCGGCTGCGACATGTGTTCCTCCATAGGGTTCAGATCAGGGACTGCAGGACGTCGTCGGCGCCGGCGGCGATGCCGATGGCGCGGCCGGTGAGTTGCTGCGGGACGTCGGGGTGTTCGAGGTTGATGCGTACGAGCCGGCCCTGGGGCCGGGCGGCGGCCAGGCGTTGCATCGGCCAGCGGATGACGCTGGGGGTGTTGTAGCCGCTGCCGATGTCGAGCACGAGCAGCTGTTCGTCGTCGGGGCCGTCGTCGATCCACTGCTGCAGGCGCCGGCCGGTGGGCAGGTAGGGGTCGATGAGGTATTCCGGGCCCTTGTGAACGTTAAGGAACACCGGGCCGCCGCAGTTCGGGCAGGCGGGGATGGCGGCCGGGTCGGTGACCTGCCCGGTGGCCGGGTCGTAGGCGGCCAGGGCGGTGTCGATGATCGGTTCGCTGGGCCAGGTGTCGCGGGTGCACGGTGTTTCGCATTGCAGGCGGCCGTAGTCGCCCTGCGGGGTGAAGACCCGGTCGGGGTCGAAGCCGTTGCGGGCGAACAGGGCGTCGACGTTGGACGTCATGACGAAGTGGTCGGTGTCGCCGACGAGGGCACGTAGGTGCTGGTAGACCGGGTGCGGGCCGGGGCTGAAGCGGATGTCGGCGACGTGGGTGGCCCAGTAGCCCCACAGCAGCTCGGGTGGCAGCGGGGCGCCGATGAGCTGGTAGCGGGCGCGCAACCCCAGGCGGTGCAGGGCGGGGAAGAGTTCGGCGAAGCGGCGGGTGTCGCTGTAGTCGTAGCCCGCGGCGGCGGACAGTCCAGCGCCGGCGCCGATGAGGATCCGGTCGGCGTCGGCCAGCCACTGCCGGATCGTGTCGGCGACCGCGGCGACATCGCTGGTGCCGGCGATGGTGGCGCCACCGGCGTCGCCCTGGTGAGCGTGGCGGTGGCTCATGATGGGTGCTCCCATGTGGTGAGGGCGTGTTGGTAAGTGTGCAGGTCATCGCTGTCGTAGACGTCGAGAACGACGCGGTCGAGGCGGCCGGGGTGATCGGCGAGCCAGGCGGCGACGGTGCTCAGGGCCACGCGTGCGGCCTGTGCCTTGGGGTAGCCGAACAGGCCGGTGCTGATGGAGCAGAACGCGACGGTGCGGATGTCGTCGACGGCGGCGGCCAGGTCGAGGCAGGACCGGTAGGAGGCGCTGAGCGCGGCTTCGTGGTGTGCGGTGAGGGCGCGCTCGACGATCGGGCCGACGGTGTGCAGCACGTAGCTGGCCGGCAGGTGATACCCCCGGGTGACCTTTGCGGTGCCGGTCGGTTCCGGGCCGTGCTGCGCGGTGACGATGGTGTGGCAGTCCTCGCGTAGGCGGTGGCCGGCGGCGGCGTGGATGACGTTGTCGACGCAGCGGTGCGCCGGTTGAAAGCAGCCCAACAGGCCGCTGTTGGCGGCGTTGACGATCGCGTCGACGCCCAGGGTGGTGATGTCGCCACGCCACAGCACCGCCGTGTCCGCTGCGGGATAGCGAGTGCCGGGATGCTGCCGGCCGATGGTGGCCAGGGCGGCGGCGTCGACGCTTGCGCGCTCGGCCTGCTCGCCGCCGAGAAGGGCGTCGAGCAACGGCACTGCTGCGGACGGCAGCGGGCCGGGATCACGGATGGTCATCAGCGCCCGCAGCAGGGCGCGCGCCTGCCCGGTGGCGGCGGCGCGGACCTGATCGGCGGTGACGCCGAGACGCGCCGCAGCCGGATCCGCGCCGAGCACGAAAAGCAGTCCCCGGATCAGATCGTCGAATGCCTCCGGGGCGGCAGGGCTCGCCGCCGGTATGAATGGCCGGTCGAGGCCGATCAGATGCCGGTACCCGGCGAGCGGGAGCAAGTGGCCGGTGGGCATGAGCACGCTCCGCAGAAGGTGTGTGCCGGTGCCGGACCCGCACGCGCGCGGGTCCCGGCGTGGACGGGCTCAGAACAGGCCGTTGCTGTGCGGCAGATCGCCCTTGATCTCGGGGGTGACGTCCCAGTGCTCCACGATCTTGCCGTTCTCGACCCGGAACGACGGGTCCTTGTCGCCGAACAGCTGTGCCGCGGCGCTCAGAACGATGTCCTTGGCGGTCATGACGGTGTGCCCCTTTCTTCATGGTCGTGGTGCATGGCTGGGGTGATCGGTGGGGGTGGCGCGTTGAAGCGCTCAGGCGGCCGCCATCCCGGGATACCGGCGCAGGGCCTCGGTCAGTGACTCGCTGGTCGACAGGGCTCCGCCGAGACGGTGCACCCCGGTGCGGTCGTGCAGCAGCACGCTGGGGAAGTGGCGCACCCCCAGCACGCGGACCTGCTGGAACTCGCCCGATGCTTGCGCCCGGATGCCCGGGTCACGCAGGGCGGCGCTCACCGCGTCCGGGTCGGCGCCCAGCTCGGCGGCGATGTCGCGCCAGACGTGCGGGTCGGACAGGCTGCGCCCGTCGACGAACCATGCCCGCTGGACTGCCTGCACGATGTCGAGCACCGCGAGGTCTGGCTGGCGACGCAGCGCGCACACGCCGGTCGCGGCGTCGCCGGAGTCCAGCACCGTGGTGCCCGCGGCGACCGCGGCGGCATAACCGGCGCCGAACGCCGCGCCGGTCAGCTCCGCGATCCGCGGGTCGTCGGCGACGAGTTCCGGGTACGCGCCGATCGGCCGGACCCGGGCGGCGGTGAACAGGCCACCGGAGAGCACGCGCAGGCTGATGCGGTCGGTGTTGGCGTCGGCGAAACCGCGCAGCGCCGGGGTGAAGCCGTAGCACCAGCCGCAATAGGCGTCGAAGACGTACGTGACGCCGATGCGCTGCATGCCCCATCACCTCCCGTCGCCTCGCTGTGCTATTGACTCCACGGTATGGGCCAGAAACGGGCATAGCCGGGTACGCTGGCGACCTATGATGGTAAAAAACCGACAAGCTGTCGGTGGTATCCCTGAGCTCGGATTCGCTGCGCCGGCGGGCACACCGGCCGGCGTGGAGGTCATGACGCTCGCGCAGCTGCGCGCTCGTGCTGGTCGCGGTGTGCTGGGCACACCACGACGTCCGACGTTTCATCACCTGCTCACCGTCAGCCGCGGCACGCTGTGGCACACCGTCGACTTCACCAGCTACGCCCTGACGCCGGGTCTGTGGCTGTGGGTGCGCCCCGGTCAGGTCCAGCAGTGGGGCCAACTCGACGGCATCGACGGCACGCTGGTGCTGTTCCAGCCGGACTTCCTCGACCCCGACAGCGGCGCGGCCGCCCGCCTCGACGACCCGCACGCCCCGCTCCTGCACGAACCCGCCGGCGACGACGAGCACCGGCTCACCGACGCGGCCGAGCACCTCACCCGCGCCTTCACCAGCCCCGGGCGGCTGCCGTTGGAGGCCCAGCAGGTGGTACTGCGGCACCTGCTCGCCGTCCTCGTCCTGCGCCTGGCCCACCTCGGCGCCCCACCCGGCAGCCCCGTACACGAACCCAACGACACCTTCCTGCGCTTGCGCGACGCCGTCGAACGCGACTTCACCCGCACCCGCCGGCTGCAGGACTACGCCCACGCCCTCGGCTACTCCACCCGCACCCTGTCACGCGCCACCCAAGCCGCCGCCGGCGTCAACGCCAAAGAATTCATCGACCGCCGCGTCGTGCTGCAAGCCCGGCGGCTGCTCGCCCACGGCGATGACACGGCCGCCCAGATCGCCGCCCGGCTCGGCTTCACCAGCGCAACCAACTTCAGCAAGTACTTCCACCAGCGCACCGGCACCACCCCGATCGCCTTCCGCGCAGCCATGCACGCCAGCACGCCACCCGACCCGTCATGACACCGACGCAGCGGACCTCTCACCGCGCAGCTCGAGCCGCCTGGCCATGTTCAGCTTGACCTCGCCGTACGGGGCGACGTGCGTCCAGAACAGCGGCGTGAGCCCCCGCCGGTCCTCCGCCGTGAGCGTGTCCGCCCAGGCGGGCTCGGCGAGGACGTCCTGCACCAGCAGGGTGTTGACGTAGGCGACGGTGGCCTGCAGCACGTGCAGGCACGCCACCGACAGTTCCTGCTCGTCACGGCGGTTGGTGGCGATGTCGCCGCCCTTGCCGTAGAAGAGCACCTGGTTGCCGCCGTTCCACCCCTCGGCCACGTTGAGCCCGTCGTGGATCTCGCGCTGCAGGTCCCGGTCGCGCAGGTACCGAGCCACGAAAATGCTCTTCTGAGCGCGGCCGACCTCCAGCATCGCCTGATAGGTGGGGTGCGAGGCGGCGCGGGTGAAGCGGCGCAGAATCGCCTCGGTCGACGCGGTCCCGGTCCGGATCGCCGTCGCGTACTTGATCATCTGGTCGTACTGCTCGGCGATGAGATCCCAGCGGATCGCGCGGCCCATCATCGCCGGCGCCAGCTGCGGCCACGCCGACGCCTCACCGGAGCCGGATCGGTAGAGCTTGACGTGGTTGATCCGCTTGATGCGCGGCAACAGGTCGAAGCCGAGCAGCCGGGTGATGCCGAAGCCGATCTCAGACTGGCCGTGACTGTCGGTGTAGTTCGCCTCCACCTGCATCGTGGTGCCGTGCCGCACCGCACCCTCGACCATCGCCGCGACCTCACTGGCGGTGCAGGAGATCAGCTGCGAGTGGATCGCCATGCTCTTGCGTTCGACGTGCCAGTAGATGAGCACGCCGCGGCCGCCGTAGCGCGAGTGCCACTGGGTGAAGATGTTCTGGTCGTAGGCGCCGAAGTGCGTCGAGTCGGATGCCACCGCGGTGGAGCCGGTGCCCCACACCTGCTCGGAGCGGACGGCGAAGGTGGCATTGGCGATCTCCACGGCCATCGCCCGCGCACTATCCGCGGACAGGAACCGGCGGCGCACGTAGCGCAGGTCGTCCTCGCTGTGCCCGTGATCGCCGGCCGCGGCGGCCTTGATACCGGTGTTGGTGCCGTAGCCGTACACGCACAGCAGCAGCCGCTCGGCCAGCACCGCCGCGTCCATGCCGGAGCGGGCGCCGACGTTGGTGGCGGCGGTGAGGCAACCGGTGCGCAGAGCGGCCTCCTTGAGCATGTCGATCAGCGCCACGGTGCCCCACTGCCGTTCGATCTCGCGTTTGAGCCGGCGCAGGTTCGTAGGCTCCGGCAGCGCGTCCAGGGGCTGCAGCTTGATGCCGGCGCCGCCCGGACGGGCCTTCACCGACAACCAGGGCAGCTCGTCGAGGCTGTCGTGCAGGGCGGTGAGCTCGCCGCGCATCTGCTGCTGCAGCTCGTCGATGAACGCCGTCGCATCCAAGGGCTTGCGTAGGGCGCCGTAGTGCTCGGCCGGCGGGCCTCAAAATCGGCCGGAAGGTCCTCGTCGGGGTTGCGGAAGGTGTCGGCGCCGACGACCCAGATCTCCTTGCAGCGCAGCGCCTCCCGCAGCGCCTGGAAGGTGCACACCTCGTAGACCATCCGCACGACCCGGCGCCGGCCGCGCTGGTCGACCTTGACGACCAGATCGGCCCAGTCGCCGCCGATGCCGCGGTGCGCCGGCACGTCCTCACCGTCGGGGTAGTACTGCACGCTGCCGCGCGCGTACCGGGCCACCAGGTCCAGGGCGGCGATGACCGGCCGGTGGGTGCTGTTCGAGCTGCGGAACTCGAGCACGTCGAGGAGCTGGATCAGGCCCTTGCGGTAGTGACTGGTGTACGAGGCGCGCATTGACGTCTTAACCGTGCGCCGGTACGTCGGGCCCTTGCTGCGGAACTCCGCCACCACATCCCGCAGCGTCTGCTCCCCACCGGTCACCGCGGGAAAGACGACATCGCGCACCCGCGACTCCGGCGCGGTCAGCGACGCCTCCGCGATGCGGAACAGCAGGTTCTCCTTGCCGGTCACCTCCTTGAACTCGGCGATCAGCTCGTTGGTGACCTTGCGCTGCGCGCGGGCGTCGATGCGATGCACCGTGGCGATCAGCAGCTCCACCAGCGCGTCGGTGATCTCCCGCTCCCGTAGCCGCAGCAGCGCCGCCAGCAACGTCCCCCGCAGCTGTGGGGTGTGGCGGGCCAGATGCGACGGGGCCTCCACCATCGCCCGTGCCCGCCATCCGGCGAGGACCTTCGGCGCCACGTCCGCCAGCGCCGCGGCCGGTACGCCGACCGCCCGCACCGCGCGGAGCTTCTCGATCTCAGCCAGCATCGAGTCCAGGCTCACCGACCCGGGCACCGCCTTGATCGTCGCCAGCAGCGACGGCCCGTCATCGTCGGCGCCAGCCAGCTCCTCCAGCCGGGCCCGCACATCCGCGGGCAGCCGGCCATGCACGCGGGCGCACCACTCCTTCTCCGCCTGGTGCAGCGCCGAGCGCACCATCCGCTCGATCCGGCCGTCCGCCGGCGGCTCGATACGGTCGCGCCGGAACTCGGCCAGCAGCTCCTGCCGGACCAGGTCGAAGCGGCGCTCCTGGCCGGCGACCTCCGCTACGAGCCACGCCGTCAGCTTGTCCGCGTCCGCCGTCGAGCACTCCCGGAACCCCAGATGCGTCCGGATCGCCGCCCGGTGTCGCTCCGACGTGCGGCCGTCCCACTCCACCAGGGCGATGTCGCCGGCCGACACCTTCAACTGCCGGGCCAGGAAGGCCACCGCGTCGTCGTGCAGCTCGCTTCGGCCGCGCGGGAACCGGCCGTGCCGGGTATAGAACTTCAGCCACACCGCGAACAGCAGCCGCGTGGCCTCATGTCGGCGCACGACGAGGTCCAGCTCATCCGGCAGCAACGTCCAGTGCTCGACGAGGTCATCAAGGTCCAGAAGGGATCGGCTCACGAGCGATCATCCTGGCCACCCTCCGAGGAGACCGCACTACCCGGAAACAAGATCAACTATTTGGCGGCTAGTGACACGTTCGTTACCGGCACCCCAAGGTGACCCGGTTGGACGGGATGCTGGTGACGGGTGGTCCGGGGACCATGAACGAGTACAACCGGATGAAGCGGGTCGCGCCGCGGCCGTCGTGGACGAACTACCGCCTGCAGATCGATCACCTGCGCTGGGTCTACAGCCCAGGGGCCCGGCCTCGATGGTGCACCGCCGATCTAGAAGTCGACCTTCTCCCAGGTGCTGCGGTCGGGCACGTCACGGAGTTCCAGGCCGTCCGCGATCTTGCGGATGTCGTCGAGCGATAGGACCTTGCCGTAGCCGCTGAGGGAGACGATGTAGTCGCCACGGATCACCGAGCAGCTTTCGCCGTCGGGGTAGCACTGGATGCCGGGCTTGGAGCTGTACTCGTTCTTCTCGCCGGGCTTCGCCTTCGGGAACACCCCGATCGCCAGGTGGCCGGGCAGGACCGCGTCCACCCGGGTGGACGGGTCGGCGAGCGGGCCCTGGTGCAGGTAGACCACCGAGTCGGACATGCCGTACTTCGCCTCGGTCTGCTCCACCGAGACGGCCTGCCAGCCCTTCGGCACGTAGCCGAGGTGGTACGGCACCTTCAGATCCCGCACGGTTGTGGTGTTCAGCTTGGCCGCGATCTCGGCCATCGTCGCCCGCGACAGATTGGATTGGCCGGAGTTGTTCGGCACGAACGTCGCCCAGGCCTCATCGGCGTACTGCCACGCCAGGCCGGCCATGACCGACTGCTCCGATACGGGCCGGTGCGTACCGAAGGTCCAGTCGCGGCCGATCGCGTTCCGGCCGCCCACGGTCACCGAGTACTGCTCACTGATGGTGAAGGTCTCGTCCCCGACGCCGCCGAACGTCGACGGGTCGTACACGCCCTTCTGGTAGACCGTGAGCGTGGCCACGACCAGCGGGAACTTCGTCCCGATCTCGTTCTGCCACGTCGAACCGTCGTGGTAGACGGGCAGCTCGGTGTAGCCTTCGGTCACCGTGGTGGCCGGGCCGATCTGGTACGCACCGACCCGGTACTGGCCAAGGTTCGTCTTGAAGTCGATCTTCTTGACCGGCTGCGGCTTGTCGATCGGCGCGGCCGGGGGCGGCGAGAACGAGGCCATCGGCGTCGCGCCGTCGTTGGCCGCCATGATGCCGCCGGAGCTGGCCGGGGCAATTTGGGGGAGCACCGTCACCGCGGCGGCGAGGCAGGCTACGACGCCGGTGCCGATCGCCAGGTTGCGGCGGGTCCGCGTACGGCGGGCGCGGTTGATGATGTCGTCAGTGGCCGTATGCGCCGGCGGCTGCGGGGCGTTCCGAACCGATTCCAGGACGTCCTCGATGTGGTAGGGCACGCTCGTCTCCTTCGTCGTCGTACAGCGTGATGTCATGGGCGGACAGCACGGTCCGCAATGTGTCCAGCCCGCGTGCGGACTGGCTCTTGACGGTGCCGGGCCGGCACTTCAGGACCTCGGCTGTCTCCTCGACGCTGAGGCCTTCGAGGAACCTCAGGACGAGCACGGCGCGCTGCCGGGTGGGCACCCGGGCTAGGGCGGCGTGCAGCCGCAGCCGTTCGTCGACATCGCCGGCGTGGTCCGGCAGCGCCACCTCGGGCATGGTGTCCCCGGAGGAGTGTTCCCGCCGCCACGGCCGCCGCTTCTCCCGGATGGCCGCGCGGACCACCATCGTCCGGGCGTACGCGTCCGGGGCGGCGACCTTCTTCCACCGCGGATACAACTTCGCCAACGTGCCCGCGACGGCGTCCTCGGCCGTCTGCCAGTCACCGCACGTCACGTACGCGAGCGCGCGCAATCGGTCGAAATGACTGCGGACGAACTCGCGGAAATCGTCCGCATCTTCGGTATCCACTACAGTGCACTCCCTTCGTCGCGGTAAAGAGGCGCGGCGAAGGCAGGGTTGCACGAGGTGGCAAGCTTTCGCGCGAACGGTCAGCGACGGTGGTGGTCGTCCCGGTGCCAGCCGGGGCGGTGCCGGCCCGGGCCACGCCTGCGCGGCGCGCCACCGGCCACCACCGGGTCGCCCAGCGGGATGCCGCCACGCAGGCCGAAGACGCACAGGGCGGCGCCGACCAGCAGGGCCAGGATGTCGGCCCCGGCCGCCGACGTGATGTCGGTGCCGGTCTTGG
>JAVHVY010000142.1:0-11256 GCA_032160305.1 Actinoplanes sp.
AGAACCCGGTGCTCCGTGAACGCTTCACCGGCGAACCCGAATTCGTCGAGAACTTCTTCATGTTCCTCGCCGAGGAGGTCCGCGGCTACCTGGCCGAGCTGGGCTTCCGCACCCTGGACGAGGCGATCGGGCACGCCGAGATCATCAACGTGCTGCCCGCGGTCGACCACTGGAAGGCCAAAGGTCTCGACCTGTCGCCGCTGCTGTACGTCCCCGACCTGCCAGCCGGGGCGGCCCGGCGCGGCGTACGTGAACAGGACCACGGCCTGGAGAAGGCCCTCGACAACGAGCTGATCTCGCTCGCCGCGCCGGCCCTGGCGGACGGCACCCCGGTCCGTGCGGACCTTGCGGTCCGCAACGACCAGCGCAGCGTCGGCGCGATGCTCGGCGGCGAGGTCGCCCGCAGGTACGGCGACCTCGGCCTGGCCGACGACACCATCGTCTTCACCCTGCACGGCACCGGCGGCCAGTCGTTCGGCGCGTGGCTGCCGCACGGCGTCACGCTGCGGCTGATCGGCGACACCAACGACTACGTCGCCAAGGGACTCTCCGGCGGCCGCGTAGTGGTCCGGCCCGACGGACGCGCGCCGTTCACAGCCGAGGACAACATCATCGCCGGCAACACCATTCTGTACGGGGCGACCGGCGGTGAGGTTTTCCTGCGCGGCCGTGCGGGCGAGCGCTTCGCGGTCCGCAACTCCGGCGCGGCCGCGGTCGTCGAGGGCATCGGCGATCACGGCTGCGAGTACATGACCGGGGGCACCGTGGTGGTGCTCGGCTCGGTCGGGCGCAACTTCGCGGCCGGGATGAGCGGGGGCACCGCGTTCGTGCTCGGTCTCGACCCGGCCCGGGTCAACCCGGAACTGGTCGACCTGACCCCGCTGACCGCCGACGAGCAGGACAGCCTGCACGCCCTGGTGCAGAAGCACTTCGCCGAGACCGACTCGGCCGTCGCCGGCCGGCTGCTCAAGGACTGGACTACCGCGGTCACCGAGTTCACCGCTGTGGTGCCGCGCGACTACAAGCGGGTGATGGAGCTGATCAGGACCGCCGAGGCCGCCGGTCGTAACGTTGACGAAGCGGTCATGGGAGTCAAGCGTGCCTGACCCGAACGGATTCCTGCGCTACGAGCGGCAGCTGCCCAAGCGCCGGCCGGTGCCCGTGCGCATCCAGGACTGGCACGAGGTGTACCCGCCGGCCACCGAAGAACTGATCCGCGACCAGGCCACCCGGTGCATGGACTGCGGCATCCCGTTCTGCCACGAGGGCTGCCCGCTCGGCAACCGGATCCCGGACTGGAACGACCTGGTGCGCACCGGGGCGTGGGCGGCGGCGGCGGAGAGCCTGCACGCCACCAACAACTTTCCGGAGTTCACCGGCCGGCTCTGCCCGGCGCCCTGCGAGGCGGCCTGCGTGCTCGGCATCGGCGACGACCCGGTCACCATCAAGCAGGTCGAGGTGGAGATCGCCAACCACGCCTTCGACCTCGGCTACGTGCAGCCGCAGCTGCCGGCCGCGCGGTCGGGCAAGTCGGTGGCCGTGGTCGGCTCCGGCCCCGCCGGGCTGGCCGCCGCCCAGCAGCTGGCCCGCGCCGGGCACGCCGTGACGGTCTTCGAACGTGACGACCGGATCGGCGGCCTGCTGCGCTACGGCATCCCCGACTTCAAGATCGAGAAGCAGGTGGTGGACGCCCGGCTGGCTCAACTGACCGCCGAGGGCGTCGAGTTCCAGACCGGCGTCGACGTCGGCACCGACATCACCGCCGACGACCTGCGCGAACGCTTCGACGCCGTGCTCCTGGCCTGTGGCGCGCTGGCCGCCCGGGACACCCCGTCCCCCCCCGGACGCGAGCTGCGCGGCGTACACCTGGCCCTGGAGCACCTCGTCCCGGCCAACCGGGTCGTCGCCGGGCTGCAGGACAGCACCCCGATCGACGCCGCCGGCAAACACGTCATCATCATCGGCGGCGGGGACACCGGCGCCGACTGCCTCGGCGTCGCGCACCGCCAGGGCGCCGCCTCAGTCGTGCAGCTCGACCAGTACCCGCTGCCCCCCGAGACCCGCGCCGGTGAGCTGCAGCCGTGGCCGACCTGGCCGGTGATCCTGCGCAACTACCCGGCCCACGAGGAAGGCGGCGAGCGCGTCTTCGGCGTCGCCGTGAGTGAGTTCGTCGACGACGGCCGGGGCAACGTCGCCGCGATCCGGATCGCCGACGTGGCCGTCGAACGCCGCGACGGCCGCCGCGTCGTCACCGTCACCGAAGGCTCCGAACACGACCTGCCCGCCGACCTGGTGCTGCTGGCCATCGGCTTCGACGGCACCGAGGACAGCCCACTGCTCGCCCAGTTCGGCGTCAGCCGCAACTCCCGCGGTTCGCTCGACGCGTCCGGCGAGTGGCGGACCAGCGCCGACGGCGTCTTCGTGGCCGGCGACATGCACCGCGGCGCGTCGCTGGTCGTCTGGGCGATCGCCGAGGGCCGCGCCGCCGCCGCGGCGATCCACAACTACCTGGGCGCCCACGGCGACCTGCCGGCCCCGGTCGAACCGTCCTCGCGGCCGCTCGCGGCCAGCCGCTGACCCCGTCGCCCCGGGCCCGCGCACCGGCTAGTCCCGCCGGGATGCACATCCCACGGTGGTCGCCGCGCGGCGGACGATAGGCTGAACGGCGTGGTCGTCGATGCCTCGGGCTGGAGCAGTACGCCCATCGAGCCCTCGCGCGTCCGCCGGTGGAATCAGCAGTTCATTCCGATGACGGGGGTCGGCCGCCGGGCCGACCCGAAAGAGGTACTAGCCTGATGGCCGTGACACGTCGCGTAAAGATCGTCTGCACCATGGGCCCCGCCACCGCATCCCCGGAACGCATCCGGGGACTCGTCGAGGCAGGCATGGACGTAGCCCGGCTGAACTTCAGCCACGGCAGCCACGAGGACCACCGCAAGGTGTACGACCTCGTCCGCGAAGCCGCCCGCGAGAGCGGCCGCGCCGTCGCCGTCCTCGCCGACCTGCAGGGCCCGAAGATCCGCCTCGGCCGCTTCGCCAACGGGCCGCACCTCTGGTCCACCGGCGACGTCGTCACGATCACCAGCGACGACATCCTCGGCACCCCCGACCGGGTCTCCTGCACCTACGCCAAGCTCCCGGAAGAGGTCAAGGTCGGCGACCGGCTGCTGATCGACGACGGCAAAGTCGCGGTCGAGGTCTCCGGCGTCGAAGGCAACGACATCCGCTGCCTCGTCGTCGAGGGCGGCCCGGTCAGCAACAACAAGGGCGTCTCGCTGCCCAACGTCGCCGTCAGCGTCCCCGCGATGAGCGACAAGGACGAGGCGGACCTGCGGTTCGCCCTCAACCTCGGCGTCGATGTGATCGCCCTGTCGTTCGTGCGCTCACCCGACGACATCAAGCTCGTCCACCAGATCATGGCGGAGGAGCACAAGCACCTCCCGGTCATCGCGAAGGTTGAGAAACCGGAAGCCGTGGACCATCTGGAGGCAATTGTGCTCGCCTTCGACGGCGTCATGGTCGCCCGCGGCGACCTCGGCGTCGAGTTGCCCCTCGACCAGGTCCCCCTGGTGCAGAAACGCGCCGTGCAGCTCTGCCGGGAAAACGCGAAGCCGGTCATCGTCGCCACCCAGATGCTCGACTCGATGATCGAGAATTCGCGGCCGACCCGCGCTGAGGCCTCCGACGTCGCCAACGCCGTCCTCGACGGCACCGACGCGGTGATGCTCTCCGGCGAGACCAGCGTCGGCAAGTACCCGGTGCTCACCGTCAGCACCATGGCCAAGATCATCACCACCACCGAGGGCGGCGACTTCGGCGTCCCGCGTCTGCAGCACGACCCACGCACCCACGGCGGCGCGCTCACCGTCGCCGCCTCCCAGATCGCCCGCAACATCGGCGCGAAAGCCCTCGTCGCCTTCTCGCAGACCGGCGACACCGTCCGCCGCCTCTCCCGCCTGCACTGCGACCTGCCGCTGTTCGCCTTCACCCCGGTCCCCGAGGTCCGCGACCAACTCGCCGTCAGCTGGGGCGTCGAAACGTTCCTCACCGACTTCGTCAAGCACACCGACGACATGTTCCGCCAGGTCGACGCCAAGATGCTCGGCCTCGGCCTGGCCAAGCCCGGCGACTACGTCGTCGTCGTCGCCGGCAGCCCGCCCAACGCCCCCGGCGCCACCAACACGCTGCGCGTCCACCAGCTCGGCACGCTGGTCGACCCGGCAACGGTCTGACCTTGCCGCTCACCGGACAGGCCGCCGTCGACCAGCTCCTCGAGGTTCTCGACCTCAAGCAGGTCGACGCGGCCACGTTCCAAGGCGAAAGCCCCCAGGTCGGTGCGCAACGAGTCTTCGGCGGTCAGGTCGCCGGCCAGGCCCTGGTCGCCGCCGGCCGCACTGTCGACCCGGCCCGCTCCGTGCACTCCCTGCACGGATACTTCGTGCGCCCCGGCGACCCGACCGTGCCGATCGTTTTCCACGTCGAGAAGATCAGAGACGGCAGATCCTTTTCCGTACGCCGCAGCACCGCCGAGCAGCACGGCTCAACGATCTTCTTCATGTCGGCGTCGTTCCAGGTCCACGAGAACGGCCTCGACCACCACTCACCCGCACCCAGCGGCGTGCCCGGCCCCGAGAACATCCCCACCATGGCCGACTGGGTCGAGCGCTACCCCCACCGGGCCGGCGCCTTCGCCGCCGCACCGCAGGCGATCGACACCCGCTACCTCGGCATCCCCGGCTGGGTGCCACCCGGCGACCGCGTCGCCTCCGACGAACAGCGCGTCTGGATGCGCGTCGCCGGCAAACTCCCCGACGACCCGCTGATCCACGCCTGCGCCCTCACCTACGCCAGCGACCTCTCCCTGCTCGACTCGGTCCTGTCGATGCACGGCGAGGTGTGGGGTCCCGGCGGCGTCATCGGTGCCAGCCTCGACCACGCACTCTGGCTGCACCGCCCGTTCCGCGCCGACGAATGGTTCCTCTACGACTCGATCAGCCCCTCCGCGAGCGGCGGCCGCGGCCTGGCCAGCGGCCGGATGTTCACCCGCGACGGCCGGCACATCGCCAGCGCCGTCCAGGAAGGCCTGCTCCGCCGCATCGGCGCCTGACACACCGGCGCCGTGATCCCGCAGCCCGTAAACCCAGCCCCGTGATCCCGCAGCCGTAAACCCGGCCCTGTGATCCCGCATGCGCAGACCCGGCCCTGTGATCCCGCAGCCGTAGACCCAGCGATGTGATCCCGCAGCCGTATGCCCAGCGCCGTGATCCCGCAGCTGAAACCTCGCCGCCGCGATCCGGCCGCCGTCAGCCCGCAGCCTGGCTTCGCTGGTGCGGCTCACCCGGCCGTACCGCCCCGCGCCACCACCGAATCGTCCACGACCGGCTGCGGCACACTCCGCGGCTCCCGGCCGCCGTCGTGCGCCTGCGCACCCTCCGGCGGCGCCGCACCCTCCGGCGTGTCCGGCACCTCCGGCAGATCCACCTCCGTAAGGGCCGCACCCACCGCCGCACCCGTCACCCCGGCCAGCGCCAGCATCTTGTCCAGGTCGGCCGTGGTCCGCAGCACCTCGTCATGAAAACTGCCGCCCTCCGACTCCGCGAACATTCCCGTCGGACGGACCCCCGCGCCGACGTGTCCGCGCGCGCCGGCGGCCGGACTCTCCGCGTCACCCACCGCACCCGCAGGGTTGCTCACGTGACCTGCCTGCCGGGGCTCACCCGCGTGCCGGGGCTGACCCGCATGACCAGGCTGATCTGCGTGCCGAGGCTGATCTGCGTGGCCCGACTTACCCGACTGACCCGCGTGATCCGACTGGCTCGGCTGATCCGACTGACCCGACTGACCCGCGTGACCCGCGTGGCTCGGCTGACCCGCGTGGCTCGACTGACCCGCGGGGCCGTGGGCGGCGGGTCCGGCCGAACCGATGTTCCATCCCGTCCCCAGGTCCGCGCCGCGCACACCACCGGCCTCCGACCCCGGAACAGCACCCCACGACTCCGGCCCAGCCGTCGACGCCCCACCCGGAGTGGACAACTCGTCCATCGCCTGCGTCGACGACAACCGCCGCTCCGCCCGATGCCGCGCACCCGCACCCGCCGGCGCCGAATCGAAATCCGTCAAACCCGCCGAATACCCGGCCACCCCCGACGCCCGCTCCGCCGGCAACGCCAGCACCGACACCCGCGGCGCCTCCCGCAACCGCAACGCCGCCACCAGATCCGCCACCCCGCGCGCCAGCCCCAGCGCACCCAACACCATGACCGCCAGATCCGCCGCCCGCGCCGCCGGACCCGCCGCGAAGAACCCCAGCAGCGCCTCCAGTACCCCCACGACCAGTAGCAGACCCCAGATCCGATCCGTCTCCCGCGCCATCATCGACATCGCAATGTCCGCCGCGCCCCGAACCATCAGGAACCAGCCGAGCAGCGCCACCGGAGCCAGAACCGAACTCTGCGCATTCACCAGCAGGACGACCCCGGTGACCGTGAACAGCCCGGCCATGCCCGCGTTCAACCACCACCTCGCCGTCCCGGACAGCGCCCGGACCGCCTCCATCAGCGCCCCGAACAACACCACCGGCCCCGCGACGAGAGCGATGTCGGCCGGCTCCAGCCGCAGCACACTCCACGAGATCGCCAGCCAGGCCACCCCCGCGAACAATAGGAATCCCCACAGCCCGCTACGCACGACGGCCAACGGGGACGAGCCCGACGACACCATGAAGCCTCCCGACAGTCCTGGTACTGCCATGACAGCACCAGCCGCCAGCACAAACCGGTCTTTCCCGGAAAAACTCTCGCCCGCCGCGTCCCCCAGATGCCCGAAACCCCCAAAACCCTGCCCGGGTACGGGCACCGCCCCTCCCGCCCTAGAACTTCGGCCCGACATGCGCGTCGAGCACCGCAACGCCCCCTTTCCGAGCGACGGAGAGCAGGTTCGGCCGACACATCCGCCAGCTGACGCCGAGCCGCTCGAGAGACTCCTGGCAGAGCCGCATGATGTCGCCGGACTCATTGGAAAACATGTAGCGCGGATAGACGTAGGTCTTGCCGTTTCTCAATACGCGATTCTCGGCACGGCAACCGTCGGAATGGAAAAGTCCGCGCAGGAACCGCCAAGGAAATCCATCGACTATCTCCTGCTGCCAATCGGTCAGCGCGATAAGGCGGTCGTGTTTCTTGCCCGGGCCGTGCTGGGGGAGCAGGCAAGGCCAGTGTTTCCACACCGATCGCACGTCGTCACGGCCCCCGTGCGCCTGATGCCCGACGGTTCGCGCTCCGCAAGCGAGCATCGCCGCGCCGACCTCGGTGATCAAGCCGGGGTAGCGGAGATCGCACGCCACCTTCAGCACCGGAACCCTTGCTGTCATGAGCAGATGCCCGTCGCCCAGGTACATCCCGAGGAGGTAGGCGTAGGCGTGGGGATCGTCGATGGGGCGCGCGGGCAGCGTACAGAAAGGACAGCGATTGTCGATCTTGATGTTCTTCGCTCGCGAGCTGTATAGCCAGCACGCGACGGTATTGCGGGAGATCCCAAGGGTCCGGCAGATCTCGATGAATGGAACGCCGGCAGATTTCAGGGTGATTGCACGCTGGCGAATGTGTGGTGGATGCACCCCTGAATCATCGACCTGGGGTATGACATTTTGTGTCCCCGGTGGGATTCGAACCCACACTGTATGGATTTTGAGTCCATTGCCTGCTACCGATTGGGCTACGGGGACGGCCCAGCCCCGTAGCCTGGACGTTGGTCACGCCAGGCGGAGCTAGCGACAGCCTACCCACTACGCTAATGGCGACGACACTCAGATACCCGGGTGTCGCGTCGGGAGCGTTGAGGGGTAGGGGTTCGTGGCCGACACGCAGGCGAGCGCCGAGCGCAGGCGGGTGCTGATCGCCGAGGATGAGGCGCTGATCCGGCTGGACCTGGCCGAGATGCTCGTGGAGGAGGGCTACGACGTCGTCGGGGAGGCCGGCGACGGCGAGACGGCCGTACGCCTCGCGGAGGATCTCGCGCCGGATCTGGTGATCCTGGACATCAAGATGCCGATCATGGACGGCCTGGCCGCCGCCGAGCGGATCGCCGGGGGCCGGATCGCGCCGGTCGTGATCCTGACCGCTTTCAGCCAGCGTGATCTGGTGGAGCGGGCGCGCGCCGCTGGGGCGATGGCGTATCTGGTCAAGCCGTTCCAGAAGTCGGATCTGGTGCCGGCGATCGAGATCGCTCTGTCGCGCTACTCGGAGATCTCCGCGCTGGAGGCCGAGGTGGCGGGGCTGACCGATCGGCTGGAGACGCGCAAGTCGGTCGAGCGGGCCAAGGGCGAGTTGATGACGAAATACGCGATGACCGAGCCGCAGGCGTTCAAGTGGATCCAGCGCACGGCGATGGACCACCGGATGACGATGCGCGACGTCGCGGATCGGATCCTGGCCGAGTCGGAGCCGCCGGGGGGGACCCTGCCCCCGAGTTGAGGTCCTTGTTGACCAGGACGCGAACTTGTCGTCCCGGTAAAAGACCAATAACGGCCTGGACTCGGAACGTTGATGTGGTGTGAAGCGGGCTATGATCCGCCAGTCCTGGGCTGCGACATCGCCTAGAGTGACCAGCCACAACATCAATGAGGAGCACCCGTTGCGTAGAGCCGTGATGTGGATCACGGCCCTCCTGGCCAGCCTGTTGTTCGTCCTCGGTGTCGGTGCCACGAGCGCCTGGGCCGTCGGTGAAGGGCTGCAGGGCACTTTGATCAACCAGAACCAGCCGGTCGCTGGCGTGACGATCAAGGTTTCCAGCCAGGACGGCCAAGTGGTCGGCCAGACGAAGTCGGGACCGGACGGCAAGTGGTCCGTGGGCGTGCCGAAAGCTGGTACCTACAAGGTCGACCTCGACGTTGCGACCCTGCCGCAGGGTCTGGTGCTGGTGAACAATCGGCCCAGCCTGACGCTGCAGGTCTTCGAGGGCAGCCTGCGGACGGCGTTGTTCCCGGTCGGGGCCAAAGCTACCGGACCGGCCCGGACCGCAACGACGCCGAGCAGGTTCGATCGGGTTCCGGACCTGGCGTACACCGGGATTCATATCGGTCTGATGATCGCGCTGGCCGCGCTGGGCCTCTCGCTGATCTTCGGCACGATGGGGTTGACCAACTTCGCGCATGGCGAACTGATCACTTTCGGTGCCCTGATGGCGTTCATCTTCAATGTCTACGTCGGTCTGCCGGTGGTGCTGGCCGGGGTGGTCGCGGTGGCGCTCGGTGGCGCCTTCGGCTGGTTCCAGGATCGGTTCTTCTGGGGCTGGCTGCGTCAGCGCCGGGCCGGCCTGATCGGCATGATGATCGTTTCGATCGGTATGGCGCTGTCGTTGCGCTACATCAACCTGTACTGGTTCGGCGGCGAGACGCGGCAGTTCACGGAGTATGTGGCGCAGCCCGGCATCGACTTGGGCCCGGTCGCCGTGGCGCCGAAGAATCTGGTGACGGATGTGATCGCGATCGTGTTCCTGATCGCGGTGTCGGTGGCGCTGGTGACGACCCGGCTGGGCAAGGCCACCCGGGCGGTGTCGACGAACCCGTCGCTGGCCGCCGCGTCGGGCATCAACGTGGACGCGATCATCCGGTTGGTCTGGACCATCGGTGGCGCGCTGGCGGCGCTCAGCGGGGTGATGCTCGGTGTCTTCCAGGGCATCAATTACCAGATGGGCTTCCAGATTCTGCTCCTGGTCTTCGCGGCGGTGACGCTGGGTGGTCTGGGTACTGCCTTCGGCGCCTTGCTGGGCAGCCTGGTGATCGGTCTGGCCACGCAGTTGTCGACGCTGTGGATTCCCACGGAGCTCAAGAACGTGGGCGCCCTGGCCGTTCTGATCGTCGTCATCCTGGTGCGGCCGCAGGGGATCCTGGGCCGGCGCGAGCGGATCGGTTGAGGGGGCACGAGCTATGCAGTGGAATGTGATCTTCAGTGTTTCCCTGGAGTCGCTGGTCGGGGCGACGACGATTGTCTACGCGCTGGCGGCGATCGGCCTCAACGTGCATTTCGGGTATGCAGGTCTGCTCAATTTCGGTCAGTCGGCGTTCCTGGGCGTGGCCGCGTACGGCATGGCGATCACCGTGACGACCTTCGGTCTTCCGTTCTGGACCGGCATCCTGGTCGGCCTCGCGGCGACTATCGTGCTCGCGTTGCTGCTGGGCATTCCGACGTTGCGGCTACGGGCGGACTATCTGGCCATCGTCACCATTGCGGCGTCCGAGATCGTGCGACTGTTCTTCCGCTCGGTTACGCTGAGTAAATGGACGGGTGGCTCGGACGGTCTGCAGGCTTTCTCGCAGTCGTTCTACAACCTGAACCCCTTCACGGGCGGGACCTCGTCGACGCTGTTCAGCTTCAGCGCGCGCGAGCTTTGGGTGATGACGGTGGGCTGGGTGCTTGTCGCGATCGCGCTGACGGTCGTCTGGTTGCTGATGCGTAGTCCGTGGGGCCGGGTCATCAAGGCCATCCGAGAGGACGAGGACGCGGTTCGCAGTCTCGGCAAGAGCGTGTTCGCCTACAAGATGCAGGCCCTGATCCTGGGTGGAGTGCTGGGTTCGTTCGGCGGCTACATCTTCGCGCTCAGCCTGGCGGCGATCCAGCCGGACACGTACGGTACCGAGTTCACGTTCTATATGTACACGATCGTGATTCTGGGCGGGGCTGCCCGGGTGCTGGGGCCGGTCGTCGGGTCGATGATCTTCTGGCTCCTGCTGACGTTCATCAACGCGCTGCTGCCTGCGCTGGTCAGTACCGGGGCGATTCCGACATCGATCATGACGACGAACCAGGCTGGCGCGGTCGGGTACATCCTGGTGGGTATCGGACTGATGGCCCTGATCATCTTCCGCCCGCAGGGAATCTTCGGCGACAAGAAGGAGGTCATGCTCGATGCCCGATGAAGCACTCGTGCGCGAAGGCGCTGCGCGCCTGCGAGCCACCGAGGCATTGCGCGACGTTTTGCGTCAGCCGGGCGCCGCAAAGCCCGACCCGATCCTGGTCGCCGACAAGGTCGTCCGTCGTTTCGGCGGCCTGACGGCCGTGAACGTCGACCACGTGGAGATCCAGCGCGGTGCGATCACCGCTCTGATCGGCCCGAACGGCGCCGGCAAGACCACCTTCTTCAACCTGCTGACGGGATTCGACAAGCCGGACGAGGGTGCGTGGACCTTCGACGGCGATGCGGTGCAGGGGGTCCCGGCGCACAAGGTGGCGCGGCGCGGAATGGTACGTACGTTCCAGT
>JAVHVY010000143.1:0-10359 GCA_032160305.1 Actinoplanes sp.
CTGGACCCGGTCGGGTCGGCGGTCACCACCAAGAGCCCAGCCTGCTCGCGGATCGCCACCGCCGTTCCGGGCGAGCAGTCGAGCTCTTGCAGGAGCGACCGGGCGGCGATCCGGCCACGGTCGTCGACGGCCGCGACCGCGTAGGTCCACGTACGCTGGCGACCATGTCCGAGCGGGGTCACCGGCATCCGCCGGCGCGGGGCCACCGTGGGCGGGGAAACGCCCGATCCCCGAAACCGTGCGACGGTCGGGACGACCGGGACCACGATAGGAACGCGGAGCGAGGCGGTCGTCATCGCGACCACCCCGTGCCCCGCCCGTCAGCAACGGCGCTCAGCGAGCGCCGAAGCCGCCCGTGTTCGAGTAGACGATTTGGGTTGTT
Source organism: Actinoplanes sp. (assembly GCA_032160305.1). Lineage (GTDB taxonomy): Bacteria > Actinomycetota > Actinomycetes > Mycobacteriales > Micromonosporaceae > Actinoplanes. Next base: position 383 of record JAVHVY010000143.1, read on the forward strand.
TTGATGGGGCACAGGTGCAACGTTTTTGTGTCCGGAGGGGGACTTGAACCCCCACGCCCGATAAAGGGCACTAGCACCTCAAGCTAGCGCGTCTGCCATTCCGCCACCCGGACCTGCATTGCGGACGCCATCTGCCGCTTCCTGGTTTTTACGCCGTGAATCGGCAGCCCGGCGGGCCGCACGAGAAAGAACTCTACACGGCGCCCGCAGGGCTCCGCAGGGAGGTCCGCGGTGTGTGTCGGCCCGGACATTCGGGTGCATATCGTAGAGGCGCCTGGCGTGCCGGGGCGGTAACCGGCAGCATGTCTGGCGTGTCGCAGCCATCCCCTCTCGCCGGTGCCCGTCAGCACGCGCAGAGCCTCGCCGGATCAGGTGATCTGAGCGGGGCCCGCGCGGTGCTCGAGCGTGCCGTCGAGCTGGGGCGGGCCAATCTCGGCGAGGACGACCCGGACGTTTTGTCCACGGCTTTTCAGCTGGCTCAGCTGCTGTTGATGGCCGACGATCCGGCCGGCGCGCGGCGGGTGCTCGAGGATGCCTACGCCGCCGGTCAGTGGCGGCTAGGCGACAATGCACCCTTGATGGTGCTGGTCTCGCACGCCCTCGGCATCGCCGCCGAGGAGTTGGGCAACCGGCACGAGGCGCGTAAGGCGTTCGGGCGGGTGGTGGCGCACGGTCCGCAGGCGCTGGGTGCGGATCACTGGGCAGTCGCGGGAGCGCGCGGCTATCTGGGCGGCGACCCGCCTACCGTACGCATGGAGCTGCCCGCCGCCCCGGCGCCGTCCTTCGAGACCGTCGAGCAGCCGATCTACCGCACCGCCCAGCAGGGGTTCGGCGCCACCGGGCAGTTCGACGGACCGTCTCGAGGCTCGCCCGGCCGGGTCCTGCCAGCGCCGTTCCACGACGACGCCGCCGAGCCGCAGGGCCGACCCGCCGAAGCGAACCCGATCTCCGCTGGTTCTCCCGCGGAGTCGCGGAACGACGGCGCGGCGGGCCGCACCACCGCCCCCGGCAGGGCGATGCCGCCTGCGGAGACGGCGCCTTACCCCGCCGATCCACCGCAGGGGTACGCCGGGCCCGGCGTCCAGTTCGGACAGCAGCGCGTCCCGGCCGCGGAAACCCACACCGGCCCGGAGGCGGCGTACGGCGGCCAGGGCACCCGGTTCGGGGCTCACCCGAGCGGGGGCGCGGAGGAGGCGGCGGTCCACGCCGTTGATCAGTACGCCCGGGCGGACACCGGGTTCGGGGCTCACCCGAGCCGGGGCGCGGAGGCGGAGGCGGTCCACGCCGTTGATCAGTACGCCCGGGCGGGCACCGGGTTCGGAGAGCAGCCGGCTTCGCCAGTGTTTCCGCCGCTGGGGCCGCCTCCTCGGGAGACCCCGCAGGCGTCGTACGCCAGGAAGGCTCCCGCGCTGTTCGCGGCGGTCGCCGCGGTGCTGGCCGCGATCATCGCCGTGGTCGCGTTGGTCGTGGTCCTGGCGCAGCGCAGCGGCGCGCCCGCCGATTCGAACGTGCCAACTCTCGGCGGCGGCCCGGCACCGTCCGACGTGCGTTTGCGTGACTACGGGACGTCGATTTCGGTGTATTGGTCCGACCCGGCCAACGGGACCACCTCGTTCATCGTCTCGGGTGGGCGCCCTGGCGATGTTCTGAAGCCGATGGGGCAGGTCAGTCCTGGTCAGACCACCTTCGGGCTGAACGGGCTGAACCCCGATCTGGACTATTGTTTCGCGATCGTGGCGGTCTACAGCACCAAGGATTTCGCCAGCTCACCGCAGGCGTGCACCAGCCGCAGGAAGCCGGCGGCCGGTCCGTCCACAACGGCGTAAACGATCACGCACGGCGACCAGATCTATTCACAACCGTGTTGTTACGGGTGCCCATCGACGCCCGCCTAGTCCTATGATTGCCCACGTCCTTGAGGCCGACGGGAGGGGCGCAGGGCCGTGGCCAGTACAGATGCCGTGACGACACCAGTGGGGCGCAGTCCTTGGCGCACCCGTGGCGGGCTGGTCACCATCGGCACCGTCGTCGCGCTCGCGGCCGGGCTCGGCCTGACCGTGCTCGGGCTGGGCGCCGCCGACCGGGCCGTCGCCAGTTTCGACGCCGCCTCCTGGGTGTTCTCCCGCACCAAGGGCGAGATGGCCCGGATCAACGGGGTCACCGCCAAGGTCGACACCAGGGTCGAGGTGGCCGGTGCCCGCGGACACCAGCTCGAGGTCAGCCAGAACGACAAGTTCGTCATCCTCCGCGACCTGAACACCGGCAAGATCAGCTCGATGGATCTGACCACCCTGCAGACCTTCGCCGACTACCCGACCAACCCCGGCCTCGGCGTCAGCGTGGCCCTCGACGACGACGCCGCGTTCGTCGTCGACGCGGTGCGCGGCGAGGTCCGCCAGCTCGACCCGCGCACGTTGTCGCCGGTCGGGGAGGCGCTGCACTACCCGCCCGGCATCACCGGCGGGCTGTTCGACGGCACGGGCCGACTGTGGATCGCCATTCCGGAGCAGGGCACCGTCTCCTCGATCACCCCGGCGACGCTGCCCTCCGACCCGCCCAGCGCGCCCGCCGGCGCGGGCGGCGGCGAGTCGGTCGCCGGGCCGCGACTGATCAGCACCACCTCCGTCGCCGCCCCCAGCCACGATCTGACGATCTCCACGCTGGACACCGGCATCGCCGTACTCGACCGCACCACCAACACGCTGACCACGATCCGCGACGACCAGACCAGCACCCAGACGTTGCCGCTGACCGGCCCGGGCTCGCTGGCGCCACGCACCGACGGGCTGGTCGTGCCGGTCACCGTGCCCGACGCCCGGCAGGTCTACACGGTCGGCCAGGGCGGCTCCACACACGACTTCTCGGTGCCCGGTGACGGCGCCAAGCTGCAGCCGGCCGTGGCGTGGCAAGGCTACTTCTACGTCGCCGACGAGGAGTCCGGCGTCGTGCACGTCTTCGACAGCGCCAGGCGCGCGCTGAAGAACATCACCTTCAAGAACCCGGGCGGTGTGCTGGAGCTGGAGGTCCGCGAGGGCTACCTGTTCATCAACGCGCCCGGCTCGTCCACCGCCCGGGTCGTCGACGACCAGCACAACGTGCGCGTGGTCGACAAGTATGCCGACGACGTGCTCGGTGGCGACCCGCCGTCGACCCCGCCGCCCCCGCCGTCGCCGCCGAAACCGCGCAAGCCGGTCGTCTCGAAGCCGGGTGCACCGCGCAACGTGCACGCCGAGGCCGGCAACGCCGAGGCCCGGATCAGCTGGCAGCCGGCCGCCGCGAACGGCGCGCCGATCACCAGGTACGTGGTCGAGGGCGCCGGCAAGACGTTCCAGGTCGGCGCCGGTCAGCGGTCGCTGAACGTGACCGGGCTGACCAACGGCGAGACCTACACGTTCGCCGTGCACGCGGTGAACGCCAAGGGCGACGGGCCGACCCGCGGCTCCAACTCGGTGCGCCCGACCTCTGAGGTGCCCGACGCGCCGGGCGCCGCCACAGCCGAGGCGAAACCGGACGGCACGGTCGTGGTCAGCTGGCCTGCCGCGAACGGCCAGGGCCTGAAGATCGAGAAGTACGCGGTGACCGCCGTGGCCGAGGGCGGCGGCGCCCCGGCCGGCGAGTCGGACTCCACCTCGCTGACCATCAAGGACGGCGACCTCGAGTACGGCAAGCAGTACGCCTTCACGGTCGTCGCGGTCAATGAGCACAACGCCGGGTCGAAGCCGTCGCCGATCAGCAACAGCGTGGTCCCGTTCGCGAAGCCGTCGCGTCCCGAGGGCGTGGACGCGGCCACCGTCGGCTCCAAGGCCGGCACGATCTCGGTGACCTGGCAGCCGCCGGCGGACAACGGCCGACCGATCATCAAGTACGTGGTCAAGGCCGGCGGCCAGAGCACCGAGGTCACCGACGCCACGTCGGCGACGCTGAGCGGCTTCGGTGCCGGCGAGACCGTCGCCGTCGAGGTCCGGGCGGTCAACGAGGCCGGCGAGAGCAACCCCGGCCAGGCAACGGCGCGGACGGTCGCGCCGCCCACGGTGACGATCACTGGTTCGTCGGCGACCTTCAACTCCGCCACGGTGACGTTCAGCGTCGACGCGGGCGGCGGCTCCGCAACGTGCACGATGTCGGCGGACAACGGCGGCGGTTCCGTGTCGGGCGGCTGCTCCAGCCTCAAGCTGGGCAGCCTCGACCCGAGCACCGGCTACACGTTCACCGTGAAGGCGGCCAACGCCGCCGGCTCGGCCACCAGGTCCAGGGCGCAGCAGACCGACGACCTGTACGGCACGGCGACCTGCAACAACGGCCAGAAGGGCGACACCGCCACCTACTGCGACGCGGACGTCTCAGGCCGCAACGGCAACGAGGTCTTCAGCGTCACCGCGCAGAACGACGACACGCAGGTCGGCTGGGCCAGACCCGGCACCCGGCTGAGGACGTACTGCAAGAAGTCGGGCGAAGAGGTCTACGCCTACATCTACAACCACGACAAGAAGAGCACCTGGTGGATCCGGGTGGACTATAAGGGAAAGAACTACATCCCCTGGGCATGGCTGAACCTGGACGGCGGGGACGACCTCGGCGACCTTCCGACCTGTTGATGACCGCGACCGTGTCCACTGAGCCCCTTCCACCGGCACACATCCAGGGCTTCGCGCAGGTCGCCGCGGGACTGGCCGACCGGATCGGCAGCGTCGTGCTGGGCAAGCCCGCGGTCGTCGGGCTCGCCCTGACGGCCCTGTTCGCCCAGGGGCACATCCTGCTCGAAGATGTGCCCGGGGTCGGCAAGACCACCCTTGCCCGGGCGCTCGCCGCGTCCGTCCGCGGGCAGTGGCGGCGCATCCAGTTCACCCCCGACCTGCTGCCCTCCGACGTCTCCGGCGTGACGATCTTCAACCAGGCCAGCCGCGGCTTCGAGTTCCACCCCGGCCCGGTCTTCGCGAACATCGTCATCGCCGACGAGATCAACCGGGCCTCGCCGAAGACCCAGTCGGCGCTGCTCGAGGTGATGGAGGAACGCCGCGTCACCGTCGACGGCGTGCCGCACCCGGTCCCGCAGCCGTTCCTGGTGGTGGCGACGCAGAACCCGATCGAAATGGACGGCACCTACCGACTGCCCGAGGCGCAGCTGGACCGGTTCCTGGTGAAACTGTCGGTGGGCTACCCCGACGAGGAGGTGGAGATCGAGGTGCTGCGCGGGGCGGCCCTGCGCTCCCCCGACACTCTCGAGCCGGTCACCGACACGGCCACCGTCGGCGAGATGGTGCGGATGGCGCAGCGCGTGCACATCGCCGACCCCCTCTATGCGTACGCGGTGCGGCTGGCCGCGGCGACCCGCAACCACCCGCAGGTCCGGGTCGGCGTCAGCCCCCGCGGCGTGATCGCCCTGACCCGGGCGGCCTGCTCGTACGCGCTGATCAACGGCCGCGGCTTTGTGCTGCCGGAAGACCTGAAGATGCTGATCAAACCGGTGTTCGCGCACCGGGTACTGCTCTCGGCGGACGCGCAGCTACGCGGCGTGACCGCCGACGAGGTGCTGGAGGACGCCGTGCGGTCGGTAGCCGTGCCGCTGCCCGACAGCCCGCGCGTCGGGGCGTGACCCGCCTGCGGCGGCTGGGCGGCACGGGCGGCGCCGGTTTCGGCGGGGCTCGCGAGCTTGCGAGCCCCGGCGAAGTTCGGCGGCTCGGGGTGGTTACGGCTCGCGAGCTCGCGGCCGCGGTTCGGCGGCTCGGGGTGGTCACGGCTCGCGGAGTCGGTGTCAGCACCGCCGCGGCGCTGCTGCTGCCGGTCGGATTCCACTACGGCTATCCCGATCTGGCCCTACTCGGCGCGGCCGCGGCTGTCGCGGTGCTGGCCGGCGCCGTGTTCGCTTTCTGGCGTCCGAGCCTCGGTGTGGACCGGGTCGCCGAGCCGGACCGGGTGGCCCGGGGCGGGGCCGCCCGGATGACCCTCACCGTCCACAACCGCAGCCGGCTGCGCGCGGCGAATCTGGTCGCCTCCGACGGTTGCGGCCGCGCCCTGGTTCCGGTGCCGTTGCTGCGGCTGCGGCCCGGCCGGGACACCACGGTCGGCTACCCGGTGCCGACCGAGCGCCGCGGAGTCGTCCCGATCGGCCCGTTGCGGGTGACCCGCGGCGATCCGCTCGGGCTGATCCGGCTGTCCCGCACGTACGGCGAAACGGCCACGGTGTGGGTGCACCCCCGGATCCATCTGCTCCGCGCCGTGCCCGCCGGGATGGCCCGCAGCCTCGACGGCCGGATCGACAAAGTGCCGCAGGGTACCATCACCTTCGACTCCCTGCGCGAGTACGTGATCGGCGACGAGTTGCGGCGGGTGCACTGGCGCAGCAGCGCGAAAGTCGGCGAGCTGATGGTCCGCGAACAGCTCGACACCAGCGAACCCACCCTGGTGCTGCTGCTCGACGACCGCGCGAGCGCCCACCCGGGCCTGCGCGACGGGATCGCGGAGACGTTCGAGGCCGCCTGCGAGGCCGCCGCCTCGATCGTCGCAGCGGCGGTGCGCGAAGACCTGCCGGTCAGCCTGCACCTGGTCGGCGGCCCGGCCCGGGGACCGTTCCTGGACGTGCTCACCGAGGTCACCCCCGGGCCGGGCGACCTGGCGCAGAAGCTGCGCCAGCTGCGCGCCCAGCGACTCGGCGACACGCTCGTCTTCCTCACCGGCCCGGGTGCCCGCCGCGACCTCGGCGCGGTCAGCGCCTTGCGGGGCTCGTACCCGATCGTGCTGGCCGGGCTGTTCGGCGACCGGGACTCGGCGCCGGTGTCGGCCGGGGACGGCCTGATCGTGATCGAGGCCGAGGACGGCGAGCAGTTCGCGGGTGCCTGGGACGGGGTGCGCGGATGGTGAGATGGCTGCGGGCGATCGTACCGCTGGTACTGGTCGCGCTGATCGCCATCGCGGGGGCGGTGCTCGGCCGGATCTACGCCGACCCGCTGCTCACCGAACTGGTGGCCGGGGCTGCGGTCGGCTCCGTCGGGGTGGGCGTGGCGGCGCGGCGGCTGCCGTCGTGGAGCGTCGCTCCGGTGTCGGTAGTGCTGCTCACCGCGTACACGATCATGTCTTTGCGGCTTGCCGCGGATCGCGCGGCACTGCCGGATCCGCTGATGAGGATCTTCACCGACTCGCTTGCGAACGGGATCCCGCGGCTGCTCACCGCGATGATCCCGGTCGAGTCGACACCGGACACCGTGGTCGTGCCGGTCGTCGCGGCGTGGCTCGCCGGGCTGGCCGGCACGGAGATCGCTGTGCGCGGCGGGCGGGTCCTGCTCGGCTGTCTGCCGGCCGCGACACTGTTCGGCGCGGCGCTCTACGTGGTCGGGCCGAACGCGAGCAACGCCGGGTGGCCGACACCGCTGTTCGCCGCGCTGATCGTGCTGGCGCTGGCGGTCAGCACCCGCACCGGGCCGGACGCGCCGCTGGCGGACGTGCCGGCGACGACCCGCGCCGCCGTCCGCGCTCGGGCGCTGGCCGGCGCGGCAGCCGGCCTGGTGGTCGTCATCGGCCTGGTCGCGGTGGTCGGCCCGTGGGTCGGCGCGCGGGTGTCCGCCACCCCGGTCGACCCGCGCAGGTACGTCGAGCCGCCGCAGGTCGACAGCCTGGACGAGAGTCCGCTGAACCGGATTTCCGGCTGGGCCCTGGTGCCGGCGCAGAAGCTGCTCGAGGTGGGGCGTACGAAGCCGAAGGGCACAACCCGGCTGCGGCTGGCGGTGCTGCCCGATTACGACGGCGTGACCTGGCGGGTCGGTGCGACCTACCGCAACGCGGGCCGGGTGCTGCCCCGCCCGCCGGCACTGTCCGACACGCCGATCAGGCAGGTCACCCAGGACATCGTCGTCGACGGGCTGACCGGACGGCTGCTGCCGGTGATGCCGACGCCGACGCGGGTGCAGGGCGCCCGGGTGGCCTACGACGTGGCCACCGGCACCCTGATCCGGCCGGAAGGGCTACAGCCCGGGGTGCACTACACGGTGGTGTCCGACGTGCAGGAGCCGGACCCGAGCCTACTGCCCGCCGCCGACTCACCCAGCGGGGACGCGGTCGCGCGCTATCTGACCGTCGGTGCGGGTGTGCCGGCGGACATCCAGCGGCTCGCCGACCAGCTCGCCGACGGCAACGGAGCCGCGTACGACCGGGCGGTGGCGATCGAGGACTTCCTCGCCGAGCACTACCGCAAGGTCCCCGACGCGCCGAGCGGGCACGCGTACCCGAATCTGCGGTTCTTCCTCTTCGGCCGCCGCGACCAGGGCGGGCAGATCGGCACGTCCGAGCAGTTCGCGGCGTCGTTCGCACTGCTGGCCCGGCTGACCGGGCTGCCGAGCCGGGTCGTCGTCGGGTTCGACGCGCCGGGCCGCGGCGGAACGGTGACCGGGGCGGACGCGGTGGCCTGGCCGGAGGTGCTCTTCGACGAGCTGGGCTGGGTGGCTTTCGACCCGCTGCCGAAGAGCAAGGAGCCGCCGAAGCCGGTCGAGGACGACTTCACGCCGAAACCGCCCACTCCCCCGCCGTCGAGCTCGCCGGCGCCGCCGCCGAGCGATTCCGCTTCGGCTTCGGCGCCGGCGGTGCTCGCGGCAGCCCTCGACCCGGGTGTGCCGGACGCGGTGGTGGCCGCCGGCGCGTCGGGGTCGGTGCTGCTCGCACTGGTCGCGCTGGCCGGGACCGTGGTGCTGATGCGGCGGGGGCTTCGGCGCCGGCGGCTGGAGACCGGCGGGCCCGACGAGCGGATCATCGGGGCGTGGCAGGAGCTGACGGATGCGTTGCGGCTGGCCGGGCGGCCGGTTCCGGCGCATCTCGCGGCGACCGAGGTGGCGCGGTTCGCGGCCCGTGGGCCCGCGCCGCGGCAACGCTCCGGCCGGCTGCGCCGGGCCGCGCCGCGGCCGGCACCCAACGACCAAGGCACGCCTGGCGGGTACGGAAGTGAGCTTTCGGTGGCAGCTCTGGTCGCCGGGGTCAACACCGTAGGTTTCGCGCCGGGACATGCCGACGACGAGCAGGCTCGGCTGGCGGGCGCCGAGGCCGTCGCCTTTGCGGCGGCGCTGCGCAGTCACCGCTCGTGGTGGCGGCGGATCTGGTGGAGTGTGCGCCCGGGTCCGCTGCGCTGGCACCGCTGACCGCATCCCGATCCGACGGCCGGCCCCGGGGCTGGAGTGCGAGCGACGTCTGAGCTGGTCTCTGCGGGTGATGGCCGGGGTTGTGGAACCGGCCGGGGCGTGCGGTCCTGACCGGTGCTGCCGGTCGGCGGTTGCGCGGACGGTGGGCGTTCGATGGATTCGGCGGGCCGGCTCCGATTACTGGCACGGTTCGTTGAAATTGCGTCGGAGGTCTTTCGATCAGCGTTTGCCGATCCGCTTGATCGCGTACGAAATGGGCGCTGATCTTGAATTTGGCGGCTTGTTCGATGGCGAGGGAATGAGGATTTCCCTCACGTTGATATCACCTAATCGTGGTGGAGTTTTGCGCGGGACAAATGCCGCATATCTCCTATGCTCATGTGGTCAGGCGATGACCTTGATATGAAGAGGTGGCTCCATGAATAAAGCAACAAGCGCGTTGGCGATGACGGGAATGGCCCTGATCGCCGGAGCAACACTGGGTGCCGGTTCGGCCTCCGCCTCGCCGGCCACGCCGGACGTCGCGGCGACCAAGGTCTCCGCGACGCAGCAGAAGCCGTTCGGCTTCCGCGACCGGGTCGTCGGGTACTTCCGCAGCCCCGGCGCCTGCCTGCGGGCCGGCCGCTACGGCGAGATCCGGAACGGCTGGGACGACTACCGCTGCGTGCGCGTGCGCGGCGGCTGGCACCGTGACACCTGGGCGCTCGTGGTGAGCTTCGACCACCACGGATGGCAGGGAAACGGCGGCTGGGACGACCGCGACGGTCGCGGCCGTGACGACGACCGGGGCCGTAACAACGACCAGGGCCGTAACAACGACCAGGGCCGTAACAACGACCAGGGCCGTAACAACGACCA
>JAVHVY010000167.1:0-3997 GCA_032160305.1 Actinoplanes sp.
AGAACCCGCACCAGCCCGCCGCCCTCTACGCCGACCCGGCCGCCGCCCCCGGCCTGGCCCAGGCCGAGCAGCTCGGCGGCAAGGAGATGTCCTACAACAACTACGTCGACGCGGACGCCGCCTGGCGCGCCGTGCACGACTTCGCCGAGCCGTGCGTGGCGATCATCAAGCACGCCAACCCGTGCGGCATCGCGATCGGCGCGGACGTCGCCGAGGCGCACCGCAAAGCGCACGCGTGCGACCCGGTCTCCGCCTACGGCGGGGTCGTCGCGGCCAATCGCGCGGTGACCGCCGAGCTGGCCCGGCAACTCGACGGCATCCTCACCGAGGTCATCGTGGCACCGTCGTTCGAGGCCGGCGCGCTGGAGATCTTCCGGGCGAAGAAGAAACTCCGGGTCCTCGCCGCCCCCGCCTGGGCCCCGGCGCCTGTGGAGATCAAGCAGGTGGGCGGCGGCGTCCTGGTGCAGTCGGCCGACCGGATCGACGCCGAGGGCGACGACCCGGTCAACTGGACCCTCGCCACCGGCGCGGTGGCGTCGGCCGAGGAGCTGCGGGATCTCGCGTTCGCGTGGCGGGCGATCCGCTCGGTGAAGAGCAACGCGATCCTGCTCGCGCGGGACGGCGCGACCGTCGGTGTCGGGATGGGCCAGGTCAACCGGGTCGACTCCGCGCACCTCGCGGTCAACCGGGCCGGCGCCGACCGGGCCAAGGGCAGCGTGGCCGCCTCGGACGCTTTCTTCCCGTTCCCGGACGGGCTGGAAGTGCTGGTCAACGCCGGGGTCAGCGCGGTCGTGCAGCCGGGCGGCTCGATCCGCGACAACCTGGTCATCGAGGTCGCCAAGCAGGCCGGCATCACGGTCTACCTGACCGGCACGCGGCACTTCTTCCACTGATGGCGGCGCCCCAGGTCGTCCGCAACGAGACCTTCTCCGGCAAGGACTGGGCGCTCGCGGAGGTGGACCGCGCCAATTATCTGGACTGCGCGTTCCACGACGTGGACTGGTCGGAGGCCCGGCTGACCGGTTCGACCTTCGAGCACTGCGAGTTCGGCAACACCCGTTTCAACGCGGCCGAGCTGACCAACTGCGCGATCCTGCAGTGCACGATCCGCAGGTGCTCGTTCTTCGACGCCGCCTTCAGCGACTGCAAGCTGACCGGCACCCAGTTCCTCGACTGTACGCTGCGGCCGCTCACGATCGTCGGCGGCGACTGGGCGTTCGTGATCCTGCGCGGGCAGAATCTGACCGGGGCGAAGCTGGGCGGCCTGCGGCTGCACGAGGCCGATCTGGAAGGCGCCGACCTGACCCGGGTCGATCTGCGCGGGGCCGACCTGTCCGGGGCCCGGATGAAGGACGTGAAGCTGAAGACGGCCGATCTGCGCGGCGCCGACCTGGACGGGGTGGCGCTGCGCGAGGTCGACGTCTACGGCGCGAAGATCGATCTGGTCCAGGCGGCGCAGTTCGCCCGGGCGTACGGAGCGACGGTGGCTTAGGTCGCCGTTGCGCCCCGTGCCGGTAATCCGCCGTTAACGCACTGATACCGTCGCGAAAAGCCGACTGGGAGTTGAGAGCATGGGCAAGAAGGTCACCGTCGTAGGCGCCGGTTTCTACGGGTCCACGACCGCGCAGCGTCTGGCCGAGTACGACGTCTTCGAGACCGTGGTGCTGACCGACATCGTCGAGGGCAGGCCGGAGGGCCTCGCGCTCGACATCAACCAGTCCCGCCCGATCGAGGGCTTCGAGACCAAGGTCGTCGGCGTCAGCACCGGTCCGAGCGGTGAGGGCTACGAGGCGATCGCCGGATCCGACGTCGTCGTCATCACCGCGGGCCTGCCCCGCAAGCCCGGCATGAGCCGGATGGACCTGCTCGGCGTGAACGCTAAGATCGTCCGTTCGGTCGCCGAGAACGTGGCCAAGCACGCCCCGAACGCCGTGATCATCGTCGTCTCCAACCCGCTGGACGAGATGACGGCGTTGGCCCAGATCGCCAGCCAGTTCCCCAAGAACAGGGTCCTCGGCCAGGCCGGCATGCTCGACTCGGCCCGCTTCACCAACTCGGTCGCCGAGACGCTGGGCGTCCCGGTCGGCACGGTCAGGACGCTGACGCTGGGTTCGCACGGCGACACGATGGTGCCGGTGCCGTCCCAGTCGACCGTCAACGGCAAGCCGCTGACCGAGCTACTGCCGGCCGACAAGGTCGAGGAGTTGGTCACCCGCACCCGCAACGGCGGCGCGGAGATCGTGGCGCTGCTGAAGACGGGCTCGGCGTACTACGCGCCGTCTGCCGCGGCCGCCCGGATGGCCAAGGCCGTCGCCGAGGACTCCGGCGCGGTCCTGCCGGTCTGTGCCTGGGTCGACGGCGAGTTTGGGATCAACGGCGTCTACCTGGGCGTCGAGGCCGAAATCGGCGCGGCCGGCGTACGCAAGGTCGTCGAGACCGAGCTCACCGAGCCGGAACTGGCCGGCCTCAAGGAGGCTGCCGAGGCGGTCCGCGCCAAGCAGGCGGACGTCGCCGACCTCTGATCCAGCTGTCCGCGAACGGCCGGGGCCGTGCGCCCCGGCCTTCCGTCGCTCCGAATAGCCTTTCGCCCGATTGGCCGGGCATGCGGTGCGGCGTGGGTCCGAGGGGCGGCGGCGGTCGTGGCCGCGTATGCAGTACGCTCGTACTGCTAAGGGTGTGTTTCGAGGAGAGGAGCGCCGGCCGAATGGCGAAAATCAAGGTCAACAACCCGGTCGTGGAGCTCGACGGCGACGAGATGACGCGGATCATCTGGAAGCAGATCCGTGAGCAGCTGATCCTGCCCTACCTCGACGTACCCCTCGAGTACTACGACCTCTCGATCCAGTACCGCGACGAGACCGACGACCAGGTGACGATCGACGCGGCCAACGCCATCAAGCGGCACGGCGTCGGCGTCAAGTGCGCGACCATCACCCCGGACGAGGCCCGCGTCGACGAGTTCGGCCTGAAGAAGATGTGGCGCTCGCCCAACGGCACGATCCGTAACATTCTCGGCGGCGTCGTCTTCCGTGAGCCGATCATCATGTCGAACGTCCCCCGGCTCGTGCCCGGCTGGACCAAGCCGATCATCATCGGCCGGCACGCGCACGGCGACCAGTACAAGGCGACCGACTTCGTGGTGCCGGGCGCCGGCAAGCTGACCGTGACCTTCACCCCCGCGGACGGCTCCACGCCGATGGAGTTCCACGTCGCGGACTACCCCGGTGGCGGCGTCGCGATGGCGATGTACAACTTCGACGAGTCGATCCGTGACTTCGCCCGGGCCTCGTTCCGCTATGGCCTGGCCCGCAACTACCCGGTCTACCTGTCAACCAAGAACACGATCCTGAAGGCGTACGATGGCCGGTTCAAGGACCTGTTCGCGGAGATCTTCGAGACCGAGTTCGCGTCGGACTTCGCCGCGGCTGGGCTCACGTACGAGCACCGCCTGATCGACGACATGGTGGCGGCCGCGATGAAGTGGGCGGGCGGCTATGTCTGGGCCTGCAAGAACTACGACGGTGACGTGCAGTCCGACACGGTCGCGCAGGGCTTCGGCTCGCTCGGCCTGATGACCTCGGTGCTGATGACGCCGGACGGCAGGACCGTCGAGGCGGAGGCCGCGCACGGCACGGTCACCCGGCACTATCGGCAGTGGCAGAAGGGGGAGAAGACGTCGACCAACCCGATCGCGTCGATCTTCGCCTGGACCGGCGGCCTCAAGCACCGCGGCCTGCTGGACGCCACCCCGGCCGTGACCGGCTTCGCCGAGACGCTGGAGCGGGTCTGCGTCGAGACCGTCGAGGGCGGTCAGATGACCAAGGATCTCGCGCTGCTGATCTCGCGCGACGCCCCGTGGCTGAGCACCGACGAGTTCATGAACGCACTGGACGAGAACCTGGCCCGCAAGCTCGCCTGAAACGCCCCTGAACGCGCAGGGGCCGCCGGGTCGTCCCGGCGGCCTCTCGCGTCACCTGCCGACGGTCAGCGGACGTCG
>JAVHVY010000216.1:0-13460 GCA_032160305.1 Actinoplanes sp.
AAAGGCACGCGAAGGAACCGGAACCGCGAAGGGAAGGCACGCGAAGGAACCGGAACCGCGAAGGGAAGGCACGCGAAGGAACCGGAACCGCGAAGGGAAAGGCACGCGAAGGGATCGGAACCGCGAAGGGACCGGCGCGGGTATTGACCGGCGCCGCGAGTGGAGGGAGTTGCACGCATGTGCCTGGCCGTTCCCGGACGGGTCCTGAGCATCGCCGAGGTGGACGGCGCCCTGATGGGCGAGGTCGACTTCGGCGGCCTGCGCAAGGACGTCTGTCTGCAGTACATCCCCGACGCCGCGGTCGGCGAATACGTCGTCGTGCACGTCGGTTTCGCCATCCAGCGCCTCGACGAGCAGTCGGCCCGCGACACGCTTGCCGATTTCGAGCGGATGGGCATCCTCGAGCAGGAATTCGGCGACGGCTTCGCCCGCGCCGCACAGGAAGCGGGCCAACCCAACGTTACCCGGGAGGCGGGTCGACAATGAAGTACCTCGACGAGTTCAGCAATCCCGACCTGGCGCGCAACCTACTCGACCAGATCCACGCCGCCACCACCCGGACGTGGGCACTGATGGAGGTCTGCGGCGGGCAGACCCACTCGATCATCCGGCACGGCATCGACCAGCTGCTGCCCGACGGGGTCGAGATGATCCACGGGCCCGGCTGCCCGGTCTGCGTGACCCCACTGGAGATCATCGACAAGGCGCTGGCGATCGCCGCCCAGCCCGGGGTGATCTTCTGCTCGTTCGGCGACATGCTGCGGGTGCCCGGCAGCAGCAAGGATCTCTTCGGCGTGAAGAGCGCCGGCGGGGACGTCCGGGTGGTCTACTCGCCGCTGGACGCCCTGCGCATCGCCCGGGAGAACCCGGACCGGCAGGTGGTCTTCTTCGGCATCGGCTTCGAGACCACCGCCCCGGCCAACGCGATGACCGTCTACCAGGCCAAACGGCTAGGCGTGCCGAACTTCTCGCTGCTCGTCTCGCACGTGCTGGTGCCGCCGGCGATCGCGGCGATCATGGAGTCGCCGCGCTGCCGGGTGCAGGCCTTCCTGGCCGCCGGGCACGTCTGCAGCGTGATGGGCACCGCGCAGTATCCGGCGCTGGCCGAGAAGTACCGGGTGCCGATCGTGGTCACCGGCTTCGAACCGCTGGACATCCTCGAAGGGATCCGGCAGACCGTCGTGCAACTGGAGGCGGGCCGGCACGAACTGCAGAACGCCTACCCGCGGGCGGTGCGCGACGACGGCAACGGGCCCGCGATGGCGATGCTGCGCGACGTCTTCGAGGTGACCGACCGGACCTGGCGGGGCATCGGGATGATCCCGGACAGCGGCTGGCGGCTGGCGGCGAAGTACCGGGACTTCGACGCGGAGCAGCGCTTCGACGTCGGCGGCATCCACACCGAGGAGTCGGCGCTGTGCCGCTCGGGCGAGGTGCTGCAGGGACTGATCAAGCCGAACGAGTGTGCCGCCTTCGGCAAGCAGTGCACGCCGCGCAATCCGCTCGGTGCCACGATGGTGTCGTCCGAAGGGGCGTGCGCGGCGTACTACGCGTACCGGCGGCTCGATCTGGTGCAGATCCCATGACCGCGCTGGACTTCGAGAACTGGTCGTGTCCGGTGCCGTTGCGGGACACCCCGTACGTCGTGCTGGGACACGGCGGCGGTGGGGCGATGTCGGCCGAACTCACCGAGCACCTGTTCCTGCCCGGCTTCGGGACCGCCGCCGACGCGGGCATGGGCGACTCGGCCGTGGTGACGGCCGGCGGCGTCCGGCTGGCCTTCTCCACCGACTCGTTCGTGGTCAAGCCGATGTTCTTCCCCGGCGGATCGATCGGGGACCTGGCCGTCAACGGAACCGTCAACGACCTGGCCATGTCCGGCGCGACGCCGCTCTTCCTGTCGACCGCGTTCATCCTGCAGGAGGGGACGGCGCTGGCCGACATCGCCCGGATCGCCGACGCGATGGGCGCGGCGGCGCGGGCGGCGGGCGTACGGCTGGTGACCGGGGACACCAAGGTGGTCGACTCGGGCAGCGGGGACGGCGTCTACATCAACACCACCGGGATCGGGCTCCTGGCCGACGGCGTGGACATCCGGCCGGGCCGGGCCACGGCCGGGGACGCGGTGCTGATCAGCGGGGACATCGGCGTGCACGGGGTGGCGGTGCTGAGCTGCCGGGAGGGGCTCGCCTTCGGCACGACCGTGGCCAGCGACACCGCACCGCTGAACACCCTGGTCGCCGCGATGCTCGCCACCGGCGCGGACCTGCACGTGTTACGCGACCCCACCCGCGGTGGCGTCGCCGCCTCGTTGAACGAGATCGCCCGCACCGCCGGGATCGGCGTCGACCTGGTCGAACGCGACCTGCCGGTCCCACCCGAGGTGCACGACGCGTGCAGCCTGCTCGGCCTGGACCCGATGCAGGTCGCCAACGAGGGCAAGCTGCTCGCCTTCGTGCCCGCCGAGCGGGCCGACGAGGTGCTCGCGGCGATGCGGAACCACCCGTACGGAAAACGGGCCTGCCGGATCGGCACCGTGGTGACCGACCATCCGGGCATGGTCGTCGCGCACACCGCGCTGGGCGGCAGCCGGATCGTCAACCTGCCGATCGGCGAGCAGCTGCCGAGGATCTGCTGACGGTGAGCGAGGCGGGGACACTGCTGTTCGCGCGGTACGCCTACCCGCCGAACGAGCTGGGCTACTGCGGTCCGGCGGGCGCCGAGGCGATGTTGCGCGCCGACGCGCCGGCCGAGATCGCCCGCCGGGCCCGCGGTTTCGAGGGCGCCTGGAGCTATCTGGAGCTGATCGCCCGCAGCGCCGGGATCGCCGACCCGCTGGATGAGCGGGTTGTCGAGGCGTACTGGGTCGGCAACGACCTGCTGGGCGAGGTCGATCCGGGTGAGCTGGTGAGCTGGCTGACCGACCGGTTCCGCAGCCAGCTCGGCGGCACCTGGCGCGCGGCGGCGACCCGGGCGCTCGCCCACCACAGCTTCCAGGTCTACGAGGTCTACCCCTGGGCCGCGATGCTCTCGGCGGCCCCGGACGTCGCGGTGTCGATCCTGGACCGCTGCCGCATCCGCACCGGGGTGGTCCGGTCCGTCGACGGCGAAACCGCCATTATCCGGTCCCGGCCGCTGGTCCTGGACGGCACGGTGCTGCGACCGGGGCCGGAGCTCGACGAAGTCGCCTACTGGCCGGTGACGCTGCTCCACGCCCTGTCTCCCGGCGACCTGGTGTCGCTGCACTGGGACTGGGTCTGCGACGTGATCACCGCCGCCCAGCAGGACCGGCTCGAAACCCTCGAAGCCCGCCAGCTCGCCCGCCGCCGGCCGGACCCGTGACGACTCACCCCGTTGTGACGACTCACCTCAGGTTGTCCTCGGCGGAACCGCCTGGGGCCTGTGGTGGGAAGACCGGCGGGGGCCGACAGATCCGCTCCCGGCCCGTTTCCCGGGCGGACCGGCCCTGGACTTTCCGGCCGGTCCCGCGCTCCACAACCGCGCCACAACCGGGCTCCGGCTCAATGACCGCATGAGGATGAGAACGCGGCTGGCGGCTGCTGCCACGGTCGGAACGGCGGCGGTCGCGGCCCTGCTGACGCCGATGACAGCGCACGCGGACGGTGGCCCGGTCGTCGAACCGACCGGCACGATCTGCTGGGAGAAGAACCACGGCACACCGTCAGTGACCGTACGGATGAGCAGGCCCGAGAAGTTCCCGGTGACGGTCGTGCTGGACACGATCGACGGCACTGCCGTGGCGCCCGGCGACTATCAGGCCATCTCCGGCCTGAAGGTGACGGTCCCGGCGGGCGCGACCGACGTGGCCGTGCCGTTGAGCATCGTCAACGACGGCGTCACCGAGCCGGACGAGACGTTCCAGGTGTCGCTGTCGCAACCGTCGGCCGGTCAGATCGGCAAGAACCCGGCCACCGTCATCATCAAGGACGGCTCGCAGCCGTGACCCCGGGCGCCTGGGCCGCCGCGACGGCGGCCCGGCGCCCGGCCAGGTCGTCCAGGTCGTGCCGCAGGTTCGCCTCCTCGAACGGGTCCGGTACCCGCAACCGCAGGCGCAGCGCGTGATCGAGGTGGCGCTGCGCGCCGGCCAGGTCGCCGAGCCCGAGCAGGGCCCGGCCGGTCCGGTGGGTGAGCAGCGCCGCCAGATGCTGGTCGGCGATCTCCTGGCTCAGGCCGACCGCCGGGCCCAGCACGGCCAGCGCGGCGGCCGGATCGTCGCGGCGCAGGTGCGTCTCGGCGATACCGGCCAGGGTCTCGGCCTCGTAGCGCCGGTCCCCGATCGTGCGGTAGAGGCGCAGCGCGGCGCCGAAACTCGCCAGCGCGGCCTCGTGCCGCCCGAGGGTCAGCTCGGCCTCGCCGACGCTGTGCCGCACGGCCGCCTCCAGCCGCTCGTTGCCGATCTCCCGGCTCAGCCGCAGCGCCGCCGCCAGATCGTCGATCCCCCGCTCCGGACGGCCCATCCGCACGGCGGTGTGCCCGGCGTTGTTCAGGGCCAGCGCGATCCCGAGCTGGTAGCCGTTCTCGGTGTGGATCGCCAGCGCCCGCCGGAACGCCGCCATCGCCTCGGCGAACTGCCGCAGCCCGCTGTGCGCCGCCGCGATGTTGTTGTACGCGTGCCCTTCGCCCCGCAGATCCCCGGCCGCGCGCATGAACGGCAGCGCCGCGTGCAGACTCTCCAGCGCCTCGTCGAAGCGGTGCGCGGCGATGCAGGCCACCCCGAGCCCGCTGCGCATCAACCCCTCGGCGACCGGGTCACCGGCCTGCCGGGCGGCGTCGACCCCGGCCCGGCACATCTCGATCCGCTGGGCCCGGTCCCCGCGCGAGTCGGCGAAGCCGGTCAGCAGGTAGGTCAGCTGCCACGTCGCGGCGGGTCGGCCGTGCCCGGCGGCGTAGCGGGCGACCGGCAGCAGATTGCCGGACTCGTCGTCCAGGAACGCCAGCGCGGCTGCGGCCTCGGCCGGGAACGGCAACTCGGCGGGCGGGTGCCGCAGCTCGGGGGTGACCCGGTCCCGGCCGGGATCGGCGACCCGGTTGGCGGCGTAGGCGACGGCGAGATACCAGTCGACGGCCCGGTCCGCGGCGGCGGCACGCTCGTCGGCGGCCTCGTCCGCCGCCGCGCACTGGGCCGCGAACAGGGCGATCAGGTCATGGAAGCGGTACCGGTCCGCTCCGGCCGGCTGGGCCAGATGGGCGGCCGCCAGCTCGTCCACCGCGGCCCGGGCGGCGGCCGGCGGCAGCTGCAGCAGATTCGCGGCCAGACCGGTGTGGAAGGTCGGCACCGCAAGCAGGCCGAGCCGCCGGAACGCACGCCCGGCCGGTTCGCTCAGCGTGCGGTACGCGCTGGCGAAGACCGCCCGCATGCTGCGCGAGTCGCCGTCGACGGCGAGCAGGTCGAGCCGGTTGCCGGCGCGCAGCTCCTCGACCAGCGCGGCCAGGCCGGGCCGGCCGGTCAGTTTGGCGGCGGCGATCCGCAGCGCGAGGGGCAGGCGTTCGCACAGCCGGACCAGTTCGCGGGCCGCCTGCGGCTCGGCGTCCAGCCGCGGGCCGCCGAGCAGTCGGCGTAGCAGGGCCAACGCCTCGTCGCCGGCCAACGCGTCGAGGCTTGTCAGGCTGACCGCGTGGTGGGTGCCGAGGGCGGACAGCGTCTGGCGGCTGGTGACGATCAGCAGGGTTCCGGCGCCGGCCGGCACGAGCGGCAGGACGGCCGCGGTGGAGCCGGCGTTGTCGGCGATGATCAGCATCCGGCGGCCGTTCAGCAGCGATCGAAACAGCGCCGCCTGCTCGGTGGCCTGGGCGGGCAGGCGTTCGGCGCTGACACCGAGGCTGCGCAGCAGGTGGGCGAGCACGTCGGCGGCCGGGACCTGGCTGCCCGGCTCATGGCCGCGCAGGTCGACGAAGAGCTGGCCGTCGGGGAACCGGTCGGCGACCCGGTGCGCCCACTGGACGGCCAGTGCGGTCTTGCCGATGCCGGCCGGACCGCAGATCACCGCGACAGCGGTCTCGGTGGCCGGATCGTCCGCGAGCCGGTCCAGTTCGGCCAGCGCGGCGCCCCGGCCGGTGAAGTGGCCCACCCGGGCCGGCAGCTGCGCGGGCCGGGGCAGCGCCGCGATCGGCGCCGGAGCCGCGGTCGGGCCGGGAACCAGGGTCAGCGCCGGATCGCGGCGCAGGACCCGAGCGTTCAGTTCGGTCACGTCCGGGCCCGGGTCGGCGCCCATCTCGTCGGCCAGGTGCACCCGCAACCGCTGGAAACGTTCCAGGGCCGCGGTGGGCCGGCCCGCGCGGTACAGCCCCAGCATCAGCAGGGCGACCAGGCTCTCCTGCCCTGGGTACGTGACCAGCAGCCGTTCCAGGGCGGAAACGGCCTCATCGTGGTGGCCCAGCCGCAGCTCGGCGTCCCAGCGGGCCGCCGTCGCCAGCAGCCGCACCTCGGCCAGCCGGTCGGCCTCCGCCGCCGCCCACCCGTGTGGCTCGGCGTCGGCCAGCCCCGCGTCGTCGCGCCACAACGCCAGCGCCGCCCGCAGCACCCCGGCCGCCTCCTCGGCGTCGCCCGCGCCGAGCAGGCGCTGTCCCCGCTGGGCCTGCTCCTCGAAGTCGGCCGCGTCGACCATGCCCGGCCCGGCCGCCAGCAGATATCCGGTGTCCCGGGTGACCAGCAGCTCGCCGAGCCCACAGCGCTCCAGCGCCTGCCGCACCCGGGCCACGTGACTGTGCAACGACTTCACCGCCGTACGCGGTGGCCGGTCCCCCCAGAGCGCGTCGACCAGCCGCCACTGCGGCACGAGCGCCCCCGCCTTGAGCGCGAGCACCCCGAGGACGGCCCGCTGCCGGGCGCCGGACAACAGCGCCGGGCCGCCCGGGCCGATCACCTCGACCGGGCCGAGTATCCGGACCCGCGCACCCGCAGGTTCTACGGCGGACTCCACAACCCACTCCTCAGCAGCAGCGCGCCCTCTGCACGTGCGCCGCAGCATAGTGGCGGTCGCCAAACATGCGCACAACCGTGACACAACCGTACGGCAGGCGGTAGTCGATAGACCGATAGTCATGCGTGTCCCCGCACAGCCAGCGTTCCCGATCACGGTGATCCGCGACGGCGGGCCGCCGTTGCCCGAGCAGATCGCGACCCAGATCGGCGCGGCGGTCGCCCGGGGGCTACACGGCCGGTTGCCGTCGACCCGGACGCTGGCCGGCTTCCTCGGCGTCTCGCGGGGTGACGGCGGCCGCGTACGACCTGTTGGCGGCGCGCGGGATGCTGGTCAGCCGGCCGGGCTCCGGCGCGTACGCCCGGCGCTGCGACACCGGCCCGCACCGCGGGGCCGACGAGGCCGCCCACCGAGCCGATCGGGGGTCGCGCGGGCCGGAGCCGGCCGGTTCGCGGCCTGGCCCGGTGTGGCGGCCGGCGCGTACGCCGGAGCCGGTCGATCTGCGGCCGGTCGTCGCCAACGACCGGTTGTTCCCGGTGGCCGAGTGGCGCTCGGCCTGGCGGGACGCCACCTTCCGGCCGCCGGCACCGGACGCGCCGCCCGCCCTGGGGCTGACCGGCCTGCGCGAGGCGGTCGCCGCGCACGTGACGGCCACGCTGGGACTACGGCTGACCAGCCGGCAGGTGATCGTCACCGCGGGCCGGGCCGCCGGTCTGCGACTGGTCCGCGACCTGCTGCGACTGGATTCGGATCAACCGACCGGCACGTTCACCGGCGTCGCGCCACCCAAGCGGATCCGGGCCGTCGTCACCGGCGCGGACGCCCGCGAGCCCGGCGGCGTCCTGATGCCGCAGCAGCAGCGGGAGCAGGCGGCCGCCTGGGCCCGTCGGACCGGCGGCGTAGTGGTCGACGTCGCCGGCGACACCGGCCTGTCCGCGGCGGCCCGGCGGCTCCCCCGGCTCATCGACGTCGTCGGCGAACTGGGGATCCTGCTCGGCGGCTTCGGCGACGCCTGGGCGGCGGCGCTCGACGTCGGCTTCGCGATCGTGCCGAACGCCCTCACCGCCGGCTGGTACCCCGCCCAGCCACCGGGCGAGCTGGCCCAGCGGGCGATGACGGCGCTGCTGCGCTCCGGCGCGGTCAACCGGCTGAACCGCCGGCTCAACCGGCTCGCCGGGCAGCGCGACCCGTTCGTGCGGGCCGCGTTCGAGGGGCTGCCCGGGGTCCGTCACGAGGGCGGCGAGCTGGGCGGGGTAGCGGTACTGGCCCTGTCCGAGGGCGTCGACGCCGGCCGGGTGGCGGCCGAGGTGCTGGCCCGGGGAGTGCGGGTGGGCCATCTCACCGGACCGCCCCGGCTGGTGCTGGGCTACCTGCGTCCCGGCGACGACGAGCTGCGCCGGGCCCTCGCCGCGGTACGGGCGGCACTCGGCTGAGCTCTCGGCCGGGCGCCGTATGAAAAGCCGTATGAAGAACCGGTCAATCGACGGGGAGCCGGATCGTGATGACTGTTCCGTGCGGGGCGGATGCCTGCGCGGTGACCGTGCCGCCGTGCTGGGCGGCGGTCTGCGCGACGATGGCGAGGCCGAGACCCGAGCCGGGTAGCGACCGGGCGGCTGTGGCCCGGTAGAACCGGTCGAAGACGTGCGGCCGGTCCGCCTCGTCGATGCCGGGGCCGGTGTCGGTGACCGTCAGCGTGCACCAGTGCGGGCCGCCGCCGGTCAGCCGGGTCCGCACGGTCGCGCCGGGCGGGCTCCACTTGGCGGCGTTGTCGAGCACGTTGAGGACCATGCGTTCGAGCTCGCCGGGGCGGCCGGTGACGGTGACCGGGGTCAGCTCGGTACTGAAGGTCAGTCCGGGCGCCCGGATCCGGACCCGGTTGATCGCCGCGTGGATCACGTCGGTCAGCTCGACCGGTTCGGCTTCCTCGCGGGTGGTCTCCTCCCGGGACAGCTCGACCAGTTCGGTGGTCAGGGTGGCCAGTTCGGCGGCCTGGGCGTCGAGGTCGTGCAGCAGCTTGCCGCGGTCCTCGGGCGGCAGCAGGTGCGCACGTTCGGGATGGCGTTCGACCTCGAGCAGTAGCTCGATGTTGGTGCGGATGCTGGTCAGGGGTGTACGCAGCTCGTGCCCGGCGTCCTCGACCAGGGTGCGCTGGGCCCGGCGCGAGGTGTCGATGGCGGTCAGCATGGTGTTCACCGAGCGGCCCAGTCGGGCGATCTCGTCGGCGCCCTCGATCGTGACCGGCCGGTTCAAGTCCATCGTGACGGCCACGTGCTCGACCTCCTCGGTGAGCCGCTGCACCGGGAGCAGACCCGCGCGGGCGACCACCCGGCCCAGCCAGGCGGCGCCGGCGATGCCCGCCAGACAGCCCAGCGCCAGCAGCAGACCGAAGATGGCCAGTGTGCGGGTGCCCTGGTCGTGGTCGATGGCCACCTGCACGGCGCCGCCGCCCCGGATCGGGACGGTGAGCATCCGGTAGCCGTCATTGCCGACGGTGATCTCCTCCTGGTACGGCTCGCGCGCCCCGGCGGCCACCTGCCGCGCCGGCGAGCTGACCGGCAGCGGGCTGACGGTGTCGCTGACCACGGTCGCGTTCGGGTCGAGGATCTGCCAGCGCGGCCCGAGCTGGTGCTCTCCGTGCGGGCGGCGCGGCCCCGGACCGTTCGGGTCGGGCAGGGTGCCGGCCGCGGCCAGCCACTGGTCGGGCTGGGCGGCGATGGTGTTCGCGTCGGCGTTCAAGCCGGACTGGATCTGCTGGTTCTGGATCTCCGCCACGGCCAGCCAGGCGCCGCAGGCCAGGATCGTCAGGGCGGCCGCGACCGCCGCGCTGACCAGCAGCGACAGCCGGTCGTGCAGGGTGCGCCGGCGCCACCAGCCGACCGCGGCCGCACGCACCCGGCTCACAGCGGCTCCTCGCGCAGCACGAAACCCACGCCGCGTACGGTGTGCAGCAGCCGAGGCTCGCCCTCCGCCTCGAGTTTGCGGCGCAGATAGCCGAGGTAGACGTGCACGCTGTTGGAGGTCTCGCCGAAGTCGTAGCCCCAGACCTGCTCGAAGAGCGCCGCCCGGGTCAGCACCTGGCGCGGATGCCGCAGGAAGACCTCGAGAATGGAGAATTCGGTACGGGTCAGCCGCAACGGCCGGTCGCCGCGCCACACCTCGCGGGTCCGCTCGTCGAGGCGCACGTCGGCGAAGGTCAGCTGATCCGCCGCCGGCTGCGGGCCGTTCTCAGGCGCGGGTGCGCTGATCAGCGAGCGGCGCAGCAGGGCGCGCAGCCGGGCCAGCAGCTCCTGCAACGCGAACGGCTTGACCAGGTAATCGTCGGCGCCCGCGTCCAGACCGGCGACCCGGTCGCCGACACTGTCGCGGGCGGTCAGCATGAGCACCGGCAGCAGCACACCCTCGGCCCGCAACCGCCGGCACACCTGCAGCCCGTCGAGCTTCGGCATGCTGACGTCGAGGATCATCGCGTCGGGCTCCTTCGCCCGCACCGCGCTCAGCGCCTGCTCGCCGTCGTCGGCCGTGACCACCTCGTGCCCTTCGAACCGCAAGGTCCGGGCCAGCGAGTCGCGCACCGCCGCGTCGTCGTCCACCACCAGAATCCGCACGTCGACCTCCCCCGTCAGCATTGCCGGTCCCGGCCGGGTTGACACGTGACGGGGCCGGATCTCACGGCAGGCCGGCGGCGTCGAGGGCGGACTGCAGGGACTGCAGGTAGCCGTCGCTGGTCACCGTGGCGCCCGAGACAGTGTCGATGGCGGCGTTCTGCGCGGCCAGGGTCTCCTGGCGCAGCGCGGGCAGGGCGTACGCATTGATCTCCTGGTCGCGGCCGTTCCCGGTCGGGTAGACGGGCACCGCGACGTCGGTGATCTTGCCTCCGTTGACCGTGATGCTGACCTGCACCGGCCCCCACCGGGTCTGCACCGCCGAGCCGGTGTAGGTCCTGGTGGCACTCTGGGTCGTCGGCGCGGTGGTCGGGGCCTTGGTGGCAGAGCCGCCCGAGCCCGCGGTCGCCGTCGAGGCCGACGGGCTCGGGGTGGGATCGGCGCCGGTCGTGGTCGGAGCCAGCGGCGCCTGCGCGACGGCGACCGCGCTCGTGCTCCCAGCGCTGGTGCGATAGCTGAACAGCAGCACCAGAGCCGCGACCGTGGAGAACAGCCACAGGGTGATCCGTCGCATCGTCAGATCCCTTACCAGGAGAAGAGTTCGGTGTGCAGGTGGGCGGCGGGCACCCCGGCGGACCTGGCCGCGGCGCGGGCCGCCTGGGTCCACTCGTCGGGTCCGCAGATGAAGACGTGTGACCGGTCGATCGCGGGGGCGATCTGGCGCAGCATGGCGACGTCGTCGTGCCGGGCGAAGGTGCCCGGCAGCCAGGACGGCCGGTCGGCGCGCGGGCCGAGCAGGTGCACGACGCGGACCCCACGGTGCTGCGCGAACCACTCCAGCTCGGAGCGGAACGCCAGGTCCGTCTCGTTGCGGGCCCGGTAGACCAGGGTCGCCTCGCCGGGCCGGTAGGGCAGCTCCCCGAGCAGCGCGAGCAGCGGGGTCACGCCGATCCCGCAGGCCAGCAGCACGACCGGTCCCCCGGTGTAGTGCTCGCCGGTCATCTTCCCGTACGGGCCCTCGATCAGCGCCCGGGTGCCTGGTCGCAACGCGGCGACCCGGGCGCTGCTGTCGCCCAGATCCTTGACGGTGATCCGCAGCAACCGCCCGAGCGGGGTGGCCGACAGCGAGTACGGATGCGACCGGGTCCAGCCGGGCCCGTCGAGGAAGCGCCACTGGAAGAACTGTCCGGCCCGGGCGGGCAGCTTGGCGAGGTCGCGGCCGGTCAGGTAGACCGAGGTCAGGCCCGGGCCCTCGGCCTGGACGTGACTGACGACCAGGCGGTGCCGCCGGTTGCGCCACAGCGGGACGCCGATCCGGTAGACCAGCACGCCGCCGGCGGAGACCGCGTAGAGCGTCCACCAGAAGAACTGGGCGGCCGGCGAGCTGACGAAGTCCGTCCCGGTCCACAGCTGGTGCGGCAGGGCCAGGCCGACGCCGAGGTAGGCGTACAGATGCATCAGATGCCAGGACTCGTAGCGCAACCGGCGCCGGGCCGCCTTCACCGAGGTGACTACGACCATGATCAGCGCGATGGTGCCAGCGGTCGCCAGCAGCATGCCGGGGTAGGTCCAGATCATGTCCCACAGCTCGCCGAAGACGCTCGCATGCGCCGCCAGCGCATAACCGATGGTGATCAGCACGATGTGCGCGACCATCAGGTTGACGGAGGTGAAGCCCGTCCACCGGTGCCAGCGGGCCAGCCGGTCCTGCCCGAAGGCGCGTTCGACCAGCGGGATCCGGGCCATCAGCAGCACCTGCAACAACAGCAGGTCGGAGGCGAGCAGCCCGGTGAGCCGGCCGATCGACGAGGTCGCCGTCGCCGCGTCGGCGGTGAGCTGCCGCACACCGCCGTTGCCCACCCAGAGCGCCGTCACGATCAGCAGGGTCAGCGCGGCGCCGACCCCGCCGGCGTCGGCCCACCAGCGGGGCGTCGCCCGGCGGGCGGCGGTCCGCGGGGCAGCGGGCGCGGGAGCGGTGATGGTCATGCCACCAACAATCGGCCATGACGATGAAAGCGCCACTTCCGGAGTGTAAGAATTACCTAAGAGCACCTGTTCGCCCTCGCGGGCCGGATCGGCGCCACCGTCGTGCGCCCGCCGGTCGACATCCGGTCCAGCTCGTCGGTCGTCACCGCGGCCAGCATCAGGTGGCCGGGCCCCCAGCCCTTCGCCGCGCAGCGCCCCGACCAGGGCCAGCTGGCCTGCGCAGCGCTCCGACCAGGGCCAGCTGGCGCTGCCTCCCGCAGCGCGGCGACGAGCGTGGCAGGCTGGGGCCGCATGAACAACTAACCTCCTGAGGCTGAGGAAAAGGACGGGTGCCGTGCGCTACGTGGCGATCGGGGACAGCTTTACCGAGGGGGTCGGCGACAACCGCCCGGACGGCACGGTGGCCGGCTGGGCCGACCGCGTCGCCGCCGGCCTGAGCGCGAGCCAGGCCGAGCAGGGCGAAACCCTCGAGTACGCGAACCTGGCCGTCCGCGGCCGGCTGCTGCGCCCGATCGTGACCACCCAGCTCGACGCCGCCCTGGCCCTGCGGCCGGCGCCGGACCTGCTCACCCTCAACGGCGGGGGCAACGACATGTTGCGGCCCGGAGTCGACCTGGCCGCCCTGGTCGCCCTGGCCGAGCAGGCGATCAGCCGCTGCGCGGCGGCCGGGGTGCGTCTGGTCGTGATCGCCGGCCCCGACCCTACCGGGCAGCTCCCGTTCGGCCGCACCCTGCACCGCCGCGTCGCCTACCTGACGACAGCGCTGACGAAGACGTGCGCCAGGGAGGGCGTCACCCTGGTCAACGCCTTCGGCGACGTGGAGATCCGGCACCCCCGCTACTGGTCGCCGGACCGGCTGCACCTCAACAGCGCCGGCCACGAACGGGTCGCCGGCCTGGTGCTGCACGTCCTCGGGTACGGGCCGACGCCG
>JAVHVY010000225.1:0-5246 GCA_032160305.1 Actinoplanes sp.
GAGCCGGACGTCTCCTTCGCCGCTGCCGGCGGCCAGGGTGCGCCCATCCGGGCTGAACGCCACCGAGGTCACCCCGAAATACGCACCGGTCAGCTTGCGGCTGATCTGGGCGGTGGCCACGTCCCACAACCGCACCGTGTTGTCGGCGCCGAGGGTGGCCATCGTGTGCCCGTCGGGGCTGAAGACGACAGCGCTCTCCGGGTCGGCGAAGCCGGTCAGGCGGCGCTGCAGTGGCAGCCCAGCGGCGGCAAAGACGCTGGTGGCGGCTTCGCTGGTGGGGCTCGTCCGGTACGCCCGCACGGCGAGCAACGAGGCCAGGTCGGGTGCGGCGCCGATGAGGGCGGTGGATTGTGCGGCAAGCTGACGCGACAACGCCACCCGCTGGGCGGTCAGGGCGGTCTGCCGCTCGCCCAGGGCGGTCTGCCGCTGCCCAACGGCAAGCCCGGAGGCGGCGAGAGCCGTGACGAGCAGCCCGGCCAGTACGGCGTTGAGCCGTCGGGCGCGCCGGATTTCCGTCCGCTGGTATTGCTGGCTGACAGCCAACAAGGCGGCAGTATGGTCGGGGAGTCGGCGCTGCGCCGCCCAGCCAAGGCCGTCGGCCAGGTCGCTGCCGCGCAGCAGGTTCCCCGGATCGTGGTCGGCTGCCCACCGCGTGTGTCGCTCACCGGCGCGACGCAGCCAGTCCTGGAAGCGATGATCCTCGCCGACCCAACGACGCAAAGCCGCCCAGTCACGGATCAGGGCGTCATGGACCAGTTCGGCAACCGGCGCGCCGGGTGAGCCTTCGAGATGCCCGACGGCGTGGGTCGTGACGATCCGTTGCTCGATCAAGACGGTCAGCACGTCGTCCACGGTGCGCCGGGTCGGCCGGTCCCCATCCGACGGATCGGTGATGTCGGCCAGGATTTGCAGCTCCGGGACGGGAACCTGTTGCCGGACAGCCGGTATGTCGTGACTTTCGTCGGCGGGGCGGACCAGTGCCGTGAGTATCCGCCGGGCAACCGGCTGCTGTTCTACCGCCAACTGCTCGAAGGCGCTGTCACACCAGGTGGTTACGACGCCGGTGATACCGCCGACGCGTTGGTAGGCCTCATGGGTCAGGTGCCCGTCGTGGCGGCGCTGCCACAGTTGCTGCAGGGTGAGCTCGAGGAGGGGAAGCACCGTGACCGGGGCGCGGCGAGCCGGTTTCGCCGCGGAGTCGATCGCGAGAGCGTCGGCAATGATCCGCTCGGGCAGGCTGTCCTGCCAGTGCAGACCTACCGCCTCGGCCGGCGCGGTGATGATGTCGTACAGATCCTGCGAACCAAGGTCGGCCGGCACGTTGAGCAGGCCCGGCGCCAGCGCCCGCAGCAGCCGCGGCGCTTGGGAGGCCAACCTCGGATAGAAGTCGTCACGCAAGATCAACATCATGGTCAACCCAGGCGTGCCGACCGCCATGGCGATCTGATCGATGACCGCGCGCTGCGTCGCGTCCTGCTCATCGGAAGCCGCCGGTGTCAGCAACTCCTCGAACTGGTCGATGACCAGCAGCAGGCGTGCGGCGGAGGACTCGGGGGCCAACCTTGCCGCGACCGCGGCGGCGATCGAGTGGCCGCGCACGTCGGGCAGCCCGGCGCTCTCCAAAGCTGCGAGCAGGTCCTTGCCCGGTCGGGCGAGCACCGTGATCCACAAGTCGCTGCCGGGCAGCTGACCCGCAGCCAGCGCGGGGAGCACGCCTGCTTGAACCAGTGATGACTTGCCCGACCCCGACGGGCCGAGCAACAGCACCCCACGGCGGTGCGCGACCAGGCCGGCCAACACCTGCTGCACCGCGGCGGCCCTCCCGTGGAACCACGCGGTGTGCTCGGCGGTATACGTTTCCAAGCCTCGGAAGGGGCACACCTGGGCCCGGACCGCCCGGCGTCGTCCGGTGCGCAGCGCGGCCAGCTCGGACTCCATCTGTGCATGCCATTGCCGCCACGGCCGCAGATCGGGTGTCGCGCCCGCGTGCAGCGCACAGGCACCCACCAGGGCCGCGACGAACTCCCACGGCGGCGCGGAGCGACCGGCCAGTTTGTCGTGGATGGTGGCCCGCGTGTACGGCACCCCTACCTTGGCGGTCAGCCGTACCAGGTCACGCACCGACGGCCCCCCGGACTCGACCTGCAGCCGACGCAGCCGCCCGGCGAAAATCCGGACCGGATCAGATGGGTCCTCGGTAACGATCGAATCCTCGGCGTCCACGTCGTTTGACCCCCTCGGGTTGACATCACCACCACCTGGCTGTTCTGTCCAGGGGCCGGCGGGCGCGCCTTGCTTTCGAACGGGCGGGTCAGCGCCCACGGGGGACTTCCGCTGAGTTCTGCCGTCCGGGGCCCCATGGCAGCTGTCCGGAGTGGTGTCCGGCCGCGATCCCGGACGGTTCGCAGACAGCAGGAGGCGGGGCGACGATCCGCAGCCGCTAGGCGAGCCGCGATCCCGGGTCGTCGTAGTCATCGTGCCAGCGCGCCCAGTCCGTCATCGGGCCTCCCGCAGCATCAGATAAACCGGCCGGAGCGCCTCGACCAGGGCGGCACCGCCGATGGCCGGCGACGGCGGGTCCAGCTGATCGAGCAGCAGGTCGGGCCGGGCGGGCGCGGCCGGGGCGGCGGTCAGCACGACGGGCGCCGACGGCGCGCCCCAGAAGTCAGCGACCTGGCCCAGGCCGTCGTCGGCCGGCTTCGGCTCCGGAGCGGCGTCCGCCTGCTGCAGCACGGCCCCGCGCAGTTGTCGCAGGTGCAGCAGCAGCTCGTCACGGCCCCGGCCGCGCCAGGCGAACACCCCGAATGGGTCCGTCTCGAATGAACGCGCCAAGGTGTAACAGGTCGCGGCCAGATGCGCACACGGCATCGGCCAGCGCTCGCAGCTGCAGTCCATCGCCACCTCGCCGATCGACAGCGGTAGCAGGCTCAGCCCGGCGGCGGTGAAGACCCTGTCGATCTCCGCCGGCATCCGCCCGGCCAGCAGGTCGGCCACGTAGCGGGCCTGGGTGGCCAGGTCGCCCTCGACCCGGGCCCACTCGGCCGCGCCGAACGCGCGCACCGCGATCCGGGCGCGCTGGGCGACGGTCTCATCCGGCCCGCGGACCTGGGCCACCACCAGGCTGCTGGAGATGGTCAGGTTGCGAACGTGGCCGGCGCGGGCGTCCCGGCGGCCCTTGGCGAAGGTCGGGCCCATCCGCAGGGATTCGAACATGGCCAGGAACGGCCCGGCCAGATCAGTCACCGACGGCCTCCGGTGACAGGGCGAGCAGGTCGCGCAACTCGCTCGTGGACAGGGTGGTCAGCCAGCCCTCGCCGGTGCCGACGACGCGTTCGGCCAGGATGCCCTTGTCGGCGATCAGGCGGTCGATGCGTTCCTCCACAGTGCCGAGGCAGACCAGGGTGTGCACCTGGACGTCGCGGTCCTGGCCGATCCGGAACGCGCGGTCGGTGGCCTGCGCCTCGGTCGCCGGATTCCACCACCGGTCGATGTGCACGACGTGGTTGGCAGCGGTCAGATTCAGGCCCGTGCCGCCGGCTTTCAGCGACAGCACGAAGATCCCGGGCCGCCGGTCGGCCTGGAACGCCGCGACCAGCGCGTCCCGCTCCGTGCGCGACGTACCGCCGTGCAGGTAGCGCACCGGCACGCCGAAGCGGGCGGCCAGGTGCGGCACCAGCATTGATCCGAAGCGGGTGAACTGGGTGAAGCACAGCGCGCGTTCGCCGTCGGCCAGGATCCTGTCCAGGATCTCCTCGAGGCGTTCCAGCTTGCCGGAGCGGCCGGGCAGCGGCGAGCCGTCGCCGAGCAGCTGGGCCGGATGGTTGCAGACCTGCTTGAGCTTGGTCATCGCGGCCAGGATCAGGCCCTTGCCGCGCTGGTCGCGCTCCTTCATCCGCTCCAGCATGTCGGTCAGCACGGCCTGGTAGAGGGTGGCCTGCTCGGCGGTCAGCCCGCACAGGTGCCGGACGTGCCGCTTGTCGGGCAGGTCGGTGATCACGCTCGGGTCGGTCTTGACCCGGCGCAGCAGGAACGGCCGGGTGGCGTGCCGCAGCCGGGTGGCCGCGTCCTCGTCGGCATACCGTTCGATCGGCACCGCATAGCGGGCGCGGAAGGTCGGCGCGGTGCCGAGCAGTCCCGGGTTGACGAAGTCCAGGATCGACCACAGCTCGGCCAGCCGGTTCTCCACCGGGGTGCCGGTCAACGCGACCCGGTGCCGCGCCGGGAAGCGCCGCACCGCCCGGGCCACGGCGCTGGCGCTGTTCTTGATGTGCTGCGCCTCGTCGAGCACCACCCGGTCCCACTGCACCTCGGCCAGCGCGTCGGCGTCGCGGGTGGCTGTCGCATAGGTCGTCAGCAGGAGGTCGCAGCCGTCGGCCAGGTGTGCCGGGTCGGGCCGGTCCGCGCCGTGCAGCACCCGCACGGTCAGCCCCGGCGCGAAGCGGGCCGCCTCGCGCTGCCAGTTCCCCAGGATCGACAACGGGCAGATCAGCAGGGTCGGCCCGCGGCGTTCACGCAGCTCCAGCGCCAGCAACTGGACGGTCTTGCCCAGACCCATGTCGTCGGCCAGGCACGCCCCCAGCCCCAGCCGGTCGAGAAAGACCAGCCAGGCCAGACCCCGTTTCTGGTACGGCCGCAGCACCCCGGTCAGCCCGGCCGGCGCGTCCAGCAGTTCGAGCCGCTCGGGCAGCTCCCCGGCGAGCAGGTCGGCCAGCCAGCCTGTACCCCCGGTGGCGGTCACCGGCAGCGGCAACTCCTCGGGCGGCAGCAGCCGCACCATCCGCAGCGCGTCCCCGGCTGTCATCGACCCGCCGCCGCGGCGCAGGAAATCCAGCCCCGCCTGCAACCGGTCGGCGTCGAGGTAGACCCAGCGTCCGCGCAGGCGCACCAGCGGCACCTTGACCCGGGCCAGGTCACCGAGCTCGTCCTCGGTCAGCACCCGGCCACCCAGCGCCAGCCCCCACCGGTAGTCCACGATGGACCGCAGGTCGGCCGCCTCGTCGCGCAGCACGGGCGCGATGTCACGGGCCCGCACCTCCAGCGCCAGGCCCAGCCGGTACGGCTCACGCCACCAGGCGGGCACCATGATCGCGTAGCCGGCCTGCTCCAGCACGGCGGCGTGACTCAGAAACCGGTACGCCCCCTCGGTATCGAGGACCAGGTCGGCCGGCCGGGCCACGCGCAGCGCCGCGTCCAGGTCCGGGTAGAGCCGCGACGCGCGGCCCAGCCCGGCGAGCAGCCGTTCCTGC
>JAVHVY010000268.1:0-2624 GCA_032160305.1 Actinoplanes sp.
CGGTGCCCCCAGGCGGCGGTCAGGTCGAAGTCGAGGGCCGCGTTGGACTCGGCGAAGTGATAGTGCGAGCCGACCTGGACGGGGCGGTCGCCGGTGTTGCGTACGGTCATCGCCAGGACCTGCCGGCCGGGGTTGAGCTCGATCTGCCCCTCGGCGGTGATGATCTCGCCCGGGACGACGCTCATGAGATCGGCCCGTGCACGGTGACCAGCTTCGTCCCGTCCGGGAAGGTCGCCTCGACCTGCACCTCGACGAGCATCTCGGGCACGCCGTCCATGACGTCCGCTCGGGCCAGCACCCGCCGGCCGGCGTCCATCAGGTCGGCCACCGTGCGGCCGTCGCGCGCCCCTTCGAGCAGGAACGCCGTGATCAGCGCCGTCGCCTCGGGATAGTTGAGCTTGAGCCCGCGCTCCTGGCGCTTGCGGGCCACGTCAGCGGCGACGTGGATGAGCAGACGCTCCTGCTCGTGCTGGCTGAGGAACAACGGACCTCCCCTGATCGCTGCGCGAACTCTTCCAGTCCCACGTTTCCGACGTATTACCCGACAGTATGGGCCGGTTTGATCGGAACACGCCGGGCATCAGGTGCTCCGCGGGTCGGGTCGGGGAAACTGGTCGGCCAGCGGGTCCGGGCCCACCAGGGGTTCGGCGAGCAGGCGGCGGAGTCGGCCCTCGCGGCGGGCCAGGCCGGCCCGCTGGGCGTTGGTCAGTGGGACCCACGGCGGCGGCGGTGCGGCCAGCCGGGGTGTCAGGCGGCGCCCGGCCAGGTAGGTGGCCTCGTTGACCAGGCGCAGCGGCGCGGTCCGAGTCTGCCGGCGCGTGTCGGCCAGCTCGAAGGCGCCCGCCTCGACCGTGAAGACGGCCAGGTCGGCCGGGGCTCCGACGTCGAGGGTCCCGGCGTTCAGGCCGAGGGCGCGGGCCGGGTGCAGCGTCGCCGCCGCGATCACGTCCGCCAGCGGCAGGCCCACCGCGAGCAGCTTCGCCATCGTCGTCGGCAGGTCGAAGGCGGGCCCGTGCAACGAGCGCACGTGCAGGTCGGTCGAGACCGTGTACGGGGTCATCCCGGCCTCCAGTTGTGCTTCGAGCACGTCGAAGGCGAAGCCGCCGGCGCCGTGACCGATGTCGAAGAGTACGCCCCGCTCATGCGCCGCGCGGGCGGCCGGGCCCAGCGGGGTCGCGGTGCCGCTCGCGCAGTGGGTCACGATGTCGCCAGGCCGCAGCAGATCGAGCACCTTGTCGAGAGCGGGCGGCGAGCTGCCGATGTGGGTCATCACCGGCAGGCCGCACGCCGCCCCGACGGCCAGGCCGCGGCGGAGCGGTTCGACACCGTGCGCGCCCACGGTGTCGGCGTCGATGCGCACCTTGATGCCGCGGATCAGCTCCGGGTGCGCCAGCACGGTCTCGACGGCCAGGCCGACGTCGCAGTTGCCCAGGTCACGGCTCTCGCCGCTCCGTCCGGCGAGCCCGATCGCGGAGATGTTGAGCAGCAGTGCGGTGCGCACGCCGAAGGACCGGACACCATCGATCGTGTACGCCCCGAAGGACCCGGCGTCGACCCAGGTGGTGACCCCGGTGTGCCAGGCGACCGGGTCCGGGTCGATCCCCCAGTGGCCGGTGCCCAGGTGGGTGTGCAGGTCGACCAGCCCGGGTGTGACGATTCGCCCGGTGACGTCGACAGTGGTCCGCGCGGTGCTGGGCAGCTCCGGCTCGACCGCGGCGATCCGGCCGTTGCGCACGCCCACGTCGCGGCGCCCGAGGCCCGGCACGTCGCCGCCGGTCAGCAGCAGGTCGTAGGTCATGGCGCCTCCAGCGCGTCGGTGATCACGAGCCGGTCACCCGGTCAGTGTGCCGGGATCTTGACGTGACCGCAGCCCCGCTGACCGGATGGCGTCGCGACAACGTGGGTGATTTTTATTGCGGTCTGCGGGGTTGCGTAAGCGGGCGCGAGCTGATCGGGCGGGGGGCTCGCCGAGGATGTCGCGATCGCCGCGGACGTCGGTTCAAGCGCGGCTGTTCCGGTTCGTGCCGGCGGGTGGTTCGTGCGCGCCCGACTGCCGCTGGGCGAGCTGGGCCAGCTCGATCCGGCTGGTCGTGCCGGTCTTGCGGAGCATGTTGGAGATGTGCGCGCTGACCGTCTTCTCGCTGAGCACCAGCGCGACGGCGATCTCGCGGTAGGTGCGGCCGGCGACCAGGTGGGCGAGCACCTCCCGCTCCCGGGCGGTCAGGCCGGGCAGCCCATCGGCCGGCGTCGCCGTCACGGCCACGGCAGCGGTCGGGACGTGGGCATTGCGGGCGAGCAGCTCCAGGTCCGCGATCAGCGGTGTCGCCCGCAGATCCACCGCCGGGTGACCTGGGTCGACTGCGCCGAGGCCGGGGACGACTGCCTGATCCACGCCTACGCCGACGGGGTGGACCGGTCGGTCGCGGCCGGCGCCGGCGTGCACGACGTCCAGGACGACGGCATCACCGTGGTGTACGCCGGCAGCGCTGGAATCCGGCGGCAGGTGATTGGCGGATCTCAGCAGATGGGGCGTCTCCGGTCCTGGATCATGACTTCCTGAGGGCCGCGGGCTGCTCACCGAGGCGTTCAGCTGGCGGTGGATCTTCCTGGTGAGTCCTGATCGG
>JAVHVY010000289.1:0-5232 GCA_032160305.1 Actinoplanes sp.
GCAGAACAGGATCGGGATGCGGCTGGAGCCGGCGTGCGCGTCGATGTCGGCCATGTGGGCGCTCTCGACGTTGCTCGGGTCGAGCAGCAGCTCGCCCTCGTCTGCTCCGTCGGTGACCTTGACGCCGTGGATCTCGAGCAGTCCGCGCACGACCCGCACATCGCTGATGTCGGGGACGTCGCGCAGCACGCTCGGCCCCTCGCCGAGGAGGGCGGCGACCATCGCTTTGGTGACGAGGTTCTTGGCGCCCTTCAGTTCGATCCGGCCGCGGAGCGGAATGCCGCCGTTGATCGCGATGCGATCGCCTTTGAGGCCTACGCTGGCTCCTGCTGCCTGAGCGTCCTGAAGAAGTGAGTTCAAAGTTTCACCGGTAACGTCTTGGGCCGCCAGCTTTCGCGTCGGGCTTCGAATTCTGTGATGTGCGCCTCGTCACGCAGGGTCAGGCCGATATCGTCCAGCCCTTCGAGCAAACGCCATCTAGTGTAATCGTCGATCTCGAACGAGACTGTGAGTTCACCGACGCTCGCGGTCTT
Organism: Actinoplanes sp.; assembly: GCA_032160305.1. GTDB lineage: Bacteria > Actinomycetota > Actinomycetes > Mycobacteriales > Micromonosporaceae > Actinoplanes. Next base: position 534 of record JAVHVY010000289.1, read on the forward strand.
GGCAACCAGATCGACCGTCGCCTCTATTCCCGGGTCGGCCTCGACGGCCTGCCACAGGCGCTCGGCGTCCTCTTCGCTGATCTGACCCGCGAGAAGGCCCTGCTTGCCCGCGTTTCCGCGGAAGATGTCGCCGAATCGCGGGCTGAGAACCGCGCTGAAACCGTAGTCGCGGAGAGCCCAGACGGCATGCTCACGGGAGGACCCGGTGCCGAAGTTCGCGCCGGCGATGAGGACCTTGCCCGCCTTGTACGGCTCCTGATTGAGGATGAATTCGGGATCCTGCCGCCAGGCGAAGAAGAGGGCGTCGTCGAAGCCCGTCTTCGTGACGCGCTTGAGGAACACCGCCGGGATGATCTGGTCGGTGTCGACATCGGAGCGGCGGAACGGGACGGCGACTCCGGAGACGGTCGAGATCTTTTCCATCAGGCGCCCACCTTCTCTCCGCTGCGCGCATCCGCGACGCCATCGCTCGGCGTGTCGCCGCCTTCGTCGCTCTCGAGGTCCCACGGGCTGGAGAGCGTTCCGCGCACCGCCGTGGCCGCTGCGACCAGCGGCGAGACCAAGTGGGTACGGCCGCCCTTGCCCTGCCGGCCCTCGAAGTTGCGGTTGGACGTGGAGGCGGCCCGCTGGCCGGGGCTGAGCGTGTCCGGGTTCATGCCCAGGCACATCGAGCAGCCGGCGAAGCGCCACTCGGCACCGGCTTCGGTGAAGACCTTGTCCAGCCCCTCGGCCTCGGCCTGCTCGCGCACCTGGAACGAGCCGGGCACGATCATCATCCGGACGCCGTCGGCGACCTGGCGGCCCTGGATCACCTCGGCCGCGGCGCGCAGATCCTCCAGCCGTCCGTTGGTACAGGAGCCGACGAAGACCACGTCCACCGCGACGTCCCGCAGCGGCGTGCCGGCGGTCAGGTCCATGTACTGCAGGGCGTGGCGGGCCGCGTTGCGGTCGGACTCGTCGACGAAGTCCTCGGGGTCGGGCACGGTGGCGTCGAGCGGCGCGCCCTGGCCCGGGTTGGTGCCCCAGGTGACGAACGGGCTGACCATGGACGCGTCGATGTGGATCTCGGTGTCGTACTCGGCGCCCGGATCGGAGGCCAGCGACCGCCAGTAGTCCACGGCCGCGATCCACTCCGCACCCTCGGGCGCGTGCTCGCGGCCCCGCAGGTATGCGACGGTGGTCTCGTCGGGCGCGATCATGCCGGCCTTGGCGCCCCATTCGATGCTCATGTTGCAGACGGTCATCCGGCCCTCCATGGAGAGCTTGCGGATCGCCTCGCCGCGATACTCCACGATGTGGCCGTTGCCGCCGCCGGTGCCGGTCTGGGTGATCAGCGCGAGGATCAGGTCCTTGGCCGAGACGCCGGGGCGCAGCTCGCCACTGACCACCACCGCCATCGTCTTCGGCTTGGACTGCGGCAGCGTCTGGGTGGCCAGCACGTGCTCGACCTCGCTGGTACCGATACCGAAGGCCAGCGCGCCGAACGCGCCGTGGGTCGCGGTGTGCGAGTCGCCGCAGACGATCGTCATGCCGGGCTGGGTCAGGCCCAGCTGCGGGCCGATCACGTGCACGATGCCCTGCTGCTCGTTGCCGAGCGAGCGGATCGGCACGCCGAACTCGGCGCAGTTCTTGCGCAGGGTCTCGATCTGGGTGCGCGAGGTCGTGTCGGCGATCGTGAGCAGATCGCCGCGCCGGGTGTTGGACGCCGGATCGTCGTACCCGGTCGGGGTGTTGTGGTCCTCGGTCGCGAGCGAGAGGTCGACCCGGCGCACCGGGCGACCGGCGAGCCGCAGGCCGTCGAACGCCTGCGGGCTGGTCACCTCGTGCAGCAGGTGCAGGTCGATGTAGAGCAGATCGGGCTCGCCATCGGCAGATCGCACCACATGGTCATCCCAGACCTTCTCGGCCAGGGTTCTGGGCCGTAGGGAGAAATTCGGAGTGACTCCCACCATCTGGACATCCTAAATTCTGGGAGGTATGTTTCGGCTTGTGGGACACAGTATGAGCGGTGTAGGCGTTCTCGACAAGGCGGTCGTCATCCTGGCCGCCTGCGTCGACGGCGCCAGCCTGGCCGAACTGGTCGAGCGGACCAAGCTGCCCCGGGCCACCGCGCACCGGCTGGCCCAGGCGCTGGAGATCCACCGGATGCTGGTCCGGGACACCCAGGGCCGGTGGCGCCCCGGCCCGCGCCTGGGTGAGCTCGCCAACGCCGCGCCCGACGTGCTGCTGACCGCCGCCGAGCCGTTGCTGGCCGCCCTGCGCGACGCGACGGGCGAGAGCGGCCAACTGTATCTGCGCCGCGCGGACGAGCGGATCTGCGTGGCCGCCGCCGAGCGGGCCAGCGGTCTGCGCGACACGGTGCCGGTCGGCTCGGTGCTGCCGATGACCGCCGGTTCGGCCGCCCAGATCCTGCTCGCCTGGGAGCCGCCCGAGGCGGTGATGCCGTTGCTGCCGCGCTGCAAGTTCACCGGCCGCACCCTGGCCGAGGTACGCCGGCGCGGCTGGGCGCAGAGCGTCGCCGAACGCGAGCCCGGCGTCGCCAGCGTCTCCGCCCCGATCCGCGACCGCACCGGCCGGGTGATCGCCGCCATCTCGATCAGCGGCCCGATCGAGCGCCTCGGCCGCCGCCCCGGCGAACGCCACGCGATGGCCGTCGTCCGCGCCGGCCAACGGCTCTCCGGCCTATAGCCGGAGATGGGATGCTCCGGTGCGTCTGCTCGGACCCCGACGCGCGACGCTCGACCCCCGGGGCGACGGTCCGCCCGCCCACCACAGCGGGAACGAAACCAGCGGAACGAAAACGGCAGAAACGAAACGGCGGAACGAAAACGGCCCGCGTCGTGGAGACGCGGACCGCAATACGCTGTAGCCCCGAAGGGATTCGAACCCTCGCTACCGCCTTGAGAGGGCGGCGTCCTAGGCCGCTAGACGACGGGGCCAGGACTAGTTTGCTTCCGTCCCAGGGTCGGAACAGCGGGCCGAACTTTACCAGAAGTCCAGCACCACCACTCTCTCGGGAGCGGTCGCGCTGGGGTACCAGGACTCGAACCTAGACTAACTGGACCAGAACCAGTCGGGCTGCCAATTACCCCATACCCCAATTCGGCACGGTCTACCGTGCCGGTGCTGAACTCTACCTGAGCCCATGGTGGCGAACAAATCGGGTTACCGTCCGCGTTTCCGGGATCAGGCTCAGTCCAGCGCGACCACAGGGTTGCGCAGCTCACCGATGCCCTGGACGCGGACCGTGACCGTTTCGCCGGAGTTGATCGGGCTGACTCCGGCCGGGGTGCCGGTGAGGATCACGTCGCCCGGCAGCAGCGTCATTACGTGCGAGACGTACGACACCAGGCTCGCGACGTCGAAGACCATGTCCTTGGTCCGGCCGATCTGGCGCACCTCCATGGCGTCCGGGCTGCGACCGACCTCACACCGCACCTCCAGGTCACTGACGTCCAGCTCCGTCTCGATCCACGGCCCCAGCGGGCAGAACGAGTCGAAGCCCTTGGCCCGGGTCCACTGCGAGTCGCTGCGCTGCAGGTCCCGGGCGGTCACGTCGTTGCCGCAGGTGTAGCCGAAGATGGCGCGTTCGGCTCCGGCCCGGTCGACGCGGCGGGCGCCGGTCGCGCCGATCACCGCGGCCAGCTCGGCTTCGTGCTCGACCTGCTTCGACTGCGGGGGGAGCCGGATCGCGTCGTTCGGGCCGATAACCGAGGTGGACGGTTTCATGAAGATCAGCGGCTCTTCCGGCACCTCGTTGCCCAGCTCGGCAGCATGCTCGGCATAGTTGCGGCCGACCCCGATCACCTTGCTGGAGAAGATCGGCGCGAGCAGCCGGATGTCGGCGAGCGCCCACCGCTGGCCGGTCCTGCGGACCTTCTCGAACGGCAGGCTGTCGATCTCGGCCACGGTCAGCCCCGTCGTGCCCGCACCCTCGACGACCCCGAACGACACCCCACCGGCATGAACAAAGCGAGCAAACCGCACGAAGAACCCCATCCATCTCGACTGCTGAAGCGCACGCCAAATCTACGCGCTGTGCCGAATCGCTACGCGCGCTGCGCCGGCTCGGCACCCAGTCGCGCAATCGGCCGCAGCGAGAAGACCACCTCGACCGGCAGATATTTTGCTGCGGCCGTTGTTCGCGCCGCATGGTGATCGTATTGATCACTCCGGCTGGATACCCTGGTGGGCATGGGGATCAAGGAGGAGCGGGCACTGACCACGACGCTGCCTTCCGTCGCCTGGATTCCGCTGGCCCGAGCGCACGCGGAGCGGGCCGATGCGATGACCGCCGGCCACCGCGCCCGGCGGGCCACCGGCGAACGACACGTCATCGAGGACTTCCTCTACGAATACTACGGCACCCGCCCGGCCGCCCTGCGCCGTTGGCATCCCGGCGTCGGCACCGGCCTGGCCCCCGCCCCCGACGGCCTGGCCGAGCACTCCGTCTGGAGGTGGTACAAGTCGTACGCCGACGGCGTGGTCACGCTCGACATCGAGGCGTACATGCACGCCCGCGGCGAAAGCGTCCGCTACATCCACGGCCTGCTCACCGCGACGGCGTCGCGCCCGGTCTTCTCCGGCTGCTTCGGCCTGCACGAGTGGGCGATGGTCTACCGCCGGCCCGAGCACCGCCACCCGCTGCCCCTGCGCCTCGGCCAGGCCGGCACGGACGCGGTGGTCGAGCAGCACCCGA
>JAVHVY010000346.1:0-4311 GCA_032160305.1 Actinoplanes sp.
TGATCGCCGCCCGGGTCGAGGCGGCCGGCGGCAAGGTGCTGGTGGGCCCGTTCGACGTGCTCGACCAGGGGCGGATGGCGGCCTTCCTCGACCAGGCCGGAGCGCCCTTCAGCGTCTGGGAGCCGGCGATGATGCGCGGCGCCGAGATCTTCGACGTGCCGGGCGCGCTGACCTGGAACGAGCTCACCACCCGCGATGTCGAGGGGTCGAAGTACTTCTACGGGTCGGTCTTCGGCTGGGCCACCCGGGACAGCTCGGTCGCCGGCGTCCCATATGTGATCTTCGAGCAGGCCGGCGAGACGGTCGCCGGACTGCAGCCGATGATCGGCGCCAACTGGCCCGGCGATCTCCCTCCACACTGGATGGTCTACTTCGCGGTGGCCGACTGCGATCACTCGGCCGCCGTCGCCGACCAGCTCGGCGGCACCGTCGTCCAGCCACCGACCAGCTTCCCGATGGGTCGCTACGCCGTCCTCGAAGACCCCCAGGGCGGGACCTTCTCGATCCTGGCCAGCACCCGATAACCCATTTCGGTACGCGACACCGCCGAGTCCCGCCCGTTCGACGCCGGGCCGAAGGCACTCCCGCGCCGCCGGTCGCCGCCGGCCGATGACGTGACCGACGCTCAGCGGGTTGTCATCCGCCGGCGACAGCTTCGTGAGGCACGGAAGCTACCTGTCATTGCTTTAGGCTATGACAGGTAGGCAACCGGGCGAAGTACGTTACGCGCAGGGCTTGTTGATCACCTTGTACGGGCAGTCCGCCGCCTCGGCGAGCAGCAGGGCCGCCTCCTTGTTGCGGGCGGTCTCCCGGGCGATCACGCTGCCCGGCGGATAGAAGCCGCCCTGCGACGAACTGGTCGGATACATCTCGAACGTGTACGCGAAGATCTTGTAGGTACCCCACATCCAGTCGAGCAGGTCGCCGTCGGTGATGTAGAGCGCGCTGGACTGCTCCGGCGTGTAGTTGTTGGTCGCCGCCATCTGCTTGCCCAGAGTGGACAGGGCCAGGTTGTCGTCGGCCGTCATGCCCGGGGCGGTCTTGGAGTTGGTGTAGCCGAACGGCCACAGGACCAGCTCCGAGTAGGTGTGGAAGTCCATCGTCGCCGTGATCTGCTGCTTGCCGCCGACCACCCGACTGGCCACGAAGTCCCGGACCACCCGCGCCTCCGGCGCCGAGAAGGCGGACGGGCCCCGGTAGGTCTCCGACGAGGGGTTGCCCGAGGAACCGCCGCAGCAGCCCCACTTGTAGCCGTAGTTGCGGTTCAGGTCGGTGCCGACATAGCGGGAGCCCGCGTTGGGCTGCCGGTTCTTGCGCCACGACTTGTAACTGCCGGTCGAGATGTCGTACTCGGAGCCGTCCGGGTTGACCGACGGGATGATCCAGATCTCCCGGCTGTTCACGATGTTCTTGATCCGGGAGTCGCTCGCATAGTTGTCCGTGTAGAGATGCAGCAGATAGAGGGCCATCTCCACGGTCAGGTGCTCGCGTGCGTGGTGGTTGGCGTCGTAGAGGATCTCCGGCTCGTTCTCGTCCGTGCCGACGTTGTCGGAGATCTTCACCGCGACGATCTGCCGGCCCTCGTAGGTGGTGCCGAGCACCTTCTTGCTGGCGATCGCCGGATACCGCGCGACGATCTGGTTCACGTCGGCGATCATCTCGCTGTAGTTGTGGTACAGCGCGTCCCCGGTCGGAAAGTCCTGAGCGGACACTCCGCTCTGCGGCATTTCCTCGGCGACCGGCAGGACGGTGAAGCCGAGGGCACGCAACGCCTTGACCTCGGACTTCGTGGCGGTGACGGCGACCACGCCGTCCCCGACGTCGTCGATGGCAGCACCCGTACGGGCGATCCGGTTGCGCTGGATAAGGCTGGTCGCGTCGTAGACCTCGTACTGGGCGGAAGTGTCGGCACCGGGAGCGGCGGGCTCCGCGGTCGCGGGCTGCGCTGCCGCGGTTGCGGTCAGGACCAGTCCGATCGCGGCGGCGACCAGCACTGTGGCACGTCGTCTCATGAAACGATCTCCGGGGGTAGGGAGGGGCACGGACCCTGTAACTGCACCACCCGGCATCGATGATTGGCAATGGATTGTGGCCATGCCAATCCACCCCCGTACGTCGACGCGATGGCCGTGGTCCGGCCCTCTCCGCCGCCGCCGCTTGGCTTACGCGGCGCGGTCAGCGTCGACTGGGCGCGGTCACGCTTGGCTTACGCGGTGCGGTCGGCGTCGGCTGGGGGCGCGGTCACGCTCGGCTTACGCGGTGCGGTCGCCCTCGGCCGGGACGGTGGGGTCAGGGTTGGACCGGACGGCGTCCGGCTCCGTGTCGTCGGCGTCGGCCGCCCGGTCGCCGGCGGCTGCCGCGGCCTCGTCACCGGCCAGGGCCGCCCGCAACCGGATCTTCTCCGCTCGGCGGCGTTCGGCGGCCGAGCCGAGGGACTCGGCCATCTCGTTGCGCCACTTGGCGAGGAGGAAGTACGAGAAGCCCGCCGAGGCGACCAGCGCGATCATCGCCTTGACCAGGAAGTTCAGCGGAACGGGCAGGATCAGCCCGAACACCACGATGAAGAGGCCGAGCCGGCCGAGCGTGTATTTGACCGCGGCACTCATGCCCATCTCCGATCAGCCCGCCCGGTGGCTGAGCCACCGCAGGCCGTAGAACCAGACCAAGCAGTAGACGATCGTCAGGCCGGCCGCGCCGGCCGTGCCGCTGACCAGTGCCGGGAACTCCCTGGCGAGCAGACCGGCGAGCGTCATGCCCACCGCGACACCGAAGCCCGCGCCCAAGACGGCGACGACGATCCGATACGCGCCGTAGACGGCGGCGCGGAACTCCTCGGTGAAGAGCCACACCGGCAGGATGAGCGTCAGCCAGCCACTGGTCGCGCCGAAATGCGACAGCCGGGTGAGCGACATGATCGCCTCGAAGACGAGCAGCACCGCGACCCCGCAGACCAGGCCCGCCATGGCCACCCCGACCAGATCACCCACGGTCGCCAGGCGTCCGTCCGCGGCGCGGCGCGGACGGCGCTCACTTGTGGTCTCGGCCATGACACTGCGAGCGTACGCCGGAGGCCCGGCCCTTCATCCGGTCAGGTCCCTGGCCTCTCCTCGGCCTGGCGCAGCCGACTCGATCACGCCCAGATCTGCTGCGGCTCGCTGCGTCGCTCGGCCGCCGGCACGGGCCCGTCGTACTCCCGGACGATCTCGTAGCGGGTGTTGCGCTCGACCGGCCGGAAGCCCGCGTCGCGGATGACGGCGAGCAGGTCGTCACGGTGCATCGTGGTCGGCGTGCCGTACGAGTCGGCGTCGTGGGTGATCTTGTACTCGACGACCGAGCCGTCCAGGTCGTCGGCGCCGAAGCTGAGCGACAGGGCGGCCACGGACAGGCCGTGCATGACCCAGAAGTTCTTCAGGTGGGGCACGTTGTCGAGCATCAGCCGGGACACGGCGAAGGTCTTCAGCGACTCGGCCGGCGAGGCCATCGTGGTCTGCGCCTGGATCCGATTGCGGATGACGCCGTCCGCCGAGTCGACGAAGTCGTGCTGGTAGCGCAGCGGAATGAAGACGGCGAAACCGCCGGTCTCGTCCTGCAGCTCACGCAGCCGCATGACGTGGTCGACGCGGTGCCGCCGCTCCTCGATGTGGCCGTAGAGCATCGTCGCCGGCGTCTTCATGCCCTTCTCGTGGGCCAGCCGGTGGATCCGCGACCAGTCCTCCCAGTGGCAGTTGTGGTCGACGATGTGCTGGCGGACCTCCCAGTCGAAAATCTCGGCGCCGCCGCCGGTCAGGCTCTCCAGGCCAGCGTCCATCAGCTCGTCGAGGATCTCGGTGGCCGGCAGGCCGCTGATCTTCTCGAACCACTGGACCTCGGTGGCGGTGAAGCATTTCAGCTTCACGTCGGGTAGTGCGGCCTTCAGCTCGCGCAGCACCTTGGGGTAGTAGCGCCAGGGCAGCGTCGGGTGCAGGCCGTTGACGATGTGCAACTCGGTGAGCTGTTCGTCTTCCATCTCCTTGGCCTTGGCCACGGCCTCGGCCACCCGCATCGTGTACGCGGCCTTCTCACCGGGCTTGCGCTGGAAGGAGCAATACGCACAGGAGGCGCTGCACACGTTGGTCAGGTTCAGATGCCGGTTGACGTTGAACATGACCCGGTCGCCGCCCAGTTCGGTGCGCCGGTGGTGGGCCAGCCGTCCCAGCCAGGCCAGGTCGTCGGTGGCGTACAGGGCCTCGCCGTCGGCCCGGGTGAGGCGCTCTCCGGCGTACACCTTCTCCTCGAGCGCGCGCTTCGTGCTCTCGTCCATGCTCACTGTTT
>JAVHVY010000296.1:0-3185 GCA_032160305.1 Actinoplanes sp.
TCCGGGTGGACGCGGTCGACCTGAGCGCGTTGCAGCGCTCGGAGGACGTACCTCAGGCGGTGGCGGGGGCGCTCGGCTGCCGGACCGCCGGGCTGGATCCGGCCGACGCGGTCGCCGCACAGATCGGCGACACCAAATGGCTGCTGGTGCTGGACAGTTTCGAGCATGTCGCCGACGCGGCCAGTGGCCTATCCGACCTGCTCGCCCGCTGCCCGCGACTGACCGCGCTGGTGACCAGCCGAGGACCGCTGTCGCTGCGCGGCGAACACGTGTGGCCGCTGGCCCCGCTGGCTGTACCGGCGGCGACCGCGGACCTGCCGCAGTTGCGGGCAAACCCCTCGGTGACCCTGCTGATCGAGCGCACCGCCGCGATCCGGCCCGGATTCGCACTGACCGGAGGCAATGCGGCGGACGTGGCCCGGCTGTGTGCCCGGCTGGACGGATTGCCGCTGGCGATCGAGCTGGCCGCGGCCCAGCTGCGCATCGAGGAACCGGCCGCGTTGCTGGCCCATCTGGCCGCGCGGACCTCGGCTTTGCGGCCCGCGCCCGTGGACCTGCCGGACCGGCATCGCACACTGCGCGCCACGGTCGAGTGGAGCACCGGCCGGCTGCCGGCGGGCGACCGGGTGCTGCTGGGCGTCCTGGCCGTCTTCGCCGGTGGGGCCGGGCTCGACGCGGTCCGTACGGTCCTGGCCGGCGCCGGCCTCGCCGGCGAGAGCCTCGCCGCCTCGATCGCCTCGCTGGCCGCGGGCAGCCTGATCAGCGTCGTCGACCGCGACGGCACGGCCCGGGTCTCGATGCTGGACACGATCCGCGAGGTGGCGGCGGACCTGCTGGTCGCCGCGGGCCTAGACCACGCGGTCCGGGCCGCCCACGCCCGCCATTTCCTGGCGCTGGTCCGCGACCCGACCACCTTCGCACTGGCCGACACCGAACGCGACAACCTGCGCGCCGCGCTCGACTGGCCGATGTCCGGTGATCTCGCGCTGCTGGACACGCCGCTGGCGCGTGGGCTGACCGGTTATCTCTTCTCCCGCGGCCAGTTCATCGAGGCGCGCCGGGTACTGAGCGGCGTCGCCGACGCCGCCCTGGACGACGCGACCCGGGCCTGGGCCTGGCACGGCGCCGCGATCGCCGCGAACGAGTCCGGCGACCCGGCCACCGCCCTGGCGATGGCCGAACGCTGCATGGCGACCTTCGCCGCCCTGGGCGACGACGTCGGACGGTGTACCGCGTTGACCGTCGTCGGCAACGCCGAGAAGTCCCTCGGCCGTTACCCGGAGGCGGCCGAGGCACACCGGCTCAGCCTGGAGCTGGCCCGCTCGATGGGTAACCCACGACGGGTGACCGTGGCGCTGAACAACCTCGGCACTCTCGCCCACGACCGCGGCGACCACGTCGCGGCCCGCGCCCACTACACGGCGAGCCTGGAGATCAAGCGCGAGGTCGGCGACGAACGCGGTACGGCTCTGGTGCTGATGAACCTGGGCGGCGTCGAGAACGACCTCGGCCGGCACGCGCAGGCGCTCGACTACCTAGGCCCGGCGGTTGCCGGTTTCGCGGCGCTCGGGGAGCGCGGGCCGACCGCGTTCGGGCTGGCCCTGCGCGCGGAGGCGGAGCTCGGGCTGGGCCGTAGCGAACAGGCCGAGGTGTCGGCGACGGAGGCATTACGCCTGGCCCAGGAGGTGGACTACCGGCCGGCGATCGGCCTGGCCATGGCGCGCCTCGGCGATCAGGCCCTGGCCCGCGGCGACCTCGAGGCCGCAGCCAGCCTGCTGAGCGAGGCACTGAACGACGCCGGCGGCGGCCCGGAGCAGGTCCGTATCCTCGACCGGCTGGCCGTGGCGCTGCCCGCGCAGGCGGCCCACTTCCATTCTCGCGCCGACCACATCCGGTCGACCTACGGGATGACGGCACCGCCGGTCGACCGCGAGCGTCGCTCGACCCTGACCGGACCATGAGCTCTGTCGAGATCCGGCCCATCAGCAACATTCGGCACGGAGGCGGCGAAGGTGGTGGAGGTGTCGACGGTGCCGGTGAGAAAGCCCTTGCCGAGCGGGCTGAACGGGACGAAGCCGATGCCGAGCTCGGCGTACGCGGCCATAACGTCGTGTTCGGGACGGCGCCACCACAGGTTGTACTCGCTCTGGATCGCGGTCACCGGCCGTACGATGTGGGCGCGGCGGCGGTCTCCTCGGCCGCTTCGGACATGCCGAAATGTTTCACCTTGCCGGCCGTGATCAGGTCGTTGACCGCCCCGGCGATGTCCTCAATCGGCACGTCGGGGTTGACCCGGTGTTGGTAGTACAGGTGAATCACGTCCAACCCGAGCCGCTGCAGGAATCCGTCGACGGCCGCCGCGATGTCCTCGGGGCGCAGCATCCGGCCGCGAGGCTTGCGTTGGACGGGGTCGATGTGGGCGAACTTGGTGGCGATGACCACCTGGTCGGCGTACGGGGCGAGCGCTTCGCCGACGAGCTCCTCGTTGGCATGCGGGCCGTAGATCCCGGCGGTGTCGAAGAACGTGACACCGAGGTCCACGGCGCGGTGAAGCAGACGGATCATGTCCGGACGGTCCCGGCATGCCGCTGTAGCCGCCCGTCATGGTCATGCAGCCGAGGCCGACGCGGAAACCTCCAAGCCGCTGCTGCCAAGGGGGCGCTTCTGCGTGGTGATGGTCCTTTGTGTTCGATGGTGGTTGTCATTGGTGTCTGGTGGGCTGAATGCGCAGGGCAGGGCGCCCTCGGCGGGCCGACCGTTTCTACGTCGGGGGCATGGCCTCGGCCCGAGGGGGGAGCCCTCTCGTGGCAGTATTCGGCAGGTCAAGCGGGCGTACCCCCACCATGGCCGTGTCTGGGCACGGTGAGAGCTCGCGAGCGTGTATCTGTCGATTGGGTTGGCCGGTTGGCTCTACTGCGCGGTGTATCCGCCGTCCACGGGGAGGGCGACGCCGACGACGAAGCTGGCGCCGGGGCTGCACAGCCAGAGCACGGTGGAGGCGATTTCGTCGGCTCGGCCGAACCGGCCGATGGGTTGGTTGGCCAGCGCGACCGCGGCTCCCGACTCGGCGAACGCCTGCGCGGTAGCCAGTCCCATACCTGAGCTGGCGCCGGTGACCAGGGCGACCTGACCGGTGAAGTCGTAGGTGGGGTGCGAAATGAACGGTGTTTCATCAGCTTTTCTCT
>JAVHVY010000348.1:0-46071 GCA_032160305.1 Actinoplanes sp.
CTCGCAGATCCGGCCCGACCGACCCGGCCGGGATGGTCCCGGGGTACCACTCCGCCCCGCCCGATCAAGCCCTGAGTACGACGGCGCGGCGCCCGTCCCCTCCTAACCTGGTGGTGAGGTCGAGCGGGGTGTCCGGGCGGCCGTGCGGGGAGGGGATCTTCGATGATCGAGGCACATCAGCTGACCAAGAGGTACGGGGACAAGACGGCCGTGGACCGGTTGGACTTCACGGTCCGACCGGGGACGGTGACGGGCTTCCTCGGGCCGAACGGCTCGGGCAAGTCCACCACGATGCGGATGGTCGTGGGCCTGGACGCGCCGTCGAGCGGGACGGTCACCGTCAACGGCCGCCGGTACGCCCGCCACACCGCGCCGCTGCAGGAGGTGGGCGCGCTGCTGGAGGCGAAGTCGATCCACCCGGGGCGCTCGGCGTTCGACCACCTGATGGCGCAGGCCTACACGCACGGGATCCCGCGCCGCCGGGTCGACGAGGTCATCGAGCTGACGGGCCTTCAGGCGGTCGCCAAGAAACGGGCCGGCGCCTTCTCCCTCGGCATGGGCCAGCGCCTCGGGATCGCGGCCGCCCTCCTCGGGGACCCCGCGACGCTGATGCTCGACGAGCCGGTCAACGGCCTCGACCCCGAGGGCGTGCTCTGGATCCGCACCCTGCTCACCGGACTGGCCGCCGAGGGCCGGACCGTCTTCGTCTCCTCGCACCTGATGAGTGAGATGGCGCTGGTCGCCGACCGTCTGATCATCGTCGGGCGCGGCCGGGTGCTGGCCGACACCACAGTGCAGGATCTGGTCCTGCGCGCCGGTGGCGACACCATCGTCGTCGCCAGCGCCGACCCGGCCGAGCTGCGCCGGGTGCTGGCCGGGCCCGGCGTGGAGATCACCGGGCGCCCCGGGTCGGAGCAGTTGAGTGTGACCGGCCTGCCGGCGCGCGAGATCGGGCTCAAGGCGGCCAAGCACGGTGTCGCCCTCTTCGAGCTCACCGCCAAGACCGTCTCCCTCGAGGAGGCTTTCATGGAGCTCACCAAGGATTCCGTCGAGTACCACGCCGCGAGCACACCTGTGAGGGCAGCATGAGCATCATCGCCGACACCCGGCCCACCGACACCGCCCCGGCGCGGCCCGCCGAACCCCGCCTGAAGGTGACCGGCCGGCGGGTGCTGCGCTCGGAGTGGGCCAAGCTGTGGTCGCTGCGCTCGACCTGGATCACGCTGGGACTCGGGCTGCTGTTCCTGCTGGCCTTCGGTACCATCGCCGCGCTGCGCTACAAGTCGATGCTCAACTCGGGGCCGATGGACCCGGACTTCGCCGATGCCACGACGTATAGTCTCGCGCTGTTCGGGGTGCGGTTCTCGTTGATCGCACTCGGCGTGCTGGGCGTGCTGACCGCCTCCGGCGAATACACCACCGGCGGGATCCGGTCGACCCTGGCGGCCGTCCCGCGACGCCTGCCGGTACTCTGGTCCAAGGCCGCCGTCTACGGGGTGCTCGCCTTCGTTGCCGGCGCGGTCGGCGCTCTCGTCGGATTCGTGATCAGCAGCGGGGTCCTGTCCGGTACGACCATCGCCATGAGCCTCTCGGACCATGGGGTCCTGCGTGGGTTGCTCGGCGCGGGGCTTTATCTGGGCCTGGTCGGCGTCATCGGGGTCGCGCTCGGCACGCTGCTGCGCTCGACCGCCGGCGGTATCTCGGCTCTGGTCGGCACGTTCCTGCTGGTGCCCGGGCTGATGTCGCTGCTGCCGAAGTCCTGGCGGGCCGACCTCACCCCGTACCTGCCCAGCAACGCCGGCGAATCGATCTTCGCCCTCCAGCACAGCGCCGGCACGCTGGCGGCCGGTCCCGGGCTGCTGGTCCTGCTCGGCTGGACGGTGCTCACGCTCGGCGGCGCCGCCTACCGGTTGATGCGCTCGGACGCCTGAACGACGGGCGACGGATTCGTGCGCCGCGGTACCCGGCTTGGCCGGGTGCCGCGCGCGACTCTGACGGAGGATGGACTGGTGAGCAGCGACGACACCGCCGGCGTTCTGGTCGGGCATCCGCTGGCCGGCAGGCTGTTCGAGACCGGGCGCCGGCTGCGGCAGTGGGACGCGGGGCACCGCTGGGTGCTGGACACGATCGTCGTTGTGGGGTTCCTTCTGTTATTCAGTGCGGCCGACCTCGGGCACGCTCGCGGCCCCTCCGATGCGCCGATCATCCTGACCGAGCGCCCGCTACCGCAGACGCTGCTGCTGCAGTGCACACTCATCCTGCCGCTCTGGTGGCGTCGTCGAGCCCCATTGGCGGCGTTCTACGCCGTGCTGGCAGTCTTCGTGGCCCAGTGGGCCATCGGGATCATATTGCGGGCAGACGTCGCCGTCCTGGTCGCCGTCTACAGCCTGGTGCTGCACGGCCGGCTGCGCCGGCTGCCCTGGGCGGCGCCGGGCCTGGCTGTGGCAGTGGTCCTGGTGGTGCTGCGGATGTCCAGCGTCGTGTCGGCGTGGGACGTCCTGTTCTTCGTCGCCAGTGTCTGCACGGCGGCCGTCGCTCTGGGCCTCGCGATCCGGATCCGCCGCGCCCAGCTGGCCGTCCTGCGGGAACGCGCCGTCCAGCTCGAGGTGGAGCGCGACCAGCGCAGCCGGCTCGCGGCGGCCACCGAACGCACCCGGGTCGCCCGCGAGATGCACGACATCATCGGCCACAGCCTCTCGGTAATCATCACGCTCGCCGACGGTGGCGAGTACGCGGCGGACGCCGCCCCGGAACGCAGCAAGGAGGCTCTGCGGCTGATCGGTGACACCGGCCGCGCGTCCCTCGCCGAGCTGCGCCGCATGCTCGGGGTCCTGCGTGAGCGGGCCGACGAGCCCAATCTGAGCCCGACGCCGGGCATCGCCGACCTCGACCCCTTGTGCCGGCAGATCCGCGGGGCCGGGCCGCACGTCGAATACCAGAGCACCGGAGCGCTGCACGCCCTCGACGTGGGCGTGCAGCTGGCGACCTACCGCATCGTGCAGGAGGCGCTGACCAACGCGCTCAAGCATGCCGGCCCACGCACGCGCATCCACCTCGCGCTGCGGATCAACGGCAGCCTGCTGCAGATCCTGGTCCGCGACACCGGACCGCCCGCCGGTGACCGGCTCGCACCCTCCAGCGGAGAAGGCCACGGTGTGGTCGGCATGCGGGAACGCGCCGGTCTGTACGCCGGAACGGTCACGGCCGGCCCGGTCCCCGGTGGCGGCTGGGCCGTCCAAGCCGATCTCGATCTGGACAGTGACCCGGCATGATCACCGTGCTCATCGCGGACGACCAGCCGCTGCAACGCTTCGGATTCCGGATGCTGCTGGAAAGCAACCCGGACACCGAGGTGGTCGGCGAAGCCGTGAACGGCGTCGAAGCGGTGCGCCGGGCCACCGAGCTGCGCCCGGATGTGGTCCTGATGGACGTGCGGATGCCCGGTCTGGACGGCATCGAGGCCACCCGGCGGATCGTGGCCGACGGCGGCCGCTCGCACATCCTCATGCTGACGACGTTCGACCTCGACGAGTACGTGCACGCCGCGTTGCGGGCCGGCGCCAGCGGTTTCCTGCTCAAGGACGCGTACCCGGAGGAACTGCTGGCCGGGATCCGGGCTGTCGCGGCGGGCGACGCGGTGATCGCGCCCGCGCTCACCCGGCGCCTGCTCGACGCGTTCGCCCACCACCTCGACGGCGCCTCAACCGGCGGCCGAGCCGTCACCGACCCGCGGCTCGAGACGCTCACCGACCGCGAACGCGAAATCCTGGTCGCCGTCGGCCGCGGCTGGACCAACGGCGAGATCGCTGAGCGCCTGGTTTTGTCCGAGTCCACGGTCAAGACCCACATCGGCCGGGTGCTCGCCAAGATCGGCGCCCGGGACCGGATCCAAGCGGTCATCTTCGCCTATGACCTGGGCCTGACCCGCCCGCACAGCCTCGGCTGAGATGATGCCGGTGGATGCGTTGAGGCTCAGCCCGGCGGGTAGGCCCGTAGCCGACCACACGTACGGGGTGCCGCCGGTGGCGGTGATGGTCTTGGACACGACGACGCCGACGGTGCCGCTCTGGTTACCGGGGTTGGTGACCGTCCTGACCGCTTGGAACCCCGCGACTGCGAGTGTCTGCCTATCGCCTGAAACATCCTGCCCAAACGGACCATGATTGCGGAGCGTAATCAGCCCTAGGCTCCGTCCATGCGTCTGCGAACCGCTCTTCTGGCCATCGTCCTAGCCGTGACCAGCGCCGGCCTAGCCACCACGCCGGCGAGTGCGGCCACCGCCGTGCCGACAATCTCCGCCCCTGCCAGCACAGCCGGTTACCAAACCGTCGCCATCACCGGCACCGCCGCCCCCGGCGCGACCGTCGAGCTGTACGAGTCCGCGTACAAGTTCCACGCGCTGCAACCGGCGCTCAACTGGGAGGACGGCAGCAACGCGCCGATCACCACCCAGGCCGCCGCGAACGGCACGTACCGAATGACGCGCTGGGTGGACACCGGGTTCGAGTTCGCGGTCATTGCCGACGGCAGGATGTCGCGGACCGTCGTGGTCTACAACCGCGTGGTGCCGGTCCTCACGGTCACCTCCAGCAAGATCGGTACGGTCACCGCGAAGATCGTCGTGACCCCGGCCCAGCCGTGGCTCGCCGTGCGGATCCAGCGCAAGAACACCAACGGCACCTGGACGGTGGTGGCCCGCGGCTACACCCTCGACCACGGCGTCTACTCAGCGGTGATCAAGCAGACGTCGCACAAGACCTACACGTACCGCGCGTGGATCAGCGGCGACACCACGTCCGGCCTACTTGCCGCATACAGCAAACCGCACGCGATAAGGATCAAGTAGCCCAGCTCGCGACGGGGTAGCGGTCACCGTGGATGCACTCTGAGGCCGCGCTGTCTGTGCGGCTCGTGACTAGTGCGGCCACCTCAGCCTCGTCCGCAAGTCCCCGCCTCGGCCGACACCAGCGTCCAACGGGCGTTCCATCCTGGACGAATTGATCAACGAATACTCGCAGGCAGCATAGCCAAACCGGCTTTGCGAGCCCCACAGGCCACACGTCCGATAGGTCGACAAGGCGTTGAGTGCAGCGACGATACTCTGACCGACGCCCGGTCAGGTCGCAGGCATCTCAGCCTGCCTTGGGCACGATTCGCTCGCGGTTGCGTCTGTTGTCGATGCCCAGGTGGCCGACGCTCAGCTGCTGACGGCTGGTGACGCTGGGTCGCGTTGTCTCGCCGGGGGGGCGGCGCCATACTACCCGAGCAATCGCTTCGTTGTGGCGAAAACCGCCAGGAAGGAACTCAACCGTCCGGTGGCGGATAGGATCCATTTGTTACGCAGCTATGCCAGCCGTTTCGATCTCCCAGGCAGAGGATTCGATGACTGTCAATCTGATCAAGGGTGGCAACGTCTCGCTGACCGAGCAGGCGGACGGCGGTCTCATGGCCGTCACGATCGGGCTCGGCTGGGACGGTCGGACGACCACTGGCCACGATTTCGATCTGGATGCCTCGGCTCTCGCCGTCGGCGCCAACAATAAGGTGTTGTCGGACAAGCACTTCATCTTCTACGGCAATCTCACCAGTCCGGACGGCGCGATCGCGCATTCCGGCGACAATCTGGAAGGCGGAGCCACCGGCGACGACGAGCAGATCTGGGTGAATCTGCCGTCCATTCCGTTAGATATCGATCGAATCGTATTCGCTGTATCCATTCATGAGGCAGACTTGCGGCATCAGTCGTTCGGTCAGGTGCGGAACGCCTACATTCGGGTGTTGAACGACAGTGACGGGCATGAGTTGGCGCGATACGACCTCAGTGAGGATGCCTCGACCGAGACGGCCATGAACTTCGGTGAGCTCTACCGCAACGGCAGCGACTGGAAGTTCCGAGCGGTGGGGCAGGGCTACGCAGACGGGCTGCAGGGTGTCGCGATCGATTTCGGAGTGGACATCGTCTGACGTTCTTTCCTCATACTGGGAGGAATATGACCGATGGTTCAGCCATGGTCGACCCCCAGCTTCGTCTAGATCAGGACTACTACGCATCACCGGGCCCGTCCGCACCGCCCGTGCCGGGCGGGGCCTGGCAAGCGGTTCCGGTGCCGGCGCCCGGCCGGCGGTATGTCCTACTGGCCGTATTGCTGGCCCTCCTGCCTGGCGTTGTGTTTCTGTTCGGGGGCGGGCACTTCTACGCTGGCCGGTGGCGGGCCGGAATTGCCTACTTCGTCGGCTACTGGATGGTCATGGTTCCGCTGCTCGTCTACGCCCCGTCGGGCAGCTACGCCCTCGCCTGGCTCGCCATGCTCGTCTGGACCCCGATTTCGGCGGCACGGGCTGTTCACCAGCGCAACGTTCGGCTCGGGCTACGCTAGGCGTCGTTCCGGTCGAGCACGCCCTGGCCGGCCAGAATCCATTTCAGCGGGTCGAGGCATCGGAACGGCGCGATGCCCCTCGGGTGGAGCGCCTGTCCGACCGGCGCTGCGCCCAGTGCGGAGACGGCGAACATCCGGCTGTTCGAGAACTCCTGCCGCACCTTGTTCAGCAGGGCCCGGGCGTTCAGCTTGGTCAACAGGCTGGTTACCTCCGCGTCGAGGAGGCGCCCATCCGCCTCCTCGTACGCCGGCGGCCGGTTGAGGCTGAGGTCGCGGGAGTACGCGGCGCCCGCGTTGGCCATCGCCGCTTGCCATGGAGAGCCGACGACGGAGCCCAGCTCATGTAGAACGTCAAACTTGGCCAGTACCACGGCCAGCGGGGTGGCGATGGGCTGGTCGTTGATCCGCATCAGCCGCACGAGATTGCCCAGCACCGACATCGGGTCGCCGCCGACCGCAGCCTGCTCGGGGATTACTCCAGCAAGCTGACGGCGGATCTCCTCGATCCGCATGGGGTCGAAGAGGAAGACCACGCCGTCCGCCCGGCTGAAGAAGCCGAAAACCTGTGGATCTACCATGGGGTCTTCGAGGTTCTCACCCGCGACATCGCGGATCACGAGTACGTGCTGCCGGTTGCCGATCGTGCCCATGCTGAGCATCAGGGGGGTGCGTTGCGTGGCCGCTGCCGTCTCGTGGCGTGCAGTGGGGGCCAAGAGACCGCGCTGCTCGTACAGGGGGGCCTGGTAGACCCTCTTGTAGATGCGTTCGGTGGCAGCGTCCATGAAGTCAAGCGGTAGCCCCATGAGCTCGCAGAGCATCTCGGCCTGCCGTTTCAATACTGCGATGTAGATGCTCTTCCCCGACGCACGAGCGCCGGCCATGGCGATGCATGTCGTCTGGCACTGGTACCAGTTGGGGGGCAGCGGCGCATGACATGTTGGACACACGACCAAACTGGCCATGTTGTGACACTTCCGGCACGACGCGCCGTTCTGCCCGCTCCGTCCGCCGGTCACGATGACCGGGCGAGCTGCCACCTGGGCGCCGAAGAAGGAGCTGGCCACGGGATCCGGCTCCTCCGCACAGTCGTTGACCTCGCAGCGGAAGGCGGCGGGCGTGGTGCCGAGGAGGGTGAAGCAGTACGGGCAGCGAAGCTTCACCGCCGGTCCCCGCTCGTTAAGCCCAGAGCACCGACCACAAGGTCCAGCCGGTCGGCCGAAGTGAGATCGTCAGCCAGCCAACCCGGCTCGCCGCCCGGCGAGACTGAGGCCACGGTCAAGAAGCCCGCCCGGACGGCCGGCCCGAGCGCGCGCAGCTCGTCGCGCCAGGGTTCCGTCTGCACGGCGGGATCGTCTGGACCGGTAGCAATAGCCAGCAGGTGCCACGTAACTGGCCGGGTCCGCGCCGAGAGAGCCGTCGTCACGGCGTCCAGGTCGGCCGGCACGCCGTCAGTCATCACGACGCATGCGTCGCCCGTACCGCTGCGGTCAATCTGCTCGATCAGCGGCGCAAGAGTGGATCCACTACTGAAGGGTCCGCGGCTGAGCTCGGCGTCTGCGTAGCCGAGGACGGTGGTCCGGTCGAGGGATCGGGACAGGCGACGTGGCGGCGACTCCAGCGACCAGACGGGCACCGCCTCCGCCGTGCCGCACAGCAAGTTGACGCCGAAAAGCATCTCCAGCAGCGACTGCACGGCCCCACTGCGGTGATGGGGCAGCATGGACGCCGACTGGTCGACAGCGACCGAGACAGTGCGTCTCAGATGATCCGGCAACGTCTGTGTGCCGCTTTGCCGCCGTGCCGACCACGCGGCCCGTTGGACGAGCGAGCCCGGATCAAGTCTGGCTGCGGGACTGCCTGCGGAGCTCGAAACGGCAACTATGCAGCCGTCGCCGGCCGGGGTGACGGTCAACAAGTGCGCCGCTCGAGTGCTGGAGACATCGAACGGTGGCAGCACAATCTGATCACCCGAAACGTTGTCGCTCCTGACCGTGATCTGCACGTCGAGACCTACCCCGTCGACGAAGACCGCGCCCGGCACTGTAGGGCGCGCCACCAGCGCGACGGCTTCGGACCAGCCGGTCAGCAAGAGGTTCTGCGGGCCAATATGCTGCACGTGTACGGCTGCACGCTCGCCCGCGACCTCAAAGGCCACGATGACCTGATCGGGTCGCTCGCCCCGAATCTGCCAGCCGATCTCCAGCGCGGACGCTCGAGTGGGCAGGCTGTCGCCTGCACTCAACACGGTCACCGGCACAGCTAGACACCCCCGTTCGTCACAGCGGCAAGCCGCTGCCGAGTCTTCTCGTCGAGATCGCCGTCGAAGTCCTTGGGCAGCCTGGGATCACGGCGCACCTCACGGGCGAGCGCGTCGGCAACCCTCTCGTGCCATCGTCCCGAGCTGATCAGCCCGCTCGACTTCATCAGTTGATCGAGCAGCACGAGCGCCGACTGCGACCACGACGACTGCTCGTCGCCACGCCTGCGGATCTCGGCGATCACTGCCTCCAGTACGGGGCTGGCCGTCGGATCGCCGGGCTCGTCCGGCGGCCTACCGGCAACTGCCTCGAGTGCCATGTCCAGCAGCAGCCGGTTCGCCGAGACCCGACGGTCCTTGCCCCCTAGTACGGTCAGCAAGGCGCCGCGGTCACTGCCGGCAAATCGGGCGAGCAGCGTGCGAGCCGTCAGTGCCAGGTCGGGATCGAGATCGATGGTGGCCGGTGTGTGCCGCAGGATCGCGGCCCCGACAACCTGCAGTGCCTCGTCCGCAGACTCCGTACGTGCCATGGCCACGGCCAGCGGCCAACAAGGGGACGCGGCCGCCTCAGGATAGTCGCGGCTGATGGCGTCCATCATCTGCAACCGCTCAACGATGGTCGCTGCGGTTTCGTCGAACAGCTCGACGATCAGTTCCGACCAGTCTGACTGCGATTGCTCGGGTCCGTATCTCACCACCTGCGGATCGGACGACAGATCGAAGAACACGAGCCGGTCCTGGCCGGCGGCGATCGCGGGGTGATTAGCTACCGGGTCGAAGAAGTCGGCGGTGAGCACCGCCGACAACATGGCGCGAGCACCGTTGGTCAGCAGCTCAGCGGTTCGCTCGTATGTCGAGAAGGTGAGCCGGGCAGCGGTCGGTGGTGACGCCAGAAAGCTGAGGATTCCGATCCACCGGGCCGCGTCGTCCGGATCGCCAACGATCAGAACGACTTTCGTCCGGCCGGCGAGTGCGGCATCCGTCGCGTCGAGCAGTTCGGTAATGCGGTTGGCCGAAGCAGGATCTTCCTTGAAGGAGGCGATGATGCGGTCGCGAACGACGCCCCCACCAAGTTGCGGTGGCAGATCCTCGTCGACGTGAGCTGATCGCACGGCGTCATGGCCGTACGGCGTGAGCCACATCGGCGAGCGCCAGTATTCGATCGGCCGGACCGGTTTCTCGCCCGCCAATTCATCGGTCAGATCGCGGTCGAGGAGCACCTGACTGAAGACATTGCCGGGGCGCCGCGTCGCGTCCGGGCCGGCTGCCACCGAATGGACAAGAAAGGCGGGAAGCATGTCATCGCCGGCGATGAAGGCCATCCGTCGGGGGATGGCGGCAAGCTCATCTGGGCCGGGGTATCTAGATAGCGGCTCGGGCAGATCCTGCGTGGTGGGGACGTCGGGAAGCGTCCACTCCCGTTCGGCGGGTGTACTGCCGCTGTCCTGCTTAAACTGCCAGCCGCCGACCATATCCGCTTCGGACGCGAGGGAGGCGTAGGTCAGGTGCACGAAGCGTGTCATCGGCCCACCTGTAGGTCGTCGAGATGCGGATCCATGACGGCAATTGCGGTCAGGACGTTCGGATGCCTGTCGACGAAGAGCCGGACGAAGCCCTTCCAGTGCGCGGCCGGGCTGAGTTCGGGAATCTCGGTCCACTGGTCAGTGGCGATCGAGATCGACGCGACGATCGGATCGCCCTCACGGTCACCGAGGTCGAGCGGCAGACGCTCGGGATGGTGCACGAGGACGAAAGTGAGACCACTCGGTACCGGCCGCTCGCTGCGGATCTCGAACGCCCGCCGGGCGCGACCGCCGAAGAACCGGACACCGCTCGCCGCCCGGAGCCGGTAGGCGATCCGGAGCAGGCCCGGATAGTGGATCGTTTCGCCCTCGCCGTAGGTGATCCGCCCGTTCAGGAAATTCGCGGGCAGGACGTGGACATCGCATCCTTCGGCGTTCAGTACCCTCGATTCGATGCGGAGACCACCTTGGGTTTGATACGTCTCCTGGCTGAGCTGCGCGACCGGAGCCCCTTGTGGCTCTCCGAGGGGCACCCCGACGGGCGTGACGAAGACCTGGACCTGCGCTGCGCTGCCGGGCCAGTCGAATGTCAGCAGCTGCCAGTCGACGCGCTGGATCAGGCGGGCGTCCTCGATGCGCCCGGCCTCGGCCAGGCTCTGCGTCACACCGATCCGTGCCCTGTCTGCCTGTACGGACACGGGCGTGAAGTAGACGCTGGACCATCCGTCCGGCCACGGCACGCCGTTGATGCGGCTGATGCCGTCGTGTGTCTCTACCGGGAAGTTCAGCTCTGTGTCGACGGCCAGCCGGGCAGCGGGCAGCTGGCTCTCCGGGATCTCCTCACCTTCGGCGCCGGGCTCCGGGCCGCCCGGTGTGCGGAAGATCCGGACCCGGTTGCCGGGCGGTTTCGTCCATTCCAGATCGATGACCGTGCGGCCACCTTGGCTGCGCTGGCTGGTGTGCAAGTCGTTGATCTCTGCCGGGGGCGCTTCCAGCTGCACCGTGCGGGCCACGAGAGTCATCATGGTGCGCCCGTTCACCTGCGCGACCGTGAAGATCCGGTACTCGAAACTGTCCCCTTCCGGCTTAGGGTCGATGAATCCGTCGGGGTGGGCATTCCCGATGAAGTACTCGCGCAGGTAGCCGGGTCGCTGATCGTGTTTCGGTACCCGCTGGACCTCGACGCTGGCGATCCCCGGGGAGTGCGGCTCCCACGTGCAGGTGACCGTGCCGTGGTCCTGAGCGATCGCCACGTTCTGCACGGGCGCGACCGCCACGCCCTCGGCGAGTAGCCGTGGCCCTGCCTTGCGAGCCGCGGCCTCGGACGCGCCTTCGTTGACCCATACCTGTACGAAGCGAAGGAAGCCCTCGAAGCGCCGTTCGTCCGTCGCCGTCAGGGCGTCGGTCACCGCGATGACGTCGGCGTCGTCGGGCGAGTACGGCCGATGACGGTCAGAGGCCACTACACGATAAATCCGTGCACCATCGCTCGACGCCGGATACCAGGCGATCTCCAGTGCCTGCCCACCGGCCTCGAGTGTCCGCAGCGGCAGTGCCTGCTCGAGCGCATCGGCGCCCGGCGTATAGCGTGTGAAGTCCGGTTGAGTGGGAGGCCGTGAGCCGACCGACGGAAGCCCGGGTGACGGAGGAGCCTCGGCAGCGGCCTCGGGGACCGCCGTAGCCGTCGCGGTTCTCTTGGTCGCCACCGGCGGCGGCGACTTGCGCGCGGGCCGGTCCGCCACCGGTTCCGGACGCTCGCTGACCGGTGCCACGCGCTCCGGTATTGGCGGCAACGCCGCGACGCGCAGGGTCTCCAAGATCTCTGTCATGAACGTCCGGGTGCCTTGCGGCCGGGTCAGCAACAGCGACTTGATGCTCTCCCGGTCCGGACGACGGGCAATCCGGCGAAGGTCCGACTCCGGTGGCAGCACGTCCGCGGACATACCGGACTCCAACATGCCGCGCCGCCAGGCGAGCAGGGCAGGGAGGCCAGGCAGCTGTTCGGTTCCCACGGCGATCTCCCTAGAAAAGGTCCGGATAGGCGGAGTCGGCCGGGACGTTCTCATCCGCCGATATCAGAGAGTCCGGTGGTAGGTCGTCCGGAGCCAGCAGGCACAGGTCCTCCGACGGCACGGACGCAGAGAACTGCACCACCACGACGAACTGGTCGAGGTCGGTGGTGGTGCCCGCCGTCGTTGCCAAACTCCGGGCATGGTTGGGAGGTTTGTCGGCGCCGGCGACGAAGGTGTGCTCTACCCGATGTTCTTCCTGACCGGCGGCAGCCGGTTGGAAAAGAGCCGTCGAGAAGTGATACGCGCTCGGGTCGTCGAGGGCACCCACCAGTTGCGTGAGGAAGGCGGCGCCGTCCGGTCTCCCACGGGCGCCGTGCAGGGTCTGGCCGATGATGTCGACATCGCGGAACAGTGTCTCGGCCAAGCGGACGGATCCCTGCGCCTGCAGCCGGGCCCGAGCGCGGGACCACAGCTCGTCCCCCGCGGCCCCGAGGACGCCCTCGGACACCACCGCCTGCTTCCACAGCCGCAGGGGCGTGTTCGGGTTCGTCGCTTCGTCGCGGAGCAGCAGGCTGGGATCGTCGCGCAAAGGTAGTCCGTCGCGGCCCAGCCGGCGCGGGGCATCGGCGACGAAACTCGCCCACAAAGCGCCCAGCCAGCCGGACGCGAACACTGTCGCACCCAGATCATGAGTTGCGCGATCGATCTGGTCGCGATCCGGCAGTGCCCGGCCTAGTCCCATCGCCCGGGGCAGCGGCCCCGCGAGGTGCGGAGCAACGACTGGGGACGAGACCTGACCGAATGGCTCGCGGAGAAATGCCCCGAGTAAGGTCGACCAGGCGAGGTATTGGCTGTAGAGCACCGACACGACGCGCAGCTCGGAAACCGCGTAGCCAAGGTTGTGCACTGCGGCTTCGTGCCGCGCGAGCATCCGGTTGCGAGCCGCGAGTGTGGCGAAGATCCGCTTCTGCTGGCGTACCAGGACGATCACGAGCCAGGTCAGCCATGCAAACCCGACCACCCCACCGATGATCAGCACTCTATTCGAGCTGAACCAGTGGTATCGCAGCGACAACCACATCATCAGAGCGAGGACTGCCCAACCGCCTAACAACCCGAGCAGGACCTTGACGACGTCCAGCTGGTCGTTGCGGGTGGCGGCGGGCGCATCCGTTGCCGCCATGGTGGTCACCAGTTCGTCGTTGAGGCGCCGTACCTCGGCGGCACGCTTGCGCTGCTCGTCGGCAAGTCTGCTCCCCACGCGGCTGGTGAAGGCGGGATTGATGCCCGCGCGCCAGGCGTGGAGACGCTCGGCCACGCGGGCCAGCTCGATGCTGCCCGTAGCGGCCGTTGCGAGGCGCTCCGCCAACTGTTCGTGGGCCCGTACGTCGACGGCTTCGAGTCGCGCGGTGCCCATGACCGGCATCATCGCCGGCGGAACCGCAAACGAGTCGTTCGGGGAAGGTGCCAGCAGGCGTGGCTCCGCGATCACCGCGGGAATACTTCCGAGGAGCTCCGGTGGGATCTCCGGACGTCGTTGCCCGCCGTCGGCCAGGGTCATTGCACCGTCCACGACAGACTGCCAGAACGGCGCGACGTTGGGGATCCCAGGGTGTACGTCCGGCAGTGCCGCCTGGAGCCGTCGGCTCACGTCTTCCACATCGCGGGCGAACTCGTCGGCGCCAGCGGCCTTCCCGCTACCCGCGGCAGTCACAATCTGGTATTGGGAATCCGCACCGAAGAGCGCGTCCTGCACCTTCTGGCCGAGCGCGGTGGCGGCTCGATTGCGGAATTCATTCCCGATGACGTAAGGAGCGCGCCGCAGCGCCGCGCCGAGGAAGGTGAAGAACAGCGCCAGCGCCCGCCACACGCTGATCCGCTCGGCCTCGCCCGGATCGGTGGGCTTCGGGCGGACGGCGAGCAGACTCTCGTTCAACGCGAATACAGCCTTGGCCATCCTGTCCGCGGAGGCCTCTGGATTACGGGACAGCTCGCACAGGGAATGGTCGTGGCGCGGCCGGGGCAAGCCGCGGGTCAGATCAGTGAGCGAGGAGCGGATCTCGGCCGTGACTGCCGATGCATCCAGTCGGCGCAGGAAAGCACGGGCCACGACCGGGCGCGCCAGGGTGCCCTGCGGCACGTCGTCGAAAGGTGCGTCCGCCATCCCGGTCCAGAGCCCGACGACCGCGGCCAAGGTGGCCGCGACGTGGTTGTAGAACTCAGTATCGGCGTGGGCGTAGGTGAGATCCGTGGCCAACGAACCCGGAGTGCGGGAATCCTCCGGTGCTATGACGACACTGTGCCATCCCACCCAGGTAGGTTGCGGTTCCCAGCCACCTTCGCCGTGCCGGGTCAGCAGGCAGTGCACGGGTGACACTTCACCGCCCAGTCCGGTGTAGAGATGGCCTGCCACCGCCGGTGCCACGGATCGTGGTGATCGGCCCATCGAGCTGAGCGCAACCAGGCGCAGCGTGTCGAGCCGCGGCTGGTCGGCCAGATGGTCGCGGAGCCGCACCCTGGTGGCACGATCGCCGCTGACAGCGGCCGCGGTGACCTCCGCGAGCGGCCGCTGCGGGTCGGCGTCAACCTCGTCGATCCAGACGAATGGATGGACGAGACCGTATGCCACCCAGTCGCGCAGCACGTCCAGCACCCGGGGCATGACGGAGCTCGAGCTGGCCAGGAAGACGACCAGATCCGGTTCTGACGCGGTCATCCGAGGGCCTCGTCGATGTGTGGCCCCCCGACGCCGTCACCGTGCAGGTTGACGTTCGCCACGATCTCCAGCATGCGGCCGACCACTGTGTAGATATCAGGGGCGAGTTCGTGATACAGCGGAACACGCACCAGAGCGTCGGACCGGTCGAGATGGGCGAAGGTCCCGCCGCCCGACGCCCCCAGGTGCCCGGCTGGCAGGTACTCCTTGCCGACCTGCTGATGCAGCGTCTCCAGACTCGTCAGCAGCTCGGTGCGACGACCGTCGGTATCCACCGGGGGTGGCGGGCTACCGGGCCGAGCCGCCGGACTCCCGTAGGGCTGCCGGCCGGTACGCAGCCAGTCGCCAAGGGACCGGGCCGCGGTCAGCAGGCTCGGATCGTCATACTCGGGGCGACCGTGCACAGTGTCGTCCCAGTAGAGCCGCAGCACCGTGTACGGCCGCAGCGGATCCAGATCGGGGTATTGGCAGCTCGCGGCGAGCGCGATCAGCGAGGACAGCATGACGGTGGGCATCACGTCAGCCGGCCGCCGGAAATCCTCCCGATCGATGATCAGCGGCTGCGGGAACCCCACCCAGTGCTGCTGTTCCTCATCCCAGACCTCGACGGCCTCCCCCGGGTGCTCGCTCGGCAGGCGCAACCGACCGGTCAGCCGTGCGACGAACCACCCACCGATCACCGCCCGCCGCTGGCTGTCGCCCATCGGGAGGCAACCAGGCAACCGGCGGGCCCGTCGTAGCCGGAAGAACTGATTGCGGGACTCGACCGTCACGCTCGCCGACCAGTGCTTGTCGAGCGGAGCTAGCAGAGACGAGAACGTCACCGGAGACAACCGCCCGTACGAGCCGAAGATGTCGATACGCTTGGCGGTGGAGTCCGAGCGCAGCACCTCTTCAAAGCGGCCGACCGAGGTGACCTCGATCTCCGAGTGCACAGCAAGATCGTCCCGGAGCTGACCGGCAAGCGCGAAGCCACCGAACGGAACATCGCTGAACTTGTACGACGTCTGCACCGCGGTTCCGTGGATCGATTCGACGATCTCACTGTTGACAGCGACGAGCGGGCGGGCGAGGGCGAGCGCTTCGTGGAACCGGTCGCGTACCTCGCGGGCCCGGCCGTCGCGTTCGACGTCATTTGCGCCCCGATCGCTCAAATGATCGCGCAGCGACTGACCGATGAACCGGTCGAAGGGCTCGCTGGGGCGCTGTAACCATCGGCGTCCGCGCTCGAGCATCTCGTCCGGCCGGACCGCGATCCGGTATCGGGCGACCCGCGGTGGGCGGACCTGACCGGTGGCCCGGTGCGTCGGGAACACACCCGGCCAGAACTCCGGGTCGGGCGTGACCAGACGCGTTCTCGGCTGTTCACCGGTGGTCGTCCAACGGCCGCGAATCACAGCAGTCACGATGTCCGCGATCGCGTCCGTCTC
Organism: Actinoplanes sp.; assembly: GCA_032160305.1. Taxonomy (GTDB): domain Bacteria; phylum Actinomycetota; class Actinomycetes; order Mycobacteriales; family Micromonosporaceae; genus Actinoplanes. The sequence goes on from JAVHVY010000348.1 coordinate 16,316, forward strand.
GGACCGCTCCCCGCCCGACTCGGCCACCCGCGAAACGGAGGCCTTGACGTCGAGGCTGAAGCGCCCGGGGAACTCCGATGCCTTGGTCAGCAACAGTTCATTGTGCGCTTCGGTGAAGCGGCGAGGCATCTCGGTGTCGTCGGTCGGCCAGGATGCGAAGTCGTCGGTGTGCAGCCGTGCCAGGCCCACGTCGGCCTTGGCGTGCGAACTGCGCGCCGCCGTCAGTAGCTGAAGAGCGTCGCCGCAGGCATCCGCCATCGGTGTCAGCAGATCGGAGCGGACGGCTCGCAGGATGTCGGCGGCAAGCTCGGCGCAACGGGCGCGGATGGCGGCCAGGACGTTGTCGGTGAATCCGGTGCGGATCAGGCTGATCGCCGCGTGGTTCGCGTCGATCAGTCCTTTGACGCTCTCCACCTTTTGCCGTATGTCCGCGGGCAGGACCTGCGGCTGCAGTGGCGCGGATTTTGCGGCGTCCTGCAGGGCCTGCACCCACCCGTCCGCGCCGCGGTGTACCCGATCGATCATGTCTCTGGCCGCCGCGAGACCGAAGTCGACGACGACTTGGGACAGCCCGATTTCGAGCCGGGAGACGAGTCCGCCAGCGGGAGCGAAGACCCAGTCGAACGCCCAGGCGTCGGCGACCCGGTCGATACCCTCGCGCAGACGCCGTCCGTCCTGGACCACCTCGTTCATCAGAACCGGGAGCCACTGGCGTAGATCCACCGGCTGAGCGAGCTGAAGCCGGCGGCCTATCATGCCCTCGACCACCTCGGCGGCCGCGCGTGGCAGGTCGGCCTTCTGTAGCAGCGATACGAACCACTCCCGGACATCACGAGTAGGTATGCCGGCTTCCTCAGCGAAGTACGGGTACCGGTTGTCGTTGAGTCGTCGTAGCTGATCGATGGCGGGAGTCTGGTCGCTGGCCTGGAGGTGGCCGCCGACCAACCGGTCCGCGGCGGACCGCGCCAGCCGTTGAGCGGCGTACTCGGCATAGCGCTCCCGTCCGAGGCCCACCGAGGCGAAGCCGAAGGATCCCCACAGGAGGGCATTGGTGTCCAGGCCCCAGCCCAACGTCTCTTGCCTGGTGGGCACCACGACCGGGTTGACGATATCGTACGAAATGAACTGTTGGGTGGCACGCCCCGACATCATGAGCGCCGCGATACCCCGGCCGAGTCCGCGGTAGACGCCGACCGCCGAACCGTCTCCGAACGGGGCGCCGCTGGCACCGACTTTGGCACCGACCGGGATGACCCGACCGAAAAGCACATTGGTGCGATGCGCGGCCGGGAGCCCCAGCGCGCGCAATACGGCTTCATCCCCGGCGGTGCCCGCGCCGGCTTGTGCCGCGAGCAGCTCGCCGGTCATTGCCAGGGCATTGCCGTCGATGCCCCCGCGCGCGTGTTGCGGGAGGCTCCCGAAGACCTCGGGCGTGTAGAGGAAGAGCGCCGTGGCACGGGGGTCGTGCCCGTTGACCTGGGCGAGGAGCCGACAGACGTCGAGCACCATGGAGGCCCCGGCCCCTCCGGCCATCGAGGAGACCACGAAAACCATCGGCGGGGCGTCGATCTGCTGTTTGGTGGCCGGCGAGACCCGATCGGCAATCTGGCCGAGCTCGCTGCGAACGCCGACGCCGTTGAGCGCGGCGAAGGCCGCCTCGAGTTGCTCCAACGCGAGGCTCGCCTTGGTCAAGGTGAGCATGCGGCCGATGGCTCGCTGTTGCCCCGCCCCGTCGGCGATGGGAATTCCCACCTGTTCCGGGTCAGGCCGCCAGGTGGCCAGCTGGCCGAGTTGCCCGCTCGTCCGGAGCTTGCCTTCGATGTTCTGGGCCACGCCGGGATAGGTGGCGCCGGGGTGCGCGAAACCCACATATCGGCCTCCTTGGTCCGGCACGGTCGGCGGCATCCCTCGGCCGACCCCGTCGGGTCGGACCGGGACGTCGATGTGGACGAACTGCCAGCCGTCCGGCAGCGTGTCGACACCGGTCAAGGCCAGGTCGGCGCGCAACTGGTCCATGACGAACTGCAGGGTGACGCCCCCTGAGCCGCCGCATCCAACGAGGAGAAAGCGTCTCATCAGGTTCCCCACCAATCGGTTGTCGCGCCGCCCGCCGCGGGAGGAGCACCACCCTGCGGTGGAGCGACCTGGGCGAGATCGGCGGTGCCGGTGCTGCCGCTGACGAGTCGAGGGAGGGCGGCCCGGATCTTGTCGGACAGCCGGGCGTAGTAGGCGTCATCGTTTCCGGGGGAAGCCAGGACCAGGACCTCTACGCGGCCGGAGCCATCCAGTGCGATCCAGGAGTCCTGCACCGCGAGCGGCAGGCGGGCGGGCTGTTTCCCGCTGCCGCCGGTCGTGGCGGTCATGCCGGGCACCGCGATGTCCACGTGACCCGCGGCGGTGGGGCTGAGGCCCATCCGAGCCGTCAGGACGGCTCCGCCCTGCGGTAGTGCCAGGCGCCGCGTGCCACGGGGATTCACCGGGACGAACTCCATGTCGTGGCCGTCCACCGTGAACGGCCGTCCGTCACGGGTGACGCTGCCGTCTCTGACCTCGACCGCCGTAATGCCGCTCATCAGGGCCCGGCCGGGAATCCGTGCCGTCCACCACTTGGTGAGGTACAGGAAGATCATTGGCAGCCCGAGCCCGACCACGAGCGCGATAACGAATGCCGCGATCCGCACCGATTTCACCGGCGGCTTCTCGACGTCGGCGATGAAGTCAACGTTCGCGGAGATTGCGCGGGCGGTCTGGCCGTGGGGCGCTAGATGGATGGCGACCTTACCGGCGACGGTGCCGGTGCCGGCGGCGCCGAGTGTCAGCTGTACCGGCAGTCTCGCGCTGGCTCCCGCGGCCACGTCCTGGCAGGAGGCTGCGGTCTTGGCGGAGACCGCGGTGAGCACGGCGGTGCCGACTCTGTCGGGTGCCGCGGATGCCGCGGAGTCGGAGACCCAGACGCAGCCCGGGCCGGTGATCGTGAGTGCGGCGGGGAAAGGCCCGACACCCTCGCGCTCGCGCCCGAAGTCGAGGTTGCCCGTGACGTTCGGATAGTTCAGCGGCGGCAGAATGTGAACTGGCAGGTCGATGACCCGGTCCGCCGGGCGGATTGGTGACGTCCCGATCCGGCTGGTCAGAGTCAGGCGCAGGGTGCCCGCACCGATCGGTGCCTGCGCGAGACTCATCGGGACGGCGGTGGCCAGGGCGGCCGGACCGAGGGGACCCACTGAACCGACGACACTCTGATCGTCCGCCCGCAGTTCAGCGGAAACGGCGACCCCGGCGGGCAGCGCGTCCGGGCGGACCTGCCCGCCGGACTGCTCGCTCACGACGCCCAGCTTCAGACTTGCCGGCGAACCCGTGCGCAGTTCAAGTTTGCCCCCATTGAGCACGGCGGGAACGAGGTCGCCGATGATCCGGATCTGCAGCCGGCCACGCTCTCCGGTGACCGGCGGGGTCGGGTCGACGAACGCGATACCCCAGGTACCCGTCCACTGCCTGTCGTCGGCCCGGGTAAGGGTGAGATCGAGGGTCCGGCCCGACAACCAGTGTCCGCTGACTCCGGCCCCGTCGAACGTCCCGGAAGGTACACCGCTGCCAGCTAGGAAGCGCCGAGTGGCCCCGTCCGGCCCGCGAAGCAGCATGTCGATCCCGGATGTGTTTGCGCCAGCCAGGATGTGTACCGAACGTATCGAGGTGTCCAGGGCGAATGTACTGGTCTGCTGCGCGCACATCGTCTTCGCACAAGCCCCGGTGTCCAAGGTCGTCGGCGGCCGGGCCGGATCCCCTACGGCGTCGAAGGCGAACAGCAACTGGTCCACGTTCTGGGCGTAGTCGAACTCGCCGGTCACTGTGCCGGTGGCACGGCCGCACGTCTGGCCGCCGTCGGTGCGCCCGGTCGCCACGCTCCGCAGGAAGTCGAAGCTGGACTGGTCCTTCCCCGTGCCGAGGCCTTCGGCGAGAACGAGCGCGCCGGTCGCACGGAGTTGGTCGGCGGCGCCGCCCGCGCGGCAGATCTGGTTCTCTCCCTTGGCGACAGCCTGCTTAACTCCGGCCGCGGTGCCGAGTCCGACCTCAGGTGCGTAGGGCTTGGTGGATCCATCCCTGCGCTGGTTGATGGAAAACTCGCCGTCGGTGAACCACAGCACCGCCCGGCACGTTCCGGCCGGCGCCGCATGGCTGCGGAAGGCCTCCCGCGCGCCCTCCGTGGCGGCCACGTAGTCGGTGTCAAGGCCGGTATCGCGGCTGCGGAAGGAATCGACGGACTGTTGCAGCCGTTCGACGGACGACGTATTGAGCTTCGTCCAGTCAACATACGATCGGTAGCCGACGTCGAAGCCGGCGATCGCGACATCAAGCGTCACGTTTGTCGCCGCCATCGATCCGGCGAGCTGACCCAGCAGGTAGCTGGCGGCACTCGCCCGGATACCCGTGGGGTCCGTTGTCTTGAGGCTGGCCGACTGGTCCATCAGCAGCAGAAGTTCGCCCGTCTTCTGCGCGGCCAGGCATGCCCCGAATTGTCGAACGGCCGGATGGTCGTCGGCCGTCGCGGGCGCGGCCAACGCGAGGGCCGGCATCGCCAGAAACGCGACCGGCAGCAACGCAGCCAGGCGGCTCAGTCGTGGACACGTCATCGCCGGCTCCACCAGTCGGCGAACCGCCAGGCGTCGAGCGCGACTGCGCCGATCGCGAGCAGCACCAGCATCCCACGCAGGCGACCGGCCAGCGGCCGTACGGCGTACCAGCTGTCGGCGCGGCGCCGCGAGTCGACCAGCGTGAAGACGGCCAGCATTCCCACGCCCGCGAACCCGCCGATCAACCAGCCGGCGATGCAGGTCCACGGGGCGGGGCCGGAGAAAAGCCCCAGGACTACACCTACGGCGACAGAGACGGCCGCGCCGATGAGCCAGCCCGCTGGCGGTCCGACCGGGCGACTCGGCAGTGCGTCGGGAGCTGGAGTCGACCCGCCCCCGGAGAAATCCCAACTGTCACCCACGATCCGGCCCCTCTCCGCGGTTCAGCCCTAACCACTCTAGGAGTATTCATCCGTATTAAAGGTTGAATACACGTATCAATGAGATACATAGCGCTTGGAGAAGATTCGCGGTCCCGGCCGCGCGGACGCGGCCGGAGCGCACCGCCCGAACCTGGCCCGTTCACCAGGCAATCACCTGGATGCTCACATAAGTTTCTTTTAGCCTAAAAAATGACGAAAGGTAATCTTCTGACGAGATCGGTAGCTGACGCTCAGGAAGGACCGCTCATGCGTTATTTCTCCACGTTGCATCCCAGCCGAGTGGCGGGCCTGTTCCACCGGGCGCCTCAGGAGTTTCTCCGGGACAGTCCTGCCGACCGCCTGGCCATCGCGCTTGGCGCGACGTTGTATACGCCGGCGATTCGTCCGCATTTGGCCGATGACATCGGACGCTGCCACCGCGCCGGCGTGATGAGCATGGTCTGCTGCCTGGAGGATGCGATCCGCGACGACGAGGTCTCCGCCGCCGAGGACAACCTGGCCGTCCAGCTGGGCCGGTACGCTGCTGAGGGACCGGACGGTCCGCTGATTTTCGTCCGCGTGCGCACAGCGGCTCAGATCCGGCAGATGGCCGACCGGCTCGGGGATGACCTCTTCGCCGTCAGCGGATTCGTGTTGCCCAAGTTCCGGCCGGACGACGAGGGACTCGACCGCATCGCGGCGGTCCGTAAGGTTAGCGCCGATGCCGGGCTCCGCCTGTACGCCATGCCGGTGCTCGAGACGCCCGAGGTCGCCGCCGCTGAGAGCCGCCTGGGCGTGCTGCGCACGATGCATCAGCTGTTCGACACCTACCGCGAGTCGGTCCTGGCCATCCGCGTCGGGGGCAGCGACCTCAGCGGCCTGTACGGCCTCCGACGCCCGGCGGAGCTGTCCGCCTGGGACATCAGCGTGCTCGCCGCCGTCCTAGGCGACATCGTCAACATCTTCGGACGGTGCGACGGCAGCGGCTTTCCGATCACCGGTCCCGTGTGGGAGCACTTCTCGCGCAGCGGGCTGGCACAGGAGGTCCGGCTCGATCGTGCCAACGGCCTGTCCGGGAAGACCGTGATCCACCCAGACCACGCGGTCACCGTGAATGCGCTCAGTGTGATCAGTCACGAGGAGTTCTCCGATGCGGAGGCCATCGCGGCCGGCACCGGTGGAGGCATCCTGCGCAGCGCGTACCGGAACAAGATGAACGAGGTCGGCCCGCACCGTTCATGGGCCGAGCGGACGCTGCAAAGGGCCGAGATCTTCGGGGTGGCCGCCACCGGCGTGACGTCCGCCGACCTGCTCCACGCGGTCGGCGCGGCATGACGGCCGAGATGGCTTGGTCGGGCAGGTGGACCGCTGACCGGTTGGGAATCCGGGTCGTCGAGGATGATTCGGGCCCGTTCGGCATCGTCGAGCTCGCGGGCCTCGCCGTTCGGCGCAATCCGAACCGAGCGCATCTGGTGGTCTCCCAAGTCCTCGGCAAGCACGTGCCGGTCGCACCGCGACGGGCCATCGCGGCCGGCCGGCTCCTCGCGGCACGAGTCGCAGACGCGCTCGGCGAGGAGGCGAGTGCGCCGCTGGTGCTCGGCTTCGCCGAGACCGCCACCGCACTCGGCCACCTGGTCGCAGACGTCTTCCCGGATGCCGCCTACCTGCATTCCACACGGCGTCCGCCTCCGTCCGGCGGCCCGCTGTGCCGCTTCGAGGAGGCGCACAGCCATGCGGCCGAGCACATGCTGCAGCCGGAGGCTGCCGACTGGTTCGACCGTGGCAGTCCCCTGATCCTGGTCGACGACGAACTCACCACCGGACAAACGGCAGCTGCCACGATCCGGGTGCTCCATCGGTCGTACCCGCGCTCCCGATATGTCGTGGCCGCACTGCTGGATCTGCGCGGAGACACTGATCGGGAGGATCTGGCGGACACTGCCCGGGAGCTCGGCACGCGCATCGACGTGGTGGCGCTGGGCGGCGGCCGTCTTCAGGCTCCGCATGACGTGCTGGAGCGTGGCCGACAGCTGTGCAAGCACTGGGAGCAACCGCCCCGTCCGGTTGGGGCCGGAGGAGCAGCAGTGCGCCGCCTGACCCCGCCGTGGCCCTCGGGTCTGCCCGAAGGCGGTCGGCACGGCTTCGCCTGGCACCACCGTCCGGCGTACGACCGGATGGTCGCCGAGGTGGCGCAGAACATCCACGGCTCCGGCCGGCTCCTCGTGCTGGGGACTGAGGAGCTGATGTACCTGCCGTTGAGGCTCGCGGACGAACTCGACCGCCGCCCAGAGGCCGACGTCCGGTTCTCCAGCACCACCCGCTCGCCGGTGCTCCCGCGGGACGATCCCGGATACGCAATCCGCAGCAGCCTGACGTTCACGCCACCCGACCTTGAACAGCCGGACGGCACCGCACGGTTCGCGTACAACCTCGCGCCCGGCTTGTTCGATCACATCGTCGTAGTCGTCGACGACAAGGCCGACACCACTGATCTGTGGCGGTCCAGCGGCCTGGTTGCCGCGCTGCAAGGACTTGGCGGCGAAATCACGGTGGTCGTCGTCCCCGCCTATAGTCCGGATCGCATTCTCGAGGCGGTTCGATGAAACCCACCCCGCTGTACGGTCCGGCGTTCTCGTCGTATGCGGCGGACGAGGTCGGCTGGCTCCTGACGGACCTGTCGCATCTGAACCTGGAGGCGCCGCCGGCGCAACGGGAGGCGGCGATCCAAACCGGAGCCGCGCACTACGCCGAGTCACTTCCCGTGGAGTACCAGCCGACCGCCGACTATCTACGGCTGTTCCACGCTGCGCTGGCCGATTCGGCCGACCGTATCGCGACCGCAGTGGGTGTGGTTTCCGAGCTTGTCCTGGCGCAGCACCACAAACCAGTCATCGTCTCGCTCGCGCGAGCCGGCACGCCGATAGGCATCCTGATGCGCCGGTGGATCGAATTCGCCCACGGGCTACGGCCGCCGCACTACGCCGTTTCCATCGTGCGCGGCCGGGGCATCGACCGGGTGGCGCTACAATATCTGGCTCGGCACCACGACCCAGAGGCGGTCGTATTCGTGGACGGCTGGACCGGCAAGGGTGCAATCTGCCGGGAGCTCGAAGCCGCGCTGGCGATCGTCGCAAAAAGCGAACGGCTCAGGTTTCCGTTCCGGCTAGCCGTGCTTACCGACCCCGGAAGCTGCACCGACACCTACGGCACTCGCGACGATTTCCTCATTCCCTCGGCGTGCCTGAACTCCACGGTATCCGGCCTAGTCTCACGGACAGTGCTGCACGACCGCCTGATTGCGCAGGATCGGTTCCACGGTGCCAAATTCTACCGGGATCTGCGTGATGCCGATGTCTCGGCACTGTTCCTGGATCGCATCGCCGCCCGGTTCCCGTCCGTCGCCGATCGGGTCGCGGTCCAATGGCCGAAACTCGCAGCCGCCGACCGCCGACCGCGGTGGACCGGATGGACGAGCACGGTAGCGTTATGCGAGAAGTACGGGCTCGGCGATGTGAACCTGGTGAAGCCCGGGGTGGGAGAGACCACCCGGGTCCTGCTGCGCCGAGTGCCCTGGCGGGTTCTGATGCGGCCGGACGCTGGGCCGGACGTGGCGCACGTCCGCCAGCTGGCCCGCGAACGGGACGTCCAGATCGACGAAGTGGCAGGGTTGCCGTACCGGTGTGTCGGCCTGATCCGGCCGCAGGGGCTGACGTCGTGAACACGCTGATCGTCACTGACCTGGACGGCACAGTCCTGTTCTCGCCACGATCGCTCGTTGCCGGTGACGACGGGCTAAAGCCGGTGGACGTGCACGAAGGCCGGACGTTGGCATCCATGACCGCGGCCGCAACGCACGAGTGGATCCGGCTGGTGCGGACCGGCGCGCTGGTCCCGGCGACCACCCGGTCGGTCCCCCAATACATGCGGCTGCGCCTGCCGGGCCCGGCGCCGAGGATGGCCATTGTCTGCAACGGTGCCCGGTTGCTCGTCGACGGCGTGCCAGACGCGGGCTGGGAGCGGCGGATGCGCCGGCGGATGCGCGGCTCAGCAACCTTCGACCTGGTATGGAAGCAGGTCACAAGCTGGTACGGGCGTCATCCCTTCGCGGCCCTCCGCGCCGTCGACGACCTCTTCATGTATCTAGCCGTACACGAGCGGACAGAGTGGCTCACGAGGTTCGCCTCAGCTGCCGCGATGTGGACCGCCGACGTCGGCTGGCGAGTGTCGCTTCAGGGCCGCAAACTCTATCTGCTACCGGCCGCGCTGGACAAGGCCGCCGCCTGCGCTCATGTCGCGGAGCGGCTGGGCGCCGAGCGTGTTGTGGCCGGTGGGGATTCGCTGCTCGATCTGGGCATGTTGCAGACGGCGGACGCGGCGATCCGGCCCGCCCACGGCGAGCTGCACCTACGCGACGTCGCGCTCCCGGGCTGCCTGGTCACTCGGACGAGCGGCGCTCGGGCTGGCGACGAAATTCTTCAGTGGTACGCGCGGCAGGTCCGTCCCGCTCCTCCCGTGGCGACAACCAACCTTCGCTAATTAGTCTCGGGTCGTCGTCCACACCATCGCCCCGCACACATCGATGGAGCCAGCATCGGAGTCGGCCTGACCAAGGGCGGCGATGTCTCGCTTACCAAGCAGGCCGGAGCGAGGCGATCCAGCCACGGGGGAACACCATCGGGTGAGCTGTCCCACGACGTCGTCTGGCATCGCCGCGCATTCCATGGGCGGCACAGCAGAACAGATCATCCGCGGTGCGCGACCGCAGCATCACTCGGGCTCGCCGAGCCGCGCGCAACCAGCCCACGGTTTGGTCCAGCGGTCCTCAGCCCTGGGGCAGCAGACGGCGATGTGACCGGACCACGTCTCGCCGATCCGACCCTCGACCATGATCCGCCCTCCGTTGGCGGTGACGACATAGTTGGGCCGACGCTCTACCAGCCCGATCCGCTCGCACAGGGCGATGGTTGGCGCGTCACCGGCGATCGCGTCCTCGAGACAGCCGGCGACGCCCGCCGCGCAGGGCCGGGCGAGGTGGTACAGGCCGGCCACTGCCTAGAGTTGGCCCGCGACCGCCGGCAGCAGGTCCCGGAAGGTGCGCCCTGACGCAATGACACCGATCGCCGTCATAGACCAGTCGCCGTCGACCTTGGTCAGCTTGGACATGATCTGCGCCGTGTGCGCGCCGGAGCCGCTGAGATCAAATTTGGCGAGCTCAGTGCCCTTCACCTCGTCCACCAGCCGACACGACGCGTTGGTGATCTGACTGAAGCTTTGCCCGGTGAAGGAGTTAACCACGAACACCAATGTGCGTACCTTTGGATTCAACGCCGACAGATCGACGATGATGCTTTCGTCATCGCCGTCACCATCGCCGGTGCGGTTGTCGCCGGTGTGCTGCACCGCCCGATCGACGCTACGCAGTTGCTGGAACCACACCTGGTCAAGTAGCGTCCCACCGGCGTCGAAGAGCATGCAGGACGCGTCGAGATCGATGCTCTGGTTCTTCCTGCCGCCGAACAGCCCGCGCTTTTGCGCCGCGTCCCATCCGAGCCCCATCCGGATCTTGGTCAGCGACGCCCCACTGACCTTTTGCAACGAGACCGTTTCACCCTTGCGGAGACTCACACTCATGATCGCGTCCTCACTCTATTTTCGGCCGGCTGCCCAGCGCATGCCCCAGCCGTACGCATTGTCGAGGGCTTGATGGCCGCCCTCGATGTACCGGACCTCGCGGCGCACCACCAACTCCCCGTTCACGTTCTCCAACAGCGCGATTGCACACATCATTGACCGCTCATCGGGTTCGTCGAGCCGCACCTCGATCTGGGGGCCCTCCACCGGGAACAACGTCACGACGCCGCCCGCCGCCGCCCAGCTCGGCACGCCCTCGTAGATGAACGCGAAAACCAGGACCCGCCGGACGTGCCGCAGTTGACGCAAATCCATGACACGGCGTTATCAAGGAAAAGCAAAGTCTCAAGGACGCACAGAACCACGACGAGGACGGCAGCGTGTGGCCCGCCGAGTAACAGCACACCGTCGGCGGCGGTGACCGGCAACAAGGTTCCAAACGTTTGGAGGAACATCAGGCGACATTTACGCCAAAATCCTGGGCAATTCCTCGCAGGCCCGAAGCATAACCTTGGCCGACAGCCCGGAACTTCCATTCCGGACCGTGCCTGTAGAGTTCTCCGAAGACCATCGCGGTCTCGGTCGACGCGTCCTCGGAAAGGTCGTAACGGGCGAGTTCCACGCCGTCGTCCTGATTGACAACCCGAATGAATGCGTTACGCACCTGGCCGAAGGCCTGGGCGCGCTTTTCGGCCTCGTAGATGGATACCGGAAAGACGATCTTCTCGATGCCCGTCGGAACCGCGGCCAGGTTGACCCGCAGTTGCTCATCGTCGCCCTCGCCTTGGCCGGTGAGGTTGTCACCGGTGTGCTCGATGGTCCCGTCGGGGCTCTTGAGATTGCCGAAGAAGACGAAGTGCTGGTCAGAGAGGACCTTACCGGCCGCGTTCGTCGCGATGGCGGACGCGTCGAGGTCGAACTCGTCGCCTGTAGTAGTCCGGGTGTCCCACCCGAGACCGACCGTGACGGCCGTCAGGCCGGTGAGGCCAGCCTGCTTCGTCAGCGAGACATTTCCGCCCTTCGAAAGACTCACGGACATGATAGCTCCCGATCAGTTGATGAATTCGATGGAGTCAGGCTGGCGGCGCCAACACGGGCTACCAGCCGAAGCAGAACAGCGACCAACTCAGTATCATGATGACGGGTAGCTGGTTCAGGCGAACGTACGCGAGTGGCAGAAGTGCAGATCTTTCCCATATTCGATTGGCGGTCGATGTGCGGACCAGAGAAATGCCAACATCAGACGATCCCAACCGGACTAGCATGTCCCGAGAAACGTTCATGGGCGGTCCGATAGGACGAAGTTCACATACGACGCACGATGCGTTTTATGGTCTTTCTATGCCGATAAGTGGATCCTCGGCGGAATTCTTGGCCTGCGTCAGGGACACAAATTTGCGAGAGGAACATGATGGCGGTCAGCCTCACCAAGGGTGGAAACGTCTCACTGACGAAGCAGGTACCCAACCTGCGCGCCGTCCTGGTAGGGCTGGGATGGGATGCGCGTTCCACCTCCGGCGCCGACTTCGACTTAGACGCCAGCGCGCTGATGCTCGGGGCGACCGGCGTGATCCTGTCCGACCAGCACTTCATTTTCTTCAACAACCTCAAGAGTCCCGACGGCTCCATTCAGCACACCGGTGACAACCTGACCGGCGACGGCGACGGCGATGACGAATCGCTGTTGGTCGACCTCGCCGGTGTCCCCGCCGAGTGCGCGAAGATCGTTTTCCCGGTCTCAATTTACGAGGCGGAGCACCGAGCCCAGTCCTTCGGGCAAGTGCGCAACGCCTTCATTCGCATCGTGAATCAGGATGGTGGCACCGAACTCGCCCGTTACGATCTCTCCGAGGACGCGTCGACCGAGACCGCGATGGTCTTCGGAGAGCTATACCGCCACGCCGGTGAATGGAAGTTCCGGGCAGTCGGGCAGGGATACACGGCCGGGCTCGCCGGCATCGCGAAGGACTTCGGCGTGAACGTCGGCTGAGCACCGAGCCGTCCATGTCGCCGTATCCAAAGGAGAAAGATCGACATGACCGAACTCGATCTCGGCTCGACTCCGAGCGCCGGTGGGCCGATCTCCACGAGTGGAGCCGTCGGCGTCCTGGTTCTGACACCGCCAGCTCCGGTGGTAACGGTCGACCCGGAGCAGGCAGTTGGCGCGGTCGCCGTGCCGTCGGCGAAGCAAATCGAATTGCAGTCGAAGGCGAAGGCCTTCGTCAATGAGCTCGCCGCACTGGACATCCAGTCACCAGTGTTCGCGCAAAAGATCAACTCCATCACCACCATGGGTGAGCAGGACATGCGCTCCGCCGCAACCATGTCCAGTCGAATGTTGGACCGACCTGCCGCAGCACTCAAGCGGTCCGGCGGCGACACGCAGACCCGGGTATCGCAGACGCTCATTGATCTACGGATCACGGTCACCGAATTGGATCCGAAACGAGCGGACCTGACCGGAATGAAGAAGGTCCTCAAATGGCTGCCCGGCGGCGACAAGATCGACCGCTATTTCGCCAGATACCAGTCCGCCCAGTCGCATCTCAACGCGATCATTAAGGCGCTGGACTCCGGGCAGGACGAGCTGCGCAAGGACAACTCGGCCATCGAGACCGAGAAGGCCAACATGTGGGCCACCATGGGGCGGCTCAGCGAGTACAACGAGCTTGCCACCGCTCTGGATCGCGCGATAGAGGAAAAAGTGGCCGGCTTCGATGCTAACGGAAAGGCGGACGACGCCAACACGTTGCGTTCCGACGCGCTGTTCCCGATCCGGCAACGCCGGCAGGACATCATGACCCAGATGGCGGTCAACGTGCAGGGCTACATGGCCCTGGACCTCATTCGCAGGAACAACCTCGAGCTCATCCGCGGGGTGGATCGCTCCCAGACGACCACCATCGCCGCCCTACGCATCGCGGTGATCGTCTCGCAGGCGTTGTCCCGACAGAAGCTCGTCCTGGATCAGATCAACGCGCTCAACACGGTCACGTCGAACCTCATCGAGTCGACGTCCGAACAACTGCGTACCCAGGGCGCGGCGATCAACCAGCAGGCGGCTTCGTCGACCATAGACGTGGCCAAGTTGCAGGCGGCGTTCGACAACGTCTTCGCCACCATGGATGCAGTAGACACATTCCGGGCGCAGGCGGTGGATTCGATGGCTCAGACGGTTCAGGCGCTCGAGGGCCAGATCGAGCGGGCGCGTCCCTATCTGGAACGTACCCGCCGGGGCGAGATCGCCGGTTGACTATGCGCTGGTTCCGTCGGGGCACGGACCACATCGCCGCCGGAGAGCCAGCCGCCGACGCCGACGCCGACGATCGGCCAGAGGTACTGTTGCGCGCCCTCGATGAGCTCGACGGCAGGATCAACCGACAGTCCGGACGACTCCCGGGCGCGGCGACCGTACAGGCCCGGTGGATCACCGACACCCTGCGCGAGATCATCGCGACAGCCAGGTCGCGACCGCTGGACATCCACACCATCCTGCTCGTACGCGGCATGGCCACCGACTATCTCCCGACCACGCTGGAGGCGTACCTCGCACTCAAGTCGAGTCCGCAGGACGAGCCGGAAGCGCACGGCCGACCGGCCCGGCACGCGCTACTGGAGCAACTCGACCTCCTGCAGCAGTCGGCCGGACAGGCACTCCTCGCCACTCGCCATGCCGACGCCGACGCGTTGACGAGCCAGGGCGCCTTTCTGCGCGCGAAATTCACCCGTTCAGATCTGGACCTCCCGTGAAGCCCATGAAGCGCGGCTCGAACGTTGCCCTGACCCGCGAGATCCCGAGCCTGAGCACCATCGTGATCGGCGCGCGCTTCGACGCTGGCCCCGAGCGCGCCATCTCGGAAAATCTGGTGCTGGCGGCGATCATGTGCAACGCGGCGAACAAGGCGCTGACCGGAGCACACTTCGTCTTCTTCAACCAGCTCACCTCGCCCGACCTCTCCGTCACCCACCTGGTCGAGGGACTCGACGGCGACGATGAGCAGATCGAGGTCGACCTGCACGAGGTGCCCGCCGAGGTCGCGAGGATCGTAATCGTGGTCTACCTGAATGATGGCATCGGGCCGTCACGGACCCTCGGACGGCTGCGCGAGTGCACGGTCCGGGTGGTGAATCATGTCGGCAACGTCGAACTTGTCCGCTCCGAAAACCTGGCCCATGGGCTGGTCTCCGAGACCGGGATGGCCCTGGGCGAGATCTACCGCCACGACGGCGGTTGGAAGTTCAAGGTGCTCGGGGCGGGCTACGAGAATGGGATTCTCGGTATCGCGGCCGACTACGGCGTGCACCTGTGAGCATCGGCTCGCCGCGCGCGGCCGCACCGCGCACGGACCTGCCCTATCTCCGGTACCGGCGTCGCCCGCCGATCTCCGCCTCCGCCTCTGCCTCCGCCTCCGCCTCCGCCTCCGAGATCCTGACTGGTCAAGACCGCCGGACCGCCCCGTCGGCCCTGCCTTCGGCGCACCGGCTACCGCGGACGAAGACGGACACCTTCACTGTGCTGACCCCGGCGCAGCCAACCGTGGTATTGAACCGGCTGCAGTCGGGAGTTGGCTCGCTCACCATCGATGCGGTCTGGACGCCGCGAAGTCCGCCCACGCTGGGAACAATCACCCAGCTGCGATCGGGCCGAACCATGGTCGCAGGAATGAATCGAGTGCCGGCGACGACAGAACCGGCCGTCCTCACCGACCGCCGGGGCCACCAGCGGATCACTCTCGATCTGCTTCGCAGCCGCCGACTCGAACGGATGGTCGTCCTCGCGATCACGCAAAGCCCATTGCCCTCCGATTGGGGCGGCAACCTAGTGCTCACCACAGCCGCACAGGCTCGCATCGAAGTCCCGATCGGTCGATCCCTTTCGGCCGGCGTCGCCGTTCTGATGTCCGTATACAACATCGAAGGTGAACTCGTCCTGCGCGCTGAGCCACCGGCTGTCGCGGTGAGCCTGCGTGATGCCGCAGCGTCGTTCGGCTTCGACCAGATCGATTGGTTGGATGATTACTGACCGGGTACACGAGAGCGTGAACCGCACCGACACCGCTATGCAGGGGCACGAACGGCTCTCAGGCCGAACTGCGGCCCCTGGCACCCATGTGCGCACCGAAGGTCCCACAGATGACAAGATCGGGGGCCTGCTCTCGACCTTCTGAGCCCGGTTTGAGCTGGCCCCACCGTGACGTCATAGCCGCTCATGCGTAAATCATGATCAGGTTTGACTCTTGCCAGGTGCCGGACATCATTGCCGGGTGGATGCGACGTTCATACGCCGACGGTTTCCCGCGCGACGATAACAGGCTCGATGTGCTCCGGCTTGCGCTTGTTGCGGACGATCGACGAGATAAGCGCGGCGCCGATGAAGCCGATCCCCACCATCCCGGTGACTACTTCGGGAACCTCAAACTTGATGGTGCACAGCAGCAGCACGGCCAACGCGCCAATCGCCCATTGCGCGCCGTGCTCGAGATAGACAAACTCGTCCAGGGTGCCCTGACGGACCAGGTACACGGTCAACGACCTGACGAAAGTGGCGCCGATGAGCCCCAAACCGATCGCGATGATGATCGGGTCCGACGTGATAGCGAATGCCCCGACGACGCCATCGAAGCTGAACGAGGCGTCGAGAACCTCCAGGTACAGGAAGGAAACGAATGCGGCTTTGCCGATCTTGAGAATCAGCGCGCCGTCGGCGCCGCGCTTTCTGACGGCAGCAGATACTGACTCGGCGTCGCCGTGGATGCCAGGGAGTTCGCGGCTAGCCTCATCGTCCTCGCTGGACTCGAACAAAGCACCCAGGCCGTTGACCAGCACGTAGCTGATCAGGCCGAGGACGCCGGAGATCAAAACAGTGGCGGTCTTGCCCGCGGGAGCCAACCAGAAGGCGGCCAAGGATACCGCGGCGAGCGCCACGACTATCGATAGCTGATCGAGCTTACCGATGCGGGCCAAAGGCCGCTCCAACCAGCCAAACCAGGTGATCTCTCGCTCTTCGAAGATGAAGTCGAGAAACAGGATCAGAAGAAACACACCGCCGAACGCAGCGATCGCCGGGTGCGCCTCGTACAGCAGGTTTCCATAGGTTCCCGGTGTCTTCGGGTCTCCCTTTGCCAGGGCCAGATGAACCGCCGCAGCGGGCGACAACTTGGCGGTGATGCCGACGATGAGGAGCGGGAACGCAAGTCGCATGCCGATCACGGCGATCAGCACACCGATAGTAAGGAAAATCTTCTGCCAGAACGCGCTCATGGTCTTCAACACGGTCGCGTTGACGACCGCATTGTCAAAGGACAGCGAGAGCTCAAGGACGCCTAGGATGGCCGCAAGCGCCAGACCCGTCGGGCCGCCGTAGAAGAACGCGGCCACCAGGCCGACGGCGGCCAGGCCCAGCGAGCCGCGGAACGTTCTGAGAAACATGGGTGTCCTCAGGTTGCAAAGTGATTCGTGGGCCAACCACTCGGGCGGCCGGCGCCGAGAATGGCGCTCGGCGGAACCTCCTATCGACCGAACCACCGCGCTACTGAGCTCCTGAAGTGTGGACACGGAAACCGGCGACACCAGCTCACGCGTCCCTGAGCTGCGGTGAGGAATTTTGAGGTGGTGCGTTCGGCCACGTGGTAGGCGTTCCACACCTGGGGATGTCGCGGTTGGTACCGTTGTCACTCAGGATGCGCGTCAGATCACTCATCGTGGAGGTCATAGGCCCGGGCGTAGGCGCCAGCACCACCACTGAAACGGTCGTCAGTCAGGCATCGACGCTGGGGCCTTGTGGCCGGATGAGCCATTGTGACCCGGGCCCGTAACGAGGACGTTGGGGGCACTCATCGTGACACCGGCTGGAGGGTGACGTTGGGGCGACTGGGAACGCGTGCGCGGATCACCGGCGCGGCCGTCGTCTTCGTACTCGTGGCTGGTGTTGGGCTCGTGTGGGTCGTCGAGCGGGGGTCCGGCGCGCCGAAAGGGCTGTCCGACCACTCGTGGGGTGAACAGGATCCGCGGCCGGGCGACAGCTTTCCGACGACGCGATCCGTGGGTAGCGGGGCGGGCGTCGTCAAGAACGACTTCGTCACCGTCACGGTGGCGGCCGGTACCGTCGCCGCCGGGGCGCAGCTGACGGTTCAGCTCGGTGCGCCGCTGGGGCAGACCAGTGGCCCTTACGCCAAGGAGTCCTGGGGCGCGCCGGTCCGGGTCGATCACTCCACGCCGCTGGCGAAGCCGATCACGCTCGTCTGGGATGTTTCCGGTCTCAGTGCGGGGCAGCGCGCCTCGATCGTCGTGGTGCGCTGGGATCCCGACCGACAGGTGTGGGGCAACGCGGACGAGCCGGTGACCCTGGATGAGCACACCCTGAGCGTGCGGGTCAGCCACTTCTCCGTGCTCGACTTCGTCAGTAATACCGCGGCCGGCATCGGCCAGACCGTCGGTGAGTGGCTGGGCAAACGGACCTCGGGCCCGGCCTGCTCCGGCAAGGCGCTGCCGGCCTGGGTCAAGTCGGTGGTGCGCCAGGATGAGCACCTGAGCGCCACGGCCATCCGGACGTGCGTCGAGCCCGACGCCAAACCCGGCGTGCTGACCGTACGGGTGGCGAACAACCGGCCCTTCGCGCAGCATCTCACCGTCACCCCCAAGGGCAGCCAATGGGCCTGGGTGTGGAACGGGGACGCCGACCTCTCGCCCACGGGGTTCGCCTGGGCCGCGGCGCACCTGGCGCTGGACACCAAGAGCGCGCTGGTGATGCCGCCGACCAAGACGATGGCGTTCGGGGTCGCGCGCCCGTCGGCGCCCGGTTTCGTGCAGTTCGGCATGACCGCGAAGGCGGACGCGGCGACGATCTTCATGGACCTAATCGGCATGACGATCGACAACCTGGCGGTCGGCGGGCTGAACTCGCCCGTGCTCAACGCGTTCCTCCAGGCGATCTACGAATGCGGCGGAAAACAGCTGCTGGCCAGCCGGCCGGGCGACGACAAGGACGCGGCGGTGCTGGCGCTAAAGGTGGCCCAGGATTGCGTGACCGCGATGGTGGACCCGGCCGCCGCCCCCGAGCTGTCGCACGCGGTGGTGAACGCGTATGAGAACGCGCTGCGCAACGAGATCGCCCGGGCCCAGAAGGCCGGGGACAACGCCGCCCTGCAGAACGCGATCAAGGCCGGCCGGCTGACCCACGAGATCTCGTCCCGGCTCAAGTACCTGGCCTTCTTCGAGATCGCCGACTACGTCAGCAACCAGCTCGCCGACGCGCTCGTCGGGCCGACCACGATCACGGTGCAGCTGTCCGGCACCGCGCAGAAGCTCGGCGCCTGGACCCCCACCTGCACCGACGCCGGCAAGGACGACAACGCGCTCTTCCGCAACGTGGCGCTGCAGGACAAGTACGCCAACACCAGCAAGGAGCTGTGGCAGTACCCGTCCTGGGCCGCCGACGCGGCGACCGCCGTGCGGCCGCTGACCAAATGCTCCGCCGCGCAGCGGGAGGCGGTGGCGAAAAGCGTCGACACCTCGTGGGCCGATCACAAGGCCGCGGCGGTCGTCGCCCGGGCGATCCGGGCGCTGACCGCGGGCGGAGCGACGATCATTCGTACGGTCGACCCGTGGCACGACGGCACGGCCGCGAAGGCCGTCGTGAGCGCCGCCGGTTCCGGCGCCAGTTGCAGCGTCTCCGAGATCGCCCCGCGCCGCGATGCCTTCCGCTGCTTCGCCGAAAGCATCCTCGACCCGTGCTTCGCGAATCCGGCGAAGAACACCGAGTACCTCTGCGCCCCGCTGACCCTGACCGGCAAGTGGACCCGGCTGACCGGGGCGCCCCGGGACGGCGGCTTCGTCAACCCTGGGACGCCCGGGCAAACCGGCATCTTCTTGGCCAAGCTGGCCAACGGCGCCGACTGCCGCCGCTCCACCGGCGCCGGGCCGAACGGCGTGCCCGGGTACCCGTACTGGGCGGGCGGGTGCAACGGTCAGGTGTGGCGGGTCGCCGACGGCATGGCCGACGGGTCCACCTATCCGCTGTTCGCCACTGGCGAGACCGGGCAGTGGGCCGCCGCCGTGGAGACCTCCCCGCGGGTGGTGAAGCGCCTGCCGGTGACCGAAGCCTGGCGCTGATCACCCCGATCCGAGCTCGTCGACCAGGCGTTCGCGCTGCCCGGCCTCGATGGGCTCACCCCACCGCCGTACGAAGTCGCGGCCACCGACCTGCGCGCCTTCCCATCGACAACCCCTCCGAGATCCGGGCCTTGGCCTACCCAGCCGGCTACGACCCCGCCGAGACCGGGGATCTCGGCCGGCTTTTGCACCGCCAGCAGCGGCCCGCTCCCATCAGCCGCGGTTCAGGATCGCTCGAATACCGCCGACGGTGACCGGGATCGACCACGCGCACCGCCTCCGGCACAAGCAATTCGATCTGCTGTCCCAACAACTTCGATCGGGCACAACCGAACTACCGATCGGCCTGAGCGCTGATCGTGGAGGGGTCAGTGTGGGTGCTCGCCGAGTAGGCGGGTGGCGAGCACCGCCGCCTGTGTGCGCCGTTCCAGGCCGAGCTTCGCCAGCAGGCTGGAGACGTAGTTCTTGACCGTCTTCTCGGCGAGGAACATCCGGCCGGCGATCTCGCGGTTGGTCAGGCCCTCGGCCACGTACTCGAGGATCTTGCGTTCCTGATCGGTCAATGACGCGAGCTCGCGTGGCTGCTCGACCCCGTTGCGGATGCGCTCCAGCACCCGCTGGGTGACCGCCGGATCCAGCAGCGACTGTCCGGCCGCGACCCGGCGGATCCCGTCGACCAGGTCGGTGCCACGGATCTGCTTGAGCACGTAGCCCCCCGCGCCCGCCATGATTGCGGCGAACAACGCCTCGTCATCCTCGTACGAGGTGAGGATCAGGCCCTTGATCGTGGAGTCGACGGCTCGGACGTCGCGGCAGACGTCGATGCCGTTGCCGTCGGGCAGACGGGCGTCCAGCACCGCGACGTCGGGCCGCAGGGCCGGGATACGGCGCGTCGCCTCCTGGGCCGAGCCGGACTCACCCACGACCTCGATGTCGCCGGCGGCTTGGAGCAAATCGATGAGGCCCCGGCGGACGACCTCGTGGTCGTCGAGGAGGAACACGCGAATCATTCCCCCTTCCTACCGGGCCTCCCGCGCGGGACCAAGGACCGAAGGTCCCTTGGCGGGACATCTCACTCGCCGGTTGACCGGTCGACTCGGGTCGTTCGGCCCTGAACACAGCACACTGCGGGACGCGATCGTGACTTGAACGAGGTTCTCGAAGACTGACGCCTTTCACGGACCTCGAGCGTGATCGGGCGCCTGTCCAGCTGCGCTCACGATGATCTCCAGGCTCCTGACGCCTGTGGCCGCCTGCCGGACTGGTCACATGTTCAACTTGAAGACTTCTTCAAATGATAAATTGGTGTAGCCGCCGGGTGGTGTGCAGGGGCGGGGATGGTGATGGCGTGTCGGTACCGTTGTATCAAGCCAAGGCGGAGTTGTTCCGCACGCTCGGCCATCCGGTCCGGATCCGGGTGCTGGAGCTGCTGCAGGACGGCCCGAAGCCGGTACGTGACCTGCTGACCGCGATCGAGGTCGAGGCGTCGAACCTGTCGCAGCAGTTGGCGGTGCTGCGACGGGCCGGGCTGGTGGAGTCGGCCCGCGACGGCGCACTGGTGATGTACTCGTTGAGCACCCCGGACGTCGCGGATCTCCTGGCCGCCGGCCGCCGGATCCTGAGCACCGTGCTGGCCGACCGGGACGGGCTGCTGGTGCAGTTGCGGGCCGACGGACGGGACCTATGAGCGCAGCGGTGAGGCTACGGACCGGACCACGACGGCGGACGAGCGCCGATCCGCGGAGCGGGGGCCAGCAATGAACGCCGCGACGGCTGCCCGCACCGCAGCCGCCCGGGTGGGTGCGTTGTTGCCGCAGCGTTCGGACTGGGCGGCGGTCCGCCGATCCCCGCGCCGTGACCTAATGGCGGGGTTCACGGTGGCGGTGGTGGCGTTGCCGCTGGCGTTGGCATTCGGGGTGACCTCCGGGCTGGGCGCGCAGGCCGGGCTGGTCACCGCGGTGCTCGCCGGGGCGGTCGCAGCGGTCTTCGGCGGGTCGAATCTGCAGGTGTCCGGGCCGACCGGAGCGATGACCGTGGTGCTGGTACCGGTCATCGCCAAGTTCGGGGCCACCGGGGTGTTGCTTGCCGGCGCGATGGCCGGGGTCGTGTTGATCGCGTTGGCGCTCGCCCGCCTCGGCCGCTATGTGCGGTATCTGCCCACCCCGGTGATCGAGGGCTTCACGGCCGGTATCGCCGTGGTGATCGCCCTGCAGCAGGTTCCCGCCGCGCTCGGTGTCACCGGCGCGCACGGCGAGAAGGTATGGGCTGTCGCCGCAGACGCGGTGGCCCGCTTCGCCGCCCGTCCGCACCCGGCCTCCGTGGCGGTCGCGGTCGGGGTGGCCGCGGTGATGCTGCTCGGCGCCCGGTGGCGTCCCGGGCTTCCGTTCTCCCTGATCGCGGTGGCCGCCGCGACGTTACTCGCCCAGATCACGCCGTGGGAGCTGACTCGGATCGGTGCGCTGCCCGCCGGGCTGCCCATTCCGTCGCTAAATTTCCTGGACCCGACCATGGCCACCGCCCTGGTGCCCTCGGCGCTGGCGGTGGCGGCGCTCGCCGCGTTGGAGAGTCTGCTGTCGGCCACCGTGGCCGACGGGATGAGCGTCAGCGAGCAGCACGATCCGGACCGGGAGTTGTTCGGCCAAGGGCTGGCCAACCTGGTGGTGCCGGTGTTCGGTGGGATCCCCGCCACCGCGGCGATCGCCCGTACCGCGGTCAACGTGCGCGCGGGCGCCGCCTCGAAACTCGCGTCGTTGACCCATGCGGTCGCGCTGGCCGCGATCGTCCTCGTCGCCGCGCCACTGGTCTCGCGCATCCCGCTGGCCGCGCTGGCCGGGGTGCTGCTGGCCACCACCGTGCGGATGGTCGAGGCGAGCGCACTGATCGCCCTTGCCCGCTCGACCCGCGGTGACGCGCTGGTGCTTGCGCTGACCTTCACCGTGACCGTCGCCGTGGACCTGGTCACCGCCGTCGCCGTCGGTCTCGGCGTAGCCGTGGTCCTCGCGCTGCGGGCAGTTGCCCGCACCGCCCGCCTGCAACAGGTTCCGCTGGAGACCGGCGACCACTCCGCCGAGGAGCACCGGCTCCTCGCCGAGCACATCGTGGCGTATCGCCTCGACGGGCCGCTGTTCTTCGCCGCCGCCCACCATTTCCTGCTCGAACTGTCCAACATCGCCGACGTACGCGTGGTCATCCTGCGCATGTCCCGGGTCTCCACCGTCGACGCGACCGGCGCGCACGTTCTGGGCAACGCCATCACCCAGCTGCAACGACGCGGCATCACCGTGCTGCTGTCCGGCATCACCCCCGGCCACGACCAGATACTGACGACCCTCGGCGTCGCTGAACAGCTGCGCCGCGATGGACAGGTCTTCTCCGACACCCCCACCGCCATCAGGTACGCACACACCAACGTCCTGCATCACGACACGCCGGGCCACCCATCCCCGGCGATCAACCGCTCGTAGGTTTTGCCTGTCGATCCGGGTCTTTCGGCCCTGACCAGGCCTAACACTGACCGGCACGCTGGGGACAGAGAAGCCTGGAGGTCCCACCATGACCGCCTCATCCGGCGTAGCGCGCGCAGAGACGCGCACCGTCCTCGAATCCGCCGCGCGCGCGTCGCTGAGAGCGCCCTCGGTGTTCAACACGCAGCCGTGGTCGTGGCGCATCACCGCCGACGTCATGGAGCTCTGGGCGGACCCGGCCCGGTATCTCGACGCCACCGACCCCGCGGGTCGCCTGATGCTGATCAGTCTCGGCGCAGCGCTGCACCACGCACGGACCGCACTGGCCGCGACCGGGTGGTCTGCCACTGTGGACCGTCTTCCCGACGAGAAACGACCGGAGCTGACTGCCCGGGTACGGCTGAGTGGCCGAGAGCCGGCCGACACTGAGGCGCAACAGTTGGTCGCGGCCATCAGCAAGCGGCGCACCGACCGCCGCGCCTTCGGCGAACGCCCGGTCGCCGAGGAAACCATCACCGGCCTGCGTCGCCTGGTCGAGGCCGAAGGCGCGTATCTGCACCTGGTGCCGCACGACCAGGTGCCCATGCTGGCGCTGTCGGCCGAACAGGCCGGCGACGCCGAGCGCCTCGATCCGGCGTACCGGTCGGAGCTCACCCACTGGACCAACCGGCCGGCCTGGACCGGGGACGGGGTGCCGCAGGCGACGGCGGTGCGGCCGGCGCTGCGCCGGGTGCCGATCCGCGACTTCAGTCCGGACGGGTCGGCGGGCCTGACCGCGGGCGACGACTACGACCAGGGCGCGGCGTACGTCGTGCTGTTCGGCATCGGTGACCAGCCTGCCGACCTGCTGCGCGGCGGCGAGGCGCTGTCGGCGCTGCTGCTCAAGGCGACCGCGGAGGGCCTGTCGACCGCCCCGCTCAGTGACGTGGTCGAGGTCGGCTGGTCGCGGCATCTGCTGCGCGATTTATTGTCGGACGTCGGCGAACCCTACGTCGTGGTTCGGCTCGGCTATGTCGAGTCGACCTACGTGCTGCCCGCGACACCACGACGGGCCGCCACCGAGGTCATCCGAATCGACGAATGAGGCGAGCCGACGACCGGCACCACGACTGCGCGCGGCGCGGACCGTGGGAGGTCAGGTGTCGGTCAGGCCGCAGCGGCCGCAACCGCGTTGCGGCCGAGCGAGACTGTGTCCACGCCGTGCAGGTCGTCGGTGCGGTGGGTGATGAGCACGGCAGTCCGGCCGCGGCTTCGAAAACGGCCAGCGGAGTCAGCACGATGACGGCGAGCAGCTCGCCGCGGAGATCGCCGGCCCGTACGGCGACCGCACCGGCGGCGAGGCCCACGAGGACGCACAGCCCGATGGCCAGCGCGGTGATGGCGGCAGACGTTCCGGCCTCGGCGCTGGACCGGCGTTCGGCGTCGCGCAGTCGGGCGTCGGCGTCGGCGAGCCGGGCGAGCTGGGCGTCCACCGCGCCGTACGCGATGAGGTCCGGCAACCCCTGGAGGAGATCGACCGTGCCGACGGCGAGTTCCCCGCGAAGCGGTGCGAGCCGCCCGTCACTGCGCCAGGCGCTCGACATAGCGTAGAGCGCCGCGGCTGATCCCGAGGCGACGATCGCCACCATCAGGTGCAGCACCGGCGGATGCGGGGCCGCCCGCGAGATCAGCCAGGCGGCAGTCGCCATCAGGCCGACGCTCGCGCCGGCCGCACCGACCCCGGCGGCGACGGCGAGCAGGAGTCCACCGGCGGCGGGCCGCGATCCCGCGAGCAGCAACCGCAACCAGCTCATCGCGCACCCACGGGTGCCGGTTGCAGGGCGATGACCCGCTCCGCGAGAGCCATCAGCTCGGGCCGGTGCGCTGCCATGATGACGGTCCGGCCACGGGCGAGCCGCCGGATCGCCATCACACCGTCCGTCCGCCGTGCCGGCGTCCAGGTTCGCGGTGGGCTCGTCCAGCAACACGATCGGGGCGTCCCGCAGGAACGCGCGGGCCAGGGCGATGCGCTGGCGCTGACCGGCGGACAACCCGGTTCCGTCGTCACCGAGGACGGTGTCCAGGCCCTGCGGCAGCGCGGTCACGAACTCGGCCGCGCCGGCATCCGCGAGCGCCCGCCAGTCGGATGTCCGCCGGCCTCGTCGATCGCGTCTGCCGCGTGCGACGTTCCCGCGGCCTGGTGTCGCCAGTCGCTCGGCACCAGCAGCACCGGGCAGACCGCCTGCCGCACGAGGGTAAGCCCGGGCGAGCCGTACAACAGCTCGGCGAACCGACCGTTGCTGCCCATGCCCGCGATCAGTAGGCGACCGCGGCGCGAAGCGCGTTCCAGGGTGTACGCGACATCCAGGTCGTGCAGCGCGAGTCGCTCGACGGCCACATCGGGGTAGTCACGGGTGCAACCTGCCAGCGCCTCGGCGAGATGTCGCTCGGCCTGCTGCCGCTCGGCCACGTGGCCGGCCGCCGCCGTGAGCCTCGTGTCCGCCCGGTCGTCCGGGCGCGTCCAGACGTAGACCGCCACCAGGCGGCCGCCGGACATCGCGGCCTCCTCGAAGGCGCATGCCGTGGTCGCCGACGATAACCGGCCCGACACCGCCAGGACGACTGGTCCTTGTGGGGGCACGGAACTGCGATGCACGAGCAGTGGGCAACGACCATGATGCGCGAGATAGGCCGTGGTCGAACCCCAACTGGGCTGGGTCGGCACGGCGTCGCGATGTCCCACCACTACCAGCTGGGCCTGTTCGGAATGGTGGACCAGGATCTGCGCCGGGCTACCGGTCGCCAGATCGGTCTCGATCTGCACGCCTGGCGCGACATGTTCGGCGCGACGGGCGGCGACATCGAGCAGGTGCTGTCCGTCCGCTACCGCCTGCACCGAGCCGTGCGGACGCCACGAACCGGCGTACCGGCCGGGCCAGACGTGCACGATCAGCAGCGGTGCGCTCCGGCGCACCGCTTCCGCCACTGCGAGGTCGGTCGTGGCGAGATGCGTCCGTGAGCCGTCGATGCCGACGACGACCGGCGGGTTGACCTTTGGCGACACGGCACTGTGCATATCCGAACGCTAAGCCGCTGCGGTAGGCCTGCGTACGGCCGGAAGACCGTAGCCACCAGGCCATTCGACAGGTTGAGTCCTAGCGGCATGCGCAGGCCCTCGTCTGCGTGCACCCAGCGGACCACCCGGCCTCGGGTCCGCCATACACGAGTCCTTTCATGACGCCCCCTTCAAAGATGGGTTTCGGCTTCGACGCTGCCGCGCCGGCGGACGGCTGGGCAGGGCCGAAGGGCCCCTCTCCAGGCCTTGCGGGTCGTCCGGCCCTATTCGGCGGGACCCTTGCGGCGATACCAACAGAGCAGGACACCGTAACGAAGCGAGCGAGGATGAGCCGGATGCGCAGATTCGTGTACGACTTCAGGGAAGGCAACAAGGACCTCAAGGATCTGCTCGGCGGCAAAGGCGCCAACCTCGCGGAGATGACCCGCATGAGCCTGGCCGTGCCACCCGGTTTCACGATTACGACCGAGGCCTGCCGGGAGTACCTGCACACCGGCTCGATGCCCGCCGGGCTGTTCGCCGAGGTAGAGGAGCATCTCATGGAGATGCAGGCCCGGATGGACAAGCGACTCGGCGATCCTGCGGATCCGCTGTTGCTGTCGGTGCGCTCGGGTGGCAAGTTCTCGATGCCGGGAATGATGGAGACGATCCTGGACATCGGCCTGACCGACAGCACCGTGCTCGGCCTGGTGGCGAAGAGCGGTGACGCCCGGTTCGCCTGGGACTCGTACCGGCGGTTGATCCAGATGTTCGGCCGGACCGTCTTCGACGTGCCCGCCGCCGAGTTCGAAGCCGAGCTGTCGGCCGCGCGTGCCGGCGCTGGCGCGGCATCCGATGCCGACCTCGGTGTGGCGGAGCTGCAGGACCTGGTCGAGACGTACAAGAAGGTGTTCCACTCGCACACCGGGCGGGACTTCCCGCAGGCGCCGCACGAACAGCTGTACCTTGCCATCGCTTCGGTATTCCGCTCGTGGAACGCCGACCGCGCGGTCCTCTACCGCCGGCAGGAACGCATCCCTCAGGATCTCGGCACCGCCGTGAACGTGATGGCCATGGTCTTCGGCAACCGCGGCAGCGACTCCGGCACCGGCGTCGCCTTCACCCGCGACCCGGCCACCGGCCGGCGCGGCGTCTACGGCGACTACCTGACCAACGCCCAGGGCGAGGACGTGGTCGCCGGCATCCGCAACACCGTGGGCCTCAGCGACCTCGCGACACTGGACCCGCGCAGCTACCGCGAGCTGCTGTCCATCATGGAGCGTCTGGAGCAGCGGTACAGCGACCTCTGCGACATCGAGTTCACCATCGAGAACGGCAAGCTGTGGATGCTGCAGACCCGGGTCGGCAAGCGCACCCCAGCCGCCGCCTTCGTCATCGCGGCCCAGTTGGTCGACGAGGGCACCATCACGCTCGACGAAGCGCTGCAACGGGTCACCGGCGAACAACTGGCACAACTGATGTTCCCCAGCTTCGACCCGGCTGCCCTGCCCGAACCGCTGACCACCGGTGTACCGGCGTCGCCGGGTGCGGCGGTCGGCGCGATCGTCTTCGACTCCGCGCACGCCTCCGCCGCCACCGGACCGGTGATCCTGGTCCGCCGGGAAACCAACCCGGACGACCTGCCCGGGATGATCGCCGCCCAAGCCATCCTGACCAGTCGTGGCGGCAAGACCTCACACGCGGCCGTAGTGGCTCGAGGAATGGGCAAGACCTGCGTCTGCGGCGCCGAGGAACTGACGATCAACGCGGAGGCGGGAACGGCCACCGTGAACGGCGTCGTGCTGCGCGCCGGCGACGTCATCTCGATCGACGGCACCAGCGGACGCGTCTACCCGGGCGCGGTCCCGGTACACCCGTCCCCCGTGGTGCGTTACTTCGAGGGCGAGCTCTCGCCGGCCGGCGATCCACTCCTGGCCGCCGTAGAGCGGCTCATGACCCACGCGGACTACGCCCGCAAGCTCGGCGTGCACGCGAACGCCGACACCGCGGCGGACGCGGCGCGGGCCCGCCGGTTCGGCGCGGCCGGGATCGGCCTGTGCCGCACCGAGCACATGTTCCTCGGCGAACGGCGCACGCTGGTGGAGCGACTGATCCTGGCCGCCGATCCGGTGGAGCGCGATGCCGCCCTCGCGGCCCTGTTGCCCCTGCAGCGCGCCGACTTCATCGACCTGTTCGCCGCGATGGACGGCCAGCCGGTGACGGTCCGGCTGATCGACCCGCCATTGCACGAGTTCCTGCCGCCGCTGCCGGAACTGACCGCGCGGGTCGCCCGCGCCGAGGCGCTCGGTACCGATCCGGGCCGCGACGGGGTGCTGCTGACCGCCGTACGCCGGATGCATGAGGAGAACCCGATGCTCGGGCTGCGCGGCGTACGCCTCGGCCTGGTCATTCCCGGGCTGTTCGCGATGCAGGTCCGGGCGATCGCGGAGGCCGCGGCCCAGCGGGTCGTCGCCGGCGGCGACCCCCGGCCGGAGATCATGGTTCCGCTGGTCGGCACGGTGCAGGAGTTGGAGACGGTACGCGCCGAGGCGGAAACGGTCCTGGCGAGCGTCGACGGGGTCCCCGAGATCCGGATCGGCACGATGATCGAGGTGCCACGCGCGGCGCTGACCGCGGGAGAGATCGCCGCCTCGGCCCAGTTCTTCTCCTTCGGCACCAACGACCTGACCCAGATGACCTGGGGCTTCTCCCGCGACGACGTCGAGGGCGCCTTCTTCAGCCGCTACCTCGAGCTGGGGATCTTCGCCGCATCGCCGTTCGAGACCATCGACGTCGCCGGCGTCGGCGAACTGGTGAGCATCGCCGTCGAACGCGGCCGCGCCGTCCGGCCCGACCTGACGGTCGGCGTC
Organism: Actinoplanes sp.; assembly: GCA_032160305.1. Taxonomy (GTDB): domain Bacteria; phylum Actinomycetota; class Actinomycetes; order Mycobacteriales; family Micromonosporaceae; genus Actinoplanes. The sequence goes on from JAVHVY010000348.1 coordinate 45,416, forward strand.
TGCGGAGAGCACGGCGGGGACCCCGCCTCGGTACGGTTCTTCCACGGTGCCGGGCTCGACTACGTGTCCTGCTCGCCGTTCCGCGTGCCGATCGCCCGGCTCGAGGCCGGCCGCGCCGCCACGTCAACGACCGCGCCAGACTCCGACAGCCGATAGCAGGACTCGGCCGTCGCCGCGGCTTCACCCTGCCGGACCTGCAGGCCCGGCAGGGTGTTCCGTGTTCTCACTGCGCCGGACGCGCCACGGCCGCTTCCCGGCAATGCGGACGCGGGCCATCGGCAGGTGATCAGTGCCCAATGTCCCGCCCTGACGGTCCAACGGCCCTGCCGGTCCCCTCGTCGGGAACGGAGGCTGAAGGCAGTAGACGAGAGAGGAAAAGCCATGCGTGCAGCGGTCGTCACCAGCTTCGACAAGCCCCTGGAGATCAAGGAGGTGCCGACGCCCAAGCCGGGCGCGGGTCAGCTACTCGTGCGCATCCGGCCCGGCAGGGCCGCTACGCCCAGGTCGCCGACAACCTGCAGGTCAAGGGAGTCAACATCGATGCCACCGGCGCTGGTCACGCCGCCGACCAGATCATAGTCGCAGGTCCGAAGCGCCAGCCGTCATCACTCTTCTGCGCACGCCTGGGTCGAGGACCTCTTGCGGCGCCGCAGAAT
>JAVHVY010000311.1:0-3760 GCA_032160305.1 Actinoplanes sp.
GACGAGGTGCTGCCCAACACCGACGCGCTGCTCAACGGTGCTGAGGTCAACGACGACGGGCACGGATTCGCGATCGTCACCGGCGACCAGATCCTGGTACGACACGGCATGGCTGCCGAACCGATGATCGAGGAGTTCGACGCCTCCCGCCGCGCACACCCACACGGGCCGGCGCTGTTCCACTCCCGGTTCAGCACCCACGGCAACCTACGCGACCTCGCCAACTGCCACCCCTTCCCGCTTGGCGCAGACCCGCGCACCGTGCTCGCGCATAACGGCGTCCTGCCCAAGGCGGTGCAACCGGAAAAAGGCGATCCCCGCTCGGACACCCGCATCGCCGCGGAAACGTTCCTGCCCGCCTTCGGGCCGCTGCGCCTGCGCCGAACCCGGCGACGGGTCGAACGGTGGATGACCGCCGCCAACAAGATCGTGATCCTGACCGTCGACCGGCGTTTCCGAGACCACGCCTACATCCTCAACGAGCAGGAAGGGATCTGGGACGACGGGATCTGGTACTCCAACGACGGCTACCGCCCCTATCTGCGGCCGCAGCGCCTGGACGCGGACGAGAGCTTGTGGGCCTCGGACTGGGCGCTCACCAGGTGCGACGTCTGCCGCGCCGTCATCGACATCACCGAAGACGAATGTCCGTACTGCGGCGGCTGCCCGATCTGCGGCGAGTTGCCTGACGACTGCACCTGCCTCACACCTGCCGCGTTCGGTCATCGGCTCTCTGCGGCACGCCGCGCCCAGGACGCCCCCAATCGCCCGGTGCCACAGAGGAATGGGCCGACGCTGTGACCGACTTCGTCCCACCGATCCCGATCCACCTCGCTGGCCTGCCGACCGCCGGTGGGCTCGTCGTTCCCCGGATCACGCCGCAGACCGCCTCCGGGCAGTTCCTGTTCGGCAACCTGTCCGACGTCGCACAGCACCGCTTCCTGCTCGGATACCGATGCCAGATCTGCGCCAGCATTCTGCCCCGCCGGGCGGTCCTGTTCGCCCGCATCAGCGACCTGCTGCTGATGTGCACCTCGGAGCCGGCGACGTGCCCACCCTGCGCCCGCTACAGCGCCCTGGCCTGCCCGATGTTGAAAGGTCAGATGCGTCACTACCGCGCCGGGCCACACCCCGCCCTGACCGAACGACCTCCGACCACACAGAAACTGGCCCGCCACGGCGCTCCCGCGGAAAGCTGGTACGCAGTCTGGGTCCAGACCTACACGGTGATCGACCATCCGGTCCACCCCGGCACCCTCGCCGCGTCCTGGCGCGACATCCTGCCACTGCAGATCCGACCCGTCTCCCGAGCCACGAGCGCGGCCCACGGATCGCCGCCGCCCGAACAACAACAGCCATGAGACCAACGTCGCTCCGCGCTGGGGCGAACGGTACGGCCATGTTCGGGCTGCGAGAGGACCACTGCCGTACCCCCGACATCCAGTAGCGGCGTGGCCGAAAGCGATTCGCTGTGGCCCGTTCGCCGGTCCGCCGTGCCACCCACTACAGCGGCCGGCACCTCCGGTTGCCGCTGTCTCGGTGCCCGGGGACGGGCCCACCCAGCCAATCAGCTCGCAAGCCCGTCCCCGGTGCTCCCCACATGTGAGGAGTCCTACATTGTTCACCTTCCGTCGCATTGCTCAGTGCTGGCCCAGCGCGTACCGCGTCCTGACCAACGTCGTCGTCATCGCCGTCCCGACCACCATTACCGCGGCGGCGATCGTCCATGACCGCACCTACCTCGCGGTGCTCACCATGCAGATCACCGTCGTGGTGTACGCGATCGTCTACGCCAAAGCTCACGCCTGGCACCACAGCAAACTGAACCTGGTGCGCGCCGAACTCGACCGGGCACGCCGTGACCCACTAACCGGGCTGCCCACCCGTGCGGTCGCCGACGACTTCATCGAATCCGCCCAACGGTCGACGGGCGACCTCACGGTGGCACTGGCCGACATCGATGGACTCCACGCCATCAACAGCAACCTCGGGCACGCCGCCGGGGACCTGTACATCATCGCCGTCGCGGCACGCCTGGCCCGAGCGGTGCCTCCGGGCGGTTGCCTGGTGCGCCAAGGCGGCGACGAGTTCATCATCCTCGCCGTCGACACCGAACCCGACGACCTCGCTACGGCGATCGGCGCGGCGATGGCCGGACCGGCGCTGATCGGCGGGTACCGCATCCAACCCCGCGCCAGCGTCGGCGTCGCCACCGGCGACCCCCGCGACGCCACAAACACCCGGGCGTGCGCCGACGCCGCCATGTACACCGCGAAAGCGGCCGGCGGCAACCACACCCGCGTCTACCAGCCCGACCGCGACGGCCGGCCCCAGCCCGACGAAACCCGGCCGATCATCCGCCGCCGCGACCTCAACCCCACTGGCGACAACACTGCCCTGTGGCTGCCCGCTCCGGGCGATGACCTGCTGCCTTTCCTGTTCTCCCTCGACGAAGCCCTCAGTGTCCAACACGCCCTGCACACCGCCGAAAGCCAGCGCCCGCAGACCACCACGGACCACGTCGACGTCGAACCTGACCCCGGTGGTGACCGCGGCATCGGGGGCCACCCCAAGCAGGAGCACCTGCGCTACGTCGGGATCGCCGACCGGATGACCCCAATCATCAACGCCGCCCAGCGCCCCGGCGCCGAACAGCCGCCGCGTCCGTCGAACGGGCTGGCCGGCGAGACGCCGGTGGGGGCGCACCGCCGCCGCGTTCTGGACTGGGCTGGGCTGCATCCTGCCGAGCCCATCGAGGTGATCGTCGTGCGTGACCCCGACGCCGCGAACACCATCACCGTGTTCCTCGGCGGACGCGACGCATCCACCATCGCCGACCTGACCGTCGTGGACATCGACCCCGGCGCCTCCGATGTGAGCCCCGAGTGGGTGACCGCGAACCTCGACCGCGCCGCCCACCTCTCACCGGCCGCATTCGCCGAGGCCAGCACGGCGATCGGGCACTACGCCGCCGACAACGACGTCGACATGCCCACCCTTCAAAACCAACCCTGCTGCACCCGGCCGGGTGAAGCTCAGCCGGAGTCCTCGGCATGAGCCTCGACCCGATAGCCGTACCCGCTGCCGAGCCGGGCACCGTGCCGACGGTGGCCGGACCACCGGCTGCTACGGGCACGCCGTTGAGAAGGTTCACCGTCACGGTCCGCGAGGTCACCCGCTACGAGGGATGGGTCCTCGCCGCGGACCGCCAGGCTGCTCGTGAGAGCGCCGAGGAGATGGTCGTCGCCACGGTCCTGCAAACCGGCACCTACCTGCTACGCGACAACACCGAACTCGACGTCACCATGCACCGGCACTAACCGTCACCCGCTCGGTCACTCGGTGGGGGTTGCTAGCCCCGGCTGCCCGCCGCTCACCGCATCGATCCGTCCGCATGCGCCTCGCAGGGTGCGGCGGCGCAACTGATCTGTTCTCTCCCCCCGACCCGGGGATCCGCCACGCGCGTGAGCCCCGGTCCGGGGATCACGCACGCCCCGGCGGGTCCTCCGGGCGCCGCGGCACACCCTGCCGCGGTCCTATTTGGAAGGACCACCTGATGTTCCACGACCCATCGGCCATCCACCTGCGCGGACCGGCCGAGATCGTCGCCGCTGTGCCGTACCTGCTCGGCTTCCACCCCACCGACAGCTTCGTGGTCCTCGCCGTCCACCGCGATCACCTGGTGTCCGTGCTGCGCCTTGACCTGCCGGAGGCGGGGACCGACGACGACTATCCGTCGCTGCTCCACGGTCTCACCGAC
>JAVHVY010000351.1:0-18951 GCA_032160305.1 Actinoplanes sp.
GGCCCACGGGCGGCGACCGCGCAGGAACCGGCCCGGATCACCTCGACCCCGACGGCGACCTCCTCGACCGCGGCGACGACCGGCTCGAAGGCCCGCGCGTCCCGGCCCGGATCATGGTCGACGATCACCACCTGCGGACATCGGCTCTGCGCCTCCCGCCGCCGTAGGCCCCGCCGCACCCCGTCCGAGCGGGCGGCCTCGGAGCAGGCCAGCACCCGATTGCCATGCAGGACCACAACCGCACCGGAAGCCGGCACCCCGTCCACGATCTCGGCGGCGACCACCGGCCAGTCAGGACACCAGAGCATCAGCGTACGAACGCCACTCACGCGGACCACACCAGCCGTACCACAGCCGAAACAGACGCCGGACGGCCCGCACCCGCCGGCAACCGCGGCCCGGACCCGGCCGGGGCCAGGGCCGGATGCAGGTCAGACACCGCCGAAACCGAATGCGGGTCGGGCCGGGCCGAAACCGAATGCGGGTCGGACCCGGCCGGGGCCGGTGGGATCGGGGGTGGGGCGGTGATGGCCGGCATCCACATGGTGATCTCTTTGGGGCGGGCCGCTGCGCCACGGCCGCGGGCGGTGATCCTGACCTCGCGGCGGCGCAACCGGCCGTGCCCGGCGCCGAGTCCCTCCCAGACACCGTGGACGACCTGCAGGTTCACATCCGCGCCGGCCCACTGCCCGTAGGGCATGAGGACGCAGCCGCGCTGGCGGGCCCGGGCGACGAGCCGGGAAGCGATCGTCGGGGCGATCGGTCCGGGGACGGCCACGACCACGACGTCGACGCCGTCGATGAGGGCTGCCACGACGGTGGGCCACTCCGGACCGGGGTGGGGGATCAGCGCGAGCCGGTCCAGCACGATGCCGCTCTCCGCCGCGGCCAAAGCGCCCAGAGCGGGCACGCCCACGACAGCACACCAGGAGCCCGCACGCGAAGCGGCCGCAAGCAACGCGAGCAGCAGAGACGTGCTCCCCCCGGCGACCACCGCAGGCGAATCGCCCGGCGCCCGCGCCGAAGACCATCCCGCCGGCACCGCCCCACCCGGCGAACCCTCGACCCGCCAAGCACCGGACCGAGAAGCGCCGAGCGGCAACGGGCCACCGGTCAACGAGCCGCCAGTCAACAGGCCACCGGCCGACGAGCCGCCGATCAACAGGCCACCGGCCGACGGGCCAACGGCCGACGAGCCGCCGGTTGACGAGCCGCCGGTTGTGACGGCGACGGTGCTTCCCCGGCGTAGGCCCCGGCCGGGGAGCAGACCGCTCAGTTCGGGGACCACCGGCAGCACCCGGTGTGCCCCGATCTCGTCGGCTTCGCCCGCCGGCCGGATCAGCTCAGCAAGCGCGACGGCCCCGTTGATCATCCGCCCAGCCATGGTGCCTCGCTCCGCTCCGACGCCCGGGGCTGCGCCCGGCCGGGGACTCACGTCCCGTCAGCCGCCGCCCACCGGACGGCGCCCGAACCACCTCGCCCACGCTTCGCGCGAGCATGAACCCAAACCCACCGCAACCCGAACCACTACAAACCCGAATCACTGCAACCCCGAACCGCTGCAAACGTGAACCGCTGCCTCGGCCGCATCCACGACACACCGCCCGGGGCGGGCCACGGGTGGGTGCTCGTTGTCGGATCGCTCGGTACGGACGCCGGTCAGGCGGCTCGGGCTCGCGACCCGGGTGGGAAGGCCGCGTGGTCGAGTGGGGGCTGGTACACCAGGCCCAGGGCGGACTCGACCACCGCGACGAACTGCTCGGCGGCGCGGAGCAGGTCGTCGGCCTCGCGAGGGCTCACCACGCGGGGAATGCCAGCCTCGGCGGCGGCTCGTTTGCCCGCGCCGAGGGCGAAGTAGCCGGCCCACTCGCTGAAGTCGGGGGCGACCAGGGCGAGCAGGGTCCAGACGCTGGTGACGCGGCCGCGGCGAGTGCTGGGGGGTGCCGGACGGGCCCAGGCGGCGAGTACGGCGGCGGCCGCACGCAAGGCGGCCAGGTGCGCCGTCGCATACCGCAGGCCCTCGGGGCGGGTCTGTGCCGCCTCGGCCAGGCCCTGGCGGGCGATGGTCAGCAGCTGGGCGGGAGTGCGGTGCGGCAGCATGTGCGCCGGCACCGTGGGCGCTTGCGGCCCGGCCGTGGGCGCGTGGGCCGGTACGGGCATCGCGCCCGGGTCGGGAGCGGCCCCTGGGCGGGGTGCCGTCCTGAGGCCCGGCGCCGTGTTGCTCACCATTCAACTGCTCCTCGCGTGTGTCGCATCCGACGGGCTGGTGCCGGTCGGATCGATCCGCTGCGGAGGAAGGCACAGCGGTCAGATGCCGGCCGGGTGTGGATGCTTCCCCACACCACACCCGGCCGGATTTCATGGCCGGCGGGTCCGGCGTCCGCCGCCCGGGGGTCGTGGGCGGCGGACGCCGGTCCTGCCTGGTGAGGACCGGACCCGCGAATGCCCGGACCTCTGGTGCGGCGCTTCGCGGGCGCCACACCCCGGGAGCTGAGCCGCGAAACACCTCTCCCGATGGCTAGCACGACCGTTCGAACTTATCGAACACTCGTTCTAACTACTGGAGAGAGTAACACCCACCTATGACAAAAAAGCAAACACTGGAATCGCCTGGTCACGCGGGTAAGGCCGGGCAGTTTCGTGATGTCCACCTGTCCCGGGCCGGTCGCGATCAGCTCCGGTCGGGCCCGCGCCGGGTGCCGGGCCAGCCGGCGCAGTCCGCGACCGTTCGGACGGAAGAACAGACCAAGAGAACGATCAGCTGATCAGACTGCGCCAACCGAGGAGTAAGTAGGCCATATCGGACGTGAAGCCCAGCCGGGCCTACCCGCCGACGTGGATCCCCGGACGCAGCGACGGATCCGGCTCCGCGGAACGGATGATCTCGCGTACCACCGGGGCCGTGTCGCCGCGCCCGAGCAGCAGGTAGCGGAACAGGTGGATCAGCGGGCTGCCCTCGGCCCACTCGAAATAGCAGCGCGGCCGGACCCCGGTCGCGTCCCGCAGGGCCAGCAGGATCGCGGCGATCGCGTTCGGGGCGGCCGGGCTCTGCACGCGCAGGATGCGGTAGCCGCCGACGTCGACGCCACGCACCTCCAGCACGTCGCTGAACTCCGACGGGTCGACCACGTCCACCTCGAGGAAGAGGATGTCCGCCGCGCCGGGCACCGGGTTCATGCCGCGCTGCTCGCGCTCCTTGGCGCGATATTCGTCCTCGTCGCCGGCCTGGCGGCGGTTGGCGACCAGGTTGAGCTCGCCGTCGTGCTCGATCGAGTCGGCGATGAACTGCCGGGCCGGCTCGTCGAACTCGATCCGGTCGGCGCGCAGCTCGGTGGTGCGGCTGACCCGGGAGATCAGCGAGACCACGATGATCCCGGCGACGAAGACGGCCGAGATCGCGATGCCGTCGGGCTTCTCGATGATGTTGTCGCCGAGGGCGTAGAGCAGGATCAGGGTGAGCACACCGAAGCCCGCGGTGGCGCGTTTCTGCTTGCGCCGCAGCGCCGAGATCATCACCGCGACCGCGCCCGAGACCATCATCGCCAGGATGCCGGTCGCATACGCTCCGGCCTGCGCGTTCACGTCGGCCTTGAAAATCAGCGTGATGCCGATGCTGATCGCCGTGTAGACCAGCACGACCGGGCGCACCGCGCGGGCCCAGTCCGGCGCCATGCCGTAACCGGGCAGGTAGCGAGGCACGATGTTGATCAGGCCGGCCATCGCGGAGGCGCCGGCGAACCACAGGATCAGGATGCTGCTGACGTCGTAGACGGTGCCGAAGATCTCGCCCAGTTTCTCGTGCGCGAGGTAGGCCAGCGCCCGCCCGTTCGCCGGTCCGCCGGCCCGGAAGGCCGCCGCCGGGATCAGTACCGTGGTGACGAAGCTGGTGGCCATCAGGTACACGCTCATGATCAGCGCCGCGACGGTGAGCAGCTTGCGGGTGTTCTTGATCCGGGAGGCCAGCCGGGCCTGTTCGTCCTCGCCGTCGGCGGCGATCAGCGGCATCATGCTGACCCCGGTCTCGAAGCCGGAGAGGCCGAGCACCAGCGCCGGAAAGGCCAGCACGGCCGGTCCGATCAGGCCGCTGAAGCCACCGCCGCCGGCGGCCAGCGCATCGGTCCACGAGGAGAAGGCACCCGGCGTGGTGACGACGTCGACGATGCCGACGACGATGATCACCGCGTTCAGCCCAAGGAAGACGGCGACCAGCGGGATCGCGACGCTGACGGCCTCGCTGAAGCCGAGCAGAAAGACGAAGCACAGGACCAGGAGCAGGACGATCGTGATCAGTACGGCATGGCCGTGCAGGAAGCCCGGCAGATACGGATTTTCCGACATGTGTACCGTGGCGTCCGCCGCCGACAACGTGATCGTGATGATCCACGATGTACAGACGAAGCCGAGCAGCACCAACACGAAGAGCTTGCCCCGCCAGAACGGCAGCAGCTTCTCGAGCATCGCCACCGAGCCCTGCCCGCGCGGGCTCTCGTGCGCCACCCGCCGGTACATCGGCAGCATCCCGAGCAGGGTCAGCGCCACGATCAGCAGGGTCGCCAGCGGGGACAGCGCACCGGCCGCCAGCGCGGCGATGGCCGGCAGGTAGGACAGCGTGGAGAAGTAGTCCACGCCGGTCAGGCACATCACCTTCCACCAGGGCTGCACGTGGCCGTGACCCTCACCGGCTTCGGGGCCGACCGGCTGCACCCGGTGCGCGAGCAGCCAACGGGTCACGGCGTGGGTGGACGGGGTGGGGTGATTGGGCCGGTCCACCGAGGCCGGCACGTTGATGTCGGTAGTCATCGTCTCTTTCCCGTCGGACCGACGAGACATGTCGATCGTCCGGTGCCAGGATGCACCCTGCGTGCTACACCACACGCACCGACCAGAAAGAGGGTGGCCCGACATGCCCCGCACGATCGTCGTGACCGGAGGGAGTTCCGGCGTCGGCCTGGCCGCCGCGATCGCATTCGCCGAGCTGGGCGACGAGGTGGCCGTCGTCGGCCGCAGCCCGCAGCGGCTGGCCGACGCGATGGCCCGGGTCCGGGCGGCCGCGACCGGTCCCGCACCGGCCGGCTTCCAGGCGGACTTCGAGGTGCTGGCCGACGTGCGCCGGCTCGCCGGCGAGCTGACGGTGGCCTATCCGGCCGTCGACGTGCTGGCCAACAACGCGGGTGCCATAGTCGCCGAGTATCGCCGGACCGTGGACGGCTTCGAGGCGACGCTGCAGGGCAACCACCTCGCGCCGTTCCTGCTGACCGGTCTGCTGAAGGACAGGCTGACCGGCGGCCGGGTGGTGAACACGGCCTCGGACGCGCACCGCCGCGAGAACCTGGACCCGGACGACCTCACGGGCTCGGCGGAGACCTACAGCTCCTGGCGGGCGTACGGGTCGAGCAAGGCGGCCAACATCATGTTCGCCGCGGAGGCCGCCAAGCGGTGGCCGGAGATTTTCTCGGTGTCTTTCCACCCGGGTGTCGTGCGCACCAACTTCGGCGTCGGCTCCGCCACCAAGCTCTTCTACAAGTACGCGCCCTTCCTGGTCACTCCCGAGAAGGCGGGTGATCTGCTGGTCTGGCTGGCGACCGCACGGCCGGGTGAGCTGGCCGACGGCGGCTACTACGTCGGGCGCAAGCGGACCCGGCCGAGCCGCACGGCGAGCGATCCGGCGATGGCGGAGCGGCTGTGGGAGGCCAGCGCCAAGGCGGTCGGCCTGTAGTGCCCGGTTCCGGAACCGGGCACTACACCCCCCTTCATCGTGGCCAAGCAAGCAGTGACCGAAGGGAAAAGGGGCCGTCGAGTACGCGTCAGTCTTGACAATTAGATGACCATCACACTTTCATGAAACGCGGCTGACATGCTGTTATCGGGAAAGGAAACCATGCCGCGTAGCCTGGCGCCCGTCGTCTTGACCTCGGCGTTCCTCATCATTGTCGGTATCGCCGCCGGCCCCGCCATCACCTCGGCCGATGCCGGCACCTCGGCCGCCACCCCGGTGAAAGTCATGCCGCTGGGTGACTCGATCACCTGGGGCACCGCCTCCACCGACGGCAACGGCTACCGCACGGCGCTGCGCGGACTCCTCGTCGGCATCGCGGGGGTCCCGATCGACTACGTCGGCTCGCAGAAGTCCGGCCGCGCGGCCGACAACGACAACGAGGGCCATCCCGGCTACCGGATCAACCAGATCGCCGCCCGTGTGGACGCCTGGCTGGCGGCCGCCCAGCCCGACGTGGTCCTGCTGAACGCCGGCACCAACGACATGCTTAAGAACTACGACCTGCCGAACGCCCCCGCCCGGCTGCACGCGCTGATCGACCGGATCATCGCCGACCGGCCCGGCGTCAGCGTCGTAGTCTCCACTCTCATCCCGTCGAGGGCACGAAGATCGCCTACGAGGCCGACGGACGCCACGAGCAACAGCCGGGTCCAGGCCTTCAACGCGCACATCCCGGCGATCGTCCAGGCCGAACGCGCGGCCGGCCACAAGGTGTACGCGGCCGATCTGAACAGCACACTGACGACCGCGGAGATCAACCCCGACGGCATCCACCCGAACGAGGCCGGCTACGCCAGACTGGCGAAGCTCTGGTACTCGGCCCTGAAACCGGTGCTCGGCGCGGGCCGGCCCTGGCCGGCGTTCAAAGAGGACTTCGGTGCCGCCGCTCCCGTGCTGACCTGGACCGGCAGCGTATACCCCAGCACGGGCGGCTGACCGCGATGACGTCCGGTCGCCGGGCCACCCACCCGCATCGCGAACGGTCGGCGGGTGACCGGCGCGCATCCCGACAGGCGGCCAGACCCTTCATCGTACGCGTCAGACTTGACACATAGATCACAATCGGTCTTTCATGAAGCGGTTCTGACCCATTGTCACCGAAAAGGACACCATGCCGCGCCGCCTATTGCCGATCGCCCTGACCTCGGCGTTCCTCGTCGCCGCCGGCATCGCCGCCACCTCGGCCACCGCCGCCGCCACGGTGAAAGTCATGCCGCTGGGCGCCTCCATCACCTGGGGCACCGCCTCCACCGACGGCAACGGCTACCGCGAGGCGCTGCGCGGACTCCTCGTCGGCAACGCGGGGGTCCCGATCGACTACGTCGGCTCGCAGAAGTCCGGCAACGCGACCGACAACGACAACGAGGGCCATCCCGGCTACCGGATCGACCAGATCGCCGCCGGTGCGGACGCCTGGCTGGCGGCCGCCCAACCCGACGTGGTCCTGCTGAACGCCGGCACCAACGACACGCTGCAGAACTACGACCTGCCGAACGCCCCCGCCCGGCTGCACACGCTGATCGACCAGATCATCGCCGACCGGCCCGCCGTCAGCGTCGTGGTCTCCACCCTCGTCCCGTCGAAGGACGCCACCAACAACAGCCGGGTCCAGGCCTTCAACGCGCAGGTCCCGGCGATCGTCCAGGCCGAGCGGGCGGCCGGCCACAAGGTGTACGCGGCCGATCTGAACAGCACACTGACGACCGCGGACATCGGCCCCGACGGCATCCACCCGAACGACGCCGGCTACGTCAAACTGGCGAACCTCTGGTACTCGGCCCTGCAACCGGTGCTCGGCGCGGACCGGCCCTGGCCGCTGTTCACAGAGGACTTCGGCCCCTCCACTCCCCCGCTGACTTGGACCGACAGCGTCTACGCCAGCGTCAACCTGGGCGGCTACTGCTGCGCGCTGACTGGGATGGAGTCCAGTCGTCGGGCCGAGGCGGCCCACGACGGCACGTACGCCCTGATGTATTCCGGCACCGATACCAGCGCGGTCACCTCGTACTCGTACAACAAGGTCTTCGACGTGCACCTGCCGGTGACGGCGGACACCACCCTGACGTACTGGATTCTCCCGCAGTCGCAGACCAGCACGTCGGTCGCCCTGGACCTGGCGTTGCTCGACGGGCGCAGCCTGCGCGACTCCGGTGCGACCGACCAGTGGGGTGTCCGGGCCCACCCGCAGTACCAGGGCCAGGGCGGGCATCTGCTCCTCAACCAGTGGAACGAGGTGCGGGTGCCACTGGCCGAGCTGGCCGGCGGCACGGTCGACCAGATCCGGATCGGCTACGACCAGCCGGGCGCCACCGGCACCTTCCGCGGCTACGTCGACGACATCCAGATCGTCAACGGCTGACCGGATCCAGCACGTCGAGCTGCCCGGCGAGCCTGGTGAACGGCCGGTCAGCCGGCGCGGTCGATCTGGTCGGCGACGATCTGGGCCGACAGGGTGACCATCGGCAGGCCGCCACCCGGGTGGGCCGAGCCGCCGACCAGGTACAACCCGTCGACCGGGCCCCGGTTGGCGGGCCGGAGCAGGCCGCCGGCCGTGCCGTAGATCGCGCCACCCGGGGCCGCGGTCGCGGTGGCCAGATCGGCCGGGGTGCGGGTCTCGGCGAAGATCAGCCGGTCCCGGACGTCGAGGCCACGCGCGGCCAGCACGGCGAGGATGTGGTCGCGATAGGCCGGGGCGAGCTCTGGCCGGGTCCAGTCGACCGCCGACCAGGCGGTCCCGTGCCGGGGCGCGTTGACCAGCACGGACCAGGCTTCGGTCGCCGCCGGGTGCACGGCCGGGTCGACGGCCCGGGTGACGACGACGGCCGGGGCGGTCGCGGGCCGGGCCCGGGCCGCCGGCGAGCCGAAGATCGCGTCGAACTCCGTGTCGTAGCGGTGCGGGAAGAACACCGTGTGGTGGGCCAGCGCCGGGGTTTCCCCGCGGACGCCGAGCAGCAGCACGAAACCGGCCAGGCTGCGGTCGGCCAGCCCGGCGAGCCGGCGCGGCGCGGGCAGCAGGTCGCGGTAGACGGTCAGCGCGTCCGCGTTGGCGACGACGAAGTCCGCCCGGTCGAAGCCCGTGCCGATTCGCACCCCGGTGACCCGGCCGTCGGCGGTGACGATGTCGTCCACTGCGGAATTGAGCCGCACGGTGACGCCGAGGGCGGCGCAGCGCGCCAGCAGCGCGGCGCCGATCGTGCCGAGGCCGCCGGGCAGGTACCAGCCGCCGAAGTGCAGCTCCGCGTACGGGATCGCGGCGAGCGCGGCCGGCGCGCGGCGCGGGTCGGCGCCGGTGTAGGTCGCGTACCGGTCGAGCAGCATCCGCAGCCGCCAGTCGCGCAGGTAGTGCCGGCCGAGCCCGCGCAGGGTGCGGCCCGGGGCGATGGCGGCCAGATCGCCGACGCGCCAGGACAGCGCGGCGAGGGAGGCGGCGCTGACCGGCTGCCGCAGCGCCGAACGCCAGGACGCGGCCCAGATCCGTTCCGCCCGCTTCCAGAAGCGCGCCCAGTCGTGCGCGGCGTCCGCGCCCAGGGCGACACCGATCCGGTCGAGGAACTCGGGATGCGACGAGGTCGAGTCGAGCACGGTCCCGTCCGGGAAAACGTGCCGCACCACCGGATCCAGCAGCTGCGGCCGGGCGCCGAGGTGGTCGAAGACCTGCGGCAGGGTGAGCAGGTTCGGCCCGGTGTCGAAGCGGAACCCGGCGCGCTCGTACACGCCGAGCTTGCCGCCGGCCACGACCGCGCGCTCGTGCACGACCACCTCGTGCCCAGCCTCGGCCAGCCGGACGGCGGCGGTCAGCCCGCCGACACCCGCCCCGATCACAACGACGCGACTCACACCGGCCGCCCACGCCAGCTCAGCCCGCGAGCTGCTGACAGGCGTGCGGCTCGGCTTTCCCGGACCGCTCGGATATCCCGGACCGCTGGCGGGATGACGACGGCGCCCATCACCAGGCCACCCCACAGTGTGGACCAGGGCAGTCCGAGAAACACGGCGTGGGCGAGCACGGACGAAGCGTACGTCCAGTACCAGAGGACGCGGATCGGCCGGTCCCGGTCATCCGGCACCGCCGCGCGCGGACCGGCGGCGACGGCCAGGACAGCCATCAGTACCAGTGCGAAGCCGAGCCAGCCCAGGTAGTTGCCGATCGGGATGCCGGGCACGCCGGGCAGCGCGGGCGTCGGCGCGGGCCACCGCCAGTAGCCCTCGGCCACCATCTGCGGGTCGAGGAACAGATCCCAGGCGGCCAGCCCGGCCCCGGCCAGCGCCACCCTCGCCGGCCGCCGCCGGGTCGACCGCACCGCCGCCAGCCAGGCCGGCCAGGCCATCCAGGTCCAGGCCAGCGGGATGATCAGCGGAACGCCGAGCAGTTTCGGCCCGAGCTGCCCCGAGTAGTCGTATCCGCCGAACGGGAATCCGGTCGCCACCCCGACGGCCTCCACCGCGAAGCCGCCCAGCGTCGCCGTCGCCACCAGCGCCACCACGCTGCGCAAGCCCCGGCTGAGCCAGGCGTGCGACACGGACAGCAGATAGCCGAGCAGCACGGTCAGGACGGTCAGCCCGGCGCGCAGACCGCCCGCGGTCAGCGGATAGCAGATCTGGGTCAGCACCAGGGCGCCGAGCAGCGCCCCCGGGAGCCGGCGGGTCATCGCTCAGATGCCGACGATGCCCGGGGCGTCCTCGGTCGCCGGGCGCTCGGCCAGGGGCAGGGCACGGCCGAGGATCGCGAAGCTGCGTTCGTCGCCAGGAAAGATGAAGTCGCGCAGCACGTCGGTGAAGCCGAACCGGCGGTACAGCCGCCAGGCCCGGGATTTCTGCTCGTCGGCCTCGGGAGTGGACAGCAGCACCGAGTCGCCGGCGGCCATCGCCAGCAGGGCCCGCAACTGCCGGGTGCCGACGCCGTGGCCCTGCGCGCCGGGCCACACATGCAGCTCGACGACCTCGAAGCAGTGGCTCAGCCAGCGCTGCCGGGCCGCCTCGTCGAGCGCGGAACGGACCTGGTCGTGCCACCACTGGCCGGCGCCGGAGGTGTAGCCGTAACCGAAGCCGGCCAGCTTGCCCTCGGAGGTCAGCGTGGCGACCGCGCGGAAGCCGGGGCGGCGGGCGTGCGCGCCGATGTAGCCGCGCCGGGTCTGCAGCAGCTCGGCCCGGTATCCCATCGCCTCGCCGTAGACCGCCACCACGTCGTCGAGCCGCCGGAGCAGATCGTCCGGTTGCCAAGGCACGAGCCTCATCGCTCCGCCTGCCTTCCCTCGCGCCATCCCAGGACGCTCTTGTCACCCGTTATGTCCAGCACTGCGAACCTCGCGAACAGATCCTCCGCATACCAGCGTGCGGCCGGGGTCTGGGCGATCACCGCGCGGTGCTCGGGCTGACGGTACGCGAACGCCGTCAGCTCCGCCGCACCCCGCCACACGCTGACCGTCCCCTGCCAACCGACCGGCGCCTCGCCGACCCCGAAGCGGGCCAGCAGTCCCGGCGCCCGGTGCAGCTCGGCCGCCACCGGCGGGACCGAGCACCAGAACGTGAGCGCCTTCGCCGGCCGCAGCCGCGCCCTGGTCAGCGCCAGGACCGGGCCGTCCGTACGCTCCCCGCTCGGCGTGAACGGCGCGACGCCGGACCAGGTGCCCCGGCTGGCGATCGGGCTCAGGTCGACCCGGGCGCTCGACTCGGTGATCCGGGCCCAGTCGCGCTCGACCGCCCGCGCGTCACTCTCCCGGGCCCAGACGACGACGGCCGCGTACCGGGTCAGGTCCGCGTCGCCCGGGCCGAACCCGGTGCCCGTGCCGGTGCCGACCAGCTTGGCGAAACGTACGCCGGGCAGCGCACGCAGCCGCCTCGGCTCGGTCGCCATCCGCCGGAACGCCCGGCCGATGCGCCGCATCGGCACCCGCCACACGTGCAGGGTCACCAGCATCTACGCCACGTCGGCAGCGGTGCCGGCGGTGACCCGCAGCAGTCGCGCGGACACCATCTCGGGCGCGGGCACACACCCGGCGGCCTCCAGGGCATCCCGCACCGCCTGTACATTCGGATCGTTCTGCATCCGCTCATTCTGCCCACCCCGGATCACCGCCGGACGCGCGGGCCACGCCCGGACCGGCCGGATCATCGGTCGCCGGCGGTGGTTTCCTGAGGCCGGCGTACGACGATGATCACCCCGACGGTGACGCCGCCCGCGTCTCGCAGGGCCTGGTCGTGATCCCCACCGACAGCGCCACGGCCGCCCAGCGCGCCAAATATCAGGCGTACGTGGCGAAACGCACGCCCCGCACGGCCGCTCCGCAGGGGCCGGCCCGGATGATGTTCGCCGTCGACCTGGTCGGCACGTCCGACGAGATCGCCGAACGCCTCTACGCGCACGCCGCCTTCTGCGAGATCGACGAAGTCGCCTTCGCCCTACCGTTCAGCTTCGAGCACGACGATTACGCGCAGATCCTCACCGACACGGCCACCCGGCTGGGCCCGGCCCTGGGCTGGAAACCCGCGCCCTGACGTTCTAAAGGGCCCGGACGCCGAGCGGGAGCGCGCCGCCGGTCGAGATGTGACCGAGCAGGGACGCCTTCAGGGCCTCGGCCGCGTGCGGCAGGACCGCGCGGCGGCGCTGGGTCAGGGCGATCGTGCGCCGCAGGCCCGGCGGGGCGAGCGGGGTAGCCCGCAGCAACGGCCGGTTGACCAGCACCATGCTCGGCACCAGGGCGACGCCCAGGCCGGCCTCGACGAAGGCCAGCACCGCGTCCATCTCGCCGCCTTCCACGGCGAACCGGGGGGTGAAGCCGGCCCGCCGGCACGCTTGCAGGGTCACGTCGCGGATGTTGTAGCCGGGGCGGAACATCACCAGCGGCTGGTCGCGCAGCTCGGTCAGGGCCAGGTGCGGGTTGGCCGTCGGTTTCGGGCCGTCCGCGACGGACGCCACGACCAGTGACTCGCGCAGAATCGGGGCGGCCTCCAGTGCCGGGTCGACGCCCTGTTCGGGCTGGACGATCAGGGCCAGGTCGAGGTGGTGCGCGAGCAGGGCGTCGCTGAGATCCTGCGAGCTGCCCTCGTTGACGTACAGGCGGATGTCGGAGTGCGCGGCGCGGAAGCCGCGCAGCACCGCCGGGACCAGCGACGAGCACAGGCTGGGGGTGGCGCCGAGCCGGATCTCGCCGCGGCGCAGGCCGACGATGTCCTGGACCGCGTCGCGCGCGGCGTTCGCGTCGGCGATCATCCGGCTGGCCAGCGGCAGCAACGTCGCACCGGCGACGGTGAGGGTGACGTCGCCGCGGACCCGTTCGAACAGCGGAGCGCCCAGCGTCGCTTCCAGGGTGTGAATCTGCTTACTCAATGTCGGTTGGCTCACACCAAGCTGCTCCGCGGCGCGGGTGAAATGATGCGTTTCCGCCACTGCTAAGAAGTATCGGAGCTGTTGAAGTTGCACCTCGATAGCCTACGGCTATGTTAACTGCCTTCATCATGCATTAGACGAATGGCGGGGTTGTCCTTACCGTCCTGAAGATGGCGGTAGACACGAGAGTCCGGCCGGCGACCCGGCCCGTGGCGACGAAGCGGCGGCGCGCCTCCGTCGGCTGGAAGATCCTGATGGCGGTGACCGGCATCCTGCTAGTGCTGTTCCTGTTCGCGCACATGGCCGGCAATCTGAAGATCTTCTTCGGCGACACCGCGTTCGACCATTACGCGCACTGGCTGCGCACGCTCGGCACCCCGGTGCTGCCGGAATCCTGGTTCCTGTGGATCCAGCGCAGCGTGCTGACCGTCGCCGTGCTCGCCCACCTCGCCGCCGCGACGGTGCTGGCCCGCCGCGCCCGAGCGGCCCGCCCGATCCGGTACGCCCACCGCCCCAAAATCCAGGCCAGTTACGCGGCCCGGACGATGCGCTGGGGCGGCGTGATCGTGCTGTTCTTCCTCGTCTTGCACATCCTCGACCTGACCACCGGCACGCTGAACCCGGTCGGCGACAGCGCGCACCCGTACGCCAATGTGGTCGCCGACTTCGCCCCGGGCCGCTGGTACGTGACCCTGTGCTACGCCCTGGCGATCCTGGCCGTGGGCCTGCACCTGCGGCACGGCATCTTCAGCGCCGCCCGCACCCTGGGCCAGCAGAGCGCCCGTGGCGAGCGGATCGCGAAGGCCGTCGCCCTGATCCTTTCCATCGTCCTGGTGGTCGGCTACCTGTCGGTGCCGTTCGCCGTCTTGACCGGGCTGGTGAGCCGATGAGCTTCTACCTCAACGGCGAGCCGATCGCCGACCGGGCCGCACCGGACGGGCCGATCGAGACCCGCTGGGAACGCCGCACGTTCAACGCGAAGCTGGTCAGCCCGGCGAACCGCCGCAAGCTGACCGTCATCGTGATCGGCACCGGCCTGGCCGGCGGCTCGGCGGCGGCAACCCTGGCCGAGGCCGGCTACCACGTACGGTCCTACTGCTACCAGGACAGCCCGCGCCGGGCGCACTCGATCGCGGCGCAGGGCGGCATCAACGCGGCGAAGAACTACCGCAACGACGGCGACTCGGTCTACCGGCTCTTCTACGACACGGTCAAGGGCGGCGACTTCCGGGCCCGCGAGTCCAACGTGTACCGCCTCGCTGAGGTCAGCGTGCACATCATCGACCAGTGCGTCGCGCAGGGCGTCCCGTTCGCCCGCGAGTACGGCGGCCTGCTCGACAACCGCTCGTTCGGCGGCACCCAGGTGTCGCGCACCTTCTACGCCCGGGGGCAGACCGGCCAGCAGTTACTGCTCGGCGCGTACCAGGCGATGGAACGCCAGATCGGGCTCGGGAACATCGCGATGTTCGCCCGGCACGAGATGCTCGAACTGGTCGTCGTCGACGGCCGGGCCCGCGGTGTGGTCGTCCGGAATCTGGTCACCGGCGAGATCAGCACCGACCTGGCCGACGCGGTCGTGCTGGCCTCCGGCGGCTACGGCAACGTCTTCTTCCTGTCCACGAACGCCAAGGGCTGCAACGTCACCGCGAGCTGGCGGGCGCACCGCCGGGGCGCCCTGTTCGCGAACCCCTGCTACACGCAGATCCACCCGACCTGCATCCCCGAGTCGGGTACCCACCAGTCGAAGCTGACGCTGATGAGCGAGTCGCTGCGCAACGACGGCCGGGTCTGGGTCCCGAAGGCCGGCGGCGACACCCGTGCGCCGGCCGAGATCCCCGAGGACGAACGCGACTACTACCTCGAACGGAGCTACCCGTCGTTCGGCAACCTGGTCCCTCGGGACATCGCGTCGCGCGCGGCCAAGAACGTCTGCGACGAGGGCCGCGGCGTCGGCCCTGGCGGGCTCGGCGTCTACCTGGACTTCGCGGACGCGATCGAGCGGCTGGGCCGGCCCGCGGTCGAGGAGAAGTACGGCAACCTCTTCGAGATGTACCAGCGGATCACCGGCGAGGACCCGTACGCGACCCCGATGCGGATCTACCCGGCCGTGCACTACACGATGGGCGGGCTTTGGGTCGACTACGACCTGCAGTCGACGATCCCGGGCCTGTTCGTGGTGGGTGAGGCGAATTTCTCCGACCACGGCGCGAACCGCCTGGGCGCGTCCGCGCTGATGCAGGGTCTGGCCGACGGGTACTTCGTACTGCCCATCACGATCAGCAACTACCTGGCCGCCAGCCCGTTCGACACCATCGCCGCCGAGCATCCCGCGGTTGTCGCCGCCCGGCGTGCGGTGGCGGAGCGCCTGGCGAAGCTGCTTGGCGTCGACGGCGACCGGACCGTCGACTCGTTCCACCGCGAACTCGGCCACATCATGTGGGAGTACTGCGGCATGGAACGCACCGAGCGGGGCCTGACCAAGGCGATCGGCCTGATCCGCGGCCTGCGCGACGAGTTCTGGACCCGGGTCACGGTGCCCGGCACCGGCGAGCAGCTGAACCAGAACCTGGAGAAGGCCGGCCGGGTCGCCGACTTCTTCGAGCTGGGCGAGCTGATGTGCATCGACGCGCTGCACCGCGCCGAATCCGCCGGCGGCCACTTCCGCGCCGAGAGCCAGACCGAGGACGGCGAGGCGCTGCGCCACGACGACGAGTTCAGCTACGTCGCCGCCTGGGAGTACGGCGAGCAGCAGCCGACCCTGCGCAAGGAAGTCCTCACCTTCGACTACGTCCACCCGAGCACGCGGAGCTACAGATAATGGACATCCAGCTGCGCGTGTGGCGCCAGCAGGGCCCCGCCGACAAGGGCACCATGGTCGGCTACGACGTCAAGGACATCTCGCCGGACGCGAGCTTCCTCGAGATGCTCGACGTGCTCAATGAGAAGCTGATCCTCGACGGCGAGGACCCGGTCGCCTTCGACCACGACTGCCGCGAGGGCATCTGCGGCATGTGCGGCATGATGATCAACGGCGTGGCGCACGGACCCGAGCGGGCCACCACCACCTGCCAGCTGCACATGCGCCACTTCCGCGACGGCGACACGATCGACGTCGAACCGTGGCGCGCGGCCCCGTTCCCGGTCATCAAGGATCTGGTCGTCGACCGCGGCGCGTTCGACGCGATCATCCAGGCCGGCGGCTACATCACCGCCCCGACCGGCGCGGCCCCCGACGCGCACGCCACCGGAGTCCCCAAGGCCGCCGCCGACCTGGCTTTCGAGGCGGCGACCTGCATCGGCTGCGGCGCCTGCGTGGCCGCCTGCCCGAACGGCTCGGCGATGCTCTTCACCGCCGCGAAGGTCGCCCACCTCGGCCTGCTGCCGCAAGGCCAGCCGGAACGCCACGCCCGCGTCCTCGACATGATCGCGGCCCAGGACGAGGCCGGCTTCGGCGGCTGCACCAACGCCGGCGAATGCACGACGGTCTGCCCCAAAGGCATCCCGCTCACCCTGATCGGCCGCCTGAACAGCGACTACCGCAAAGCCGTCGGCAAGAAGTAGGCCGCTGCCACCGGATCGACAGCCCGGCCATGCGGTACCGCTTCGACACCCGGGTCAGCCGAGGTTCCGGCGACGGAGTAAACAGGACGGATGACTGATGCGACGTGTCTGATCACCGGGGGCACCGGCGGGATCGGGGCGGCCGCCGCGGCCGCGCTGGCCGCCCGAGGCGCCCGGGTCGTGCTCGTCGGGCGCGATCCGGCCCGCTCGGACACGGCCGCCGGCCTGATCCGCCGGCAGGAGCCGGGCGCAAACGTCGACGTACTGATCGCCGACCTGGCCCTGCTCGCCGAGGTGCGCGCCCTGGCCGCCGAGGTGATCGGACGCTATCCGCAGCTCGACGTCGTCATCCTCAACGCGGCCGTCGCCCGGCCCCGGCGCGAGCTGACCGCCGAGGGTTTCGAGGGCGACCTGGCGACCAACCACCTGGCGCCGTTCCTGCTCGCCCGGCTGCTCAGCGAGCACCTGGCCGCGAACGCTCCCGCCCGGATCGTCACCGTCTCCTCGGCGTCGCACCGCCAGATCAGGACCGTTGATCTGGACGCGCTGGCCACCAGCTTCTCGCAGACCGGCACATACGCCACCACCAAGCTGCTCAACCTGCTGGCGATGACCGAGTTGGCCCGCCGTCTCGGCGGCTCCGGAGTCACCGTCAACTCGGCCGACCCCGGCTTCGTCCGCACCGGCCTGGGCCGCGACGCCACCGGCGCATTCGGCCTCTTCCTGCGGCTGAGCCGCCCGTTTCAGCGCAGCCCCGAACGGGCCGCCATCCCGGTCGTCCGCCTGGCCACGGACCCGGAACTGGTCGACACCACCGGGGCCTACTTCACCGCCAAAGGCCCGGTCACCCCGAGCCCGACCGCACTCGACCCCGACCTGGCCGACCAGGTCTGGTCCTGGACGGAACGCCTCGTCGCCCCGTGACCGGCCCCGGGCGCGACCGGGCAGCGACCCGCAACCGCGCAGGCCGGCGGCTCGGTGCCGGCGCGTGCCGCACCGGCGGCGCCGCCCGGCTGTCGGGGCACCCGCCGTCAAGCTGCTGACGCGCGCGGGCTGGCTGGACCGCAGTGCGGTGGCACAACGACGGCGATGCGATCATGGCGCGGTGACGAAGCGGGTGGCCGTTATCTATCCCGAGGCCGAGACGTCGGCCGTGGAACGGTTCCGCCGACGGTGGGATCCGCTCGGCGGGTTCGTCGCCGGGCACGTGACCATCGCTTTCCCGTTCGACTGGGATCGGGGTCTCGACGAGCTGCGCGATCTCCTGGCGCAGGCGAAGCCGAAGCCGTTCGCCCTGCGCCTGGGCGCCCCGACGGTCTGGGACGACGAGTATCTGTTCCTGCTGGCCGAGCGCGGCGGCGTCGAGATCGCCCGGCTGCACGAGGCGGTCCACAGCACGCTGGGCCTACCCCGCTCAGAACGCTTCGTTCCGCACATGACGATCGGGCGCCGCCCGCCGGGCCCGGACCAGGACCGGATGATCCGCGCCGCCGCCGATCTCGCGGTTACCGGCTGGGCCCGCACGCTCTCCGTCTACCGCCGGGAGCCGGACGGCACCCGGGTGCACGAATTGACAGTCGCCTAAGTCCCGCCCTTCACCCCGGGGAGGTGACGGGGGAAGCCAGTTGCTGCCACACCTCGCGGGTCGCCGTCGACCGGTTCAAGGTGATGAAGTGGATGCCCGGCACGCCCTCGTCGAGCAGCCGCCGGCACATCCCGCTGCACAGCTCGACGCCCAGCTCGCGGACGGCCTGCTCGTCGCCGGCGATCCGTTCGAAGCGCCGCAGCAGCCCAGGCGGGAAGGGTGCGCCGGAGAGCTGTGCGGACCGTTCGATGGTCGCCATCCGGGTCACCGGCATCACGCCCGGCACGATCGGCGTCGCGCACCCGGCCGCCGCGACCCGGTCCCGCAGGCGCAGATACTCGTCCGCTTCGAAGAACATCTGGGTGATCGCGAAATCCGCCCCGGCCCGGCATTTGCGGATGAAATTCCGGGTGTCCGACTCGACGTCAGGCGACCTCGGATGCTTGTACGGGAACGCCGCGACGCCGACGCTGAAGTCGCCGATCTCGCGGATCAGCCGGACCAGATCCTCGGCGTAGAGCACGCCGTCGGGGTGCTGGACCCACTCGCCCATCGGGTCGCCCGGCGGGTCGCCGCGGATGGCGAGCAGGTTGCGGATACCGGCGCCGGCGAGTCGGCCGACGACGTTGCGGATCTCCGCGACCGAGTGGCTGACCGCGGTCAGATGGGCCATCGGCAGCAGCGTCGTCTCGGTCGCGACCC
>JAVHVY010000395.1:0-21713 GCA_032160305.1 Actinoplanes sp.
GAAGGACGTCTTCGACGACGGCCACGTGGACATCGCGATCTTCCAGCCCACCTACCTCACCGAGTGGTACGCCGAGGGCTTCAACACCACCGAGCGCAACGCGGCCCTGGGTGCCAAGCACCCGGGCAAGTTCATCGCCAACACCCGCTTCGACCCACGCGACGGCGACGACGGGCTGAAGAAGCTCGCCGAGAACGTGGACCGCTACGGCAGCATCGGCGTCAAGCTCTACACGGCCGAGTGGAACAACGGCTCGCGGGGCTGGACGCTGAAGGACCCGGCGGCGTACCGGTACCTGGAGAAGGCCCAGGAGCTGGGGATCAGGAACATCCACGTGCACAAGGGTCCGACGATCTGGCCGCTGGACAAGGACGCCTTCGACGTTTCCGACGTCGACCACGCCGCGACCGACTTTCCGCAGCTCAACTTCATCGTCGAGCACGTCGGCCTGCCCCGGATCGAGGACTTCTGCTTCATGGCGACCCAGGAGCCCAATGTGTACGCGGGCCTGTCGGTCGTGATCGGTGGACTGATGCACGCCCGGCCCCGGTTCTTCGCGAAGGTCATGGGTGAGCTGCTGTTCTGGGTCGGCGAGGACAAGATGACCTTCGGCAGCGACTACGGCATCTGGGAGCCGAAGTGGCAGATCGAGGGCTTCGTCGACTGGGACTACCCGCCCGGTGACGAGTACTCGGACTATCCGCGGCTCACCACCGCGAGCAAGAAGAAGATCCTCGGGCTGAACGCCGCGAAGCTCTACGGCATCGACGTGCCCGAGGAATACCAGCTCGACGCGGGCGAGGGGGCTCCGGCGGCCCGGGACGACGCGATCGGCGTCAGCTCCGGGTCGCCGTCGGCCTCGCTGGGATGATGATCGCCGACGCGATGGGATCGCGTGTCCTGGCCGCTCTGGCCGAGGTACGCGATCCCGAGCTGGACGAGCCCATCACCGCACTGGGTTTCGTGGCCTCGGCCGAGGTCTCCGGGGACGGCTCGGCCGAGGTCCACCTGCGCCTGCCGACCTACTTCTGCGCCCCGAACTTCGCCTACCTGATGGTGGCCGACGCCTACGACGCGGTGTCCGCGCTGGACGGCGTCCGGCGTACGGAGGTGGTGCTGGACGGCCATTTCGCGGCCGACGCGATCAACGGCGGCGTCGCCGCCCGGGCGGGTTTCGCCCGGTCCTTCGACGGTGAGGCGATCGGGGAGCTGGACGGGCTGCGCGCCGACTTCGTCCGCAAGTCCGTACTCGCCGGCACCGACCAGGTGTGCCGGCCGCTCGTCGACGCCGGCGCCGCACCCGCCGACCTGGCAGCTCTCACCCTCGCCGAGGTGCCCCGCTCACCCGCTCTCGACCGGCTGCGCCGCCGCCGCTCGGAGCTGGGGCTGCCGGCCGGCGACGACGCGCCGCTGCTGATCGAGCCGAAGTCCGGCGAGCCGGTCGGCGTCGACGCGGTGCCGTTGCACCTGCGCCGGGCGCGACTCACCCGGACCAGTCTCGACGCGAATAC
Organism: Actinoplanes sp.; assembly: GCA_032160305.1. Lineage (GTDB taxonomy): Bacteria > Actinomycetota > Actinomycetes > Mycobacteriales > Micromonosporaceae > Actinoplanes. The sequence goes on from JAVHVY010000395.1 coordinate 1,512, forward strand.
CGGCATCTGCCGCGGCATGCTCCGCCACCGCTACGACACCGACGGTGCCGGGGAGCACAACCGTTGACCCTGCCGTCTGCCTGCACCATCACCCGCCCGCATGCGCGCTAAGGAGAAACCCGCGATGGCCAAGGAACTGCGATTCGGCGCGGAAGCGCGGACCCTGCTACTGAACGGTGTCGACAAGCTGGCCGAGGCGGTCAAATCGACGCTCGGCCCCAAGGGGCGCAACGTGATCCTGGAGAAGATCACCGGCTCCCCGGTCATCACCAACGACGGTGTGACCATCGCTCGGGAGATCCACCTCAAGGACCAGTTCGAGAACATGGGCGCGCAACTGGTCAAGGAAGCCGCTATCAAGACCAACGATATCGTCGGCGACGGGACCACGACGGCGACGGTGCTCGCCCAGGCGATCATCCGCGAGGGCATGACGGCCATCGGGAACGGCGCTAATCCCGTACTCGTGAAACGAGGGGTTGATCTTGCCGTTGACCGGCTGGTCGAGCGGCTGCGCACGGTCGCCCGGCAGGTCTCGACCGAGCAGGAGCTGGCCCGGGTCGCGGCGATCTCCGCCAACGACGACGACTCGGTCGGCGCGGTCATCGCCAAGGCGCTGCACACCGTCGGCGACGGCGGCATCGTGACCGTCGAGGAGTCGCCGCGGCACGGGATGAGCGTCGACTTCGTCGAGGGCTTCGAGTTCGACAACGGCTACCTGTCGCCCTACATGGTCACCAACCCGGCCCGGCTTGAGGCGATCGTCAACGACCCCTACATCCTGCTGTGCAGCGAGAAGATCACCAAGGTGCAGCAGCTGATGCCGCTGCTCGACAAGATCATGCGGGCGCCGCGGCCGCTGATCATCATCGCCGAGAACGTCGAGGGCACCGCACTGTCGATGCTGACGCACAACCACGTCAACGGCATCTTCCAGTGCGTCGCGGTACGCGCGCCCGGCTTCGGCGATCGCCGGCTGCACAAACTCGAAGACATCGCCGCGATCACCGGCGGCGCCGTCTACAGTCGGCACTCCGGCTTCACGCTGGAGACGATGACGATCGACCAGCTGGGCCGGGCCGCGCAGGTCCGGGTCGACGCCGACCACACCGCGATCATCAACGGCGGCGGGTCACCGGAAGCGGTCGAGTTCCGGCTCACCCAGATGCGCGCCGAGCTGGAACGCGCCCGGTTCGGCGCGGACGAGGACCTGCTCACCGAACGGATCGGCTCGCTCTCTGGCAAGGTCGGCGTGATCAAGGTCGGCGCCCCGACGAACGCCGAGCTCAAGGAGCTGCAGCACCGGGTCGAGGACGCGCTGTCGGCGACCCGGGCGGCGATGGCCGAGGGCATCGTCGCCGGCGGCGGCGCGGCCCTGCTGCACGCCGACAGCGCGCTCGACGACCTCGAGGTCAAGGACGACTACGCCACGGGGGTCGACATCGTCCGGCGGGCGCTCACCGAACCGGCGTTCCTGATCGCCGCGAACGCCGGCTACTCCGGCGCCGAAGTGGTCAGCCGGACCGCCCAGCTCGGCCCGGACGAAGGCTTCGACGCGCTCGAAGGCCGCTTCGGCAACATGATCGAGATGGGCATCGTCGACCCGCTGCGGGTGGCGCGGTCGGCCCTCCAGAACGGCGCATCCGTGGCCGGGCTGCTGCTGACGACCAACACGCTGGTCGCCGAGGAGCAGACGCCGTGGGGCGGCAGCGCCGCACTGATGACCGAGTTCGGCCCGCTCGACGAGGGCCTGCGGCAACCGTCCCCCGACTCCAGCACCCCGCAGTCGCTGGGCCTCGGCCCGTCGGTCGGATAGCAGAGACGTGGGTCCGATCATGGGCGACGGCGCGGCACCACCCGCCGTCCTGGGCCGCGCGGCCTCACCCGCCGGTATGGGCGACCGCGCGGCCTCACCCACCGTCATAGGCGACCGCGCGGCACCACTCGCCCTCATAGGCGACCGCGCAGCACTAACCGCCGCCACTGCGGCGCCCTCGGTCACCGCACTGCCTGACGTCGCGTCGGCCCTGCGCGAGTTGCGTTCGCGTGGGCGCCTGCGCGGAACCGTCGCCCTGCTCGGGCCGGCCTTCGTCGCCGCTGTCGCCTACGTCGACCCGGGCAACTTCGCCACCAACTTCACCGCCGGAGCGAAGTTCGGCTACACCCTGGTCTGGGTGATCATCGTCGCCAACCTGACGGCGATGCTGGTCCAGTACCTGTCCGCCAAGGCCGGCGTGGCCACCGGCCGCGACCTGCCGGAACTGTGCCGCGAGCACCTGCCCCGGCCCGTCTCGCGCGGGCTATGGGTGCAGGCCGAGATCATCGCGATGGCCACCGACCTGGCCGAGTTCGTCGGTGCCGCTGTGGGCCTCTACCTGGTCTTCCACGTACCGCTGTTCCCGGCGGGTCTGATCACCGCCGCCGTCGCCTTCGCCATTCTGGCTTTAGAGCAGCGCGGCTATCGCCGCTTCGAACTCGCGGTGGTCGCCCTGCTCGGCATCGTCTCGCTCGGATTTCTGTACGACCTGATCGTCGTCGGCGCCGATCCGGCCGGTGTCGCGGGCGGGCTCGTCCCGCGCCTCGCCGGCGGCGACAGTCTGCTGCTGGTCTGCGGCATCATCGGCGCCACCGTCATGCCGCACGTCATATACCTGCACTCCGCTCTGACCAAGTCCCGGGTCGCCTGCCGCGACGACGCCGAGAAGCGCGAACTGCTGCGCTTCCAACGCCTCGACGTGGTGATCGGCCTCGGCGCGGCCGGCCTGATCAACCTCACGATGCTGGTCGTGGCGGCCGCCCTGTTCAACAAGAGCGGTCGCTCCGACATCGACTCGATCCAGGCCGCGCACGACGGGCTGGCCCAGATGGTCGGCGGCGGGGCGGCGCTGGCGTTCTCGGTCGCGCTGCTCGCCTCCGGCCTGTCCTCGTCGAGCGTCGGCACGTACGCCGGGCAGGTCGTGATGCAGGGCTTCATCCGACGGCGGATCCCGCTGACGGTCCGGCGGGCGGTGACGATGGCACCGGCGCTGCTGGTCCTCGGCCTGGGCCTGCCGCCGACCGACAGCCTGGTGATCTCCCAGGTGGTGCTGTCGTTCGGGATCCCGTTCGCGCTGGTGCCGCTGCTGCTGGTGACCAGGCGCCGGGACATCATGGGCGCCTTCGTCAACCACCGCTTGACCACTGCGGCGGCGGCCACGGTCGCCACCCTGATCATCGGCCTGAACGCCTACCTGATCATCGACGCCGTCATCCGCTGACCCCGTCCAGACCCTCGCGGGTCGAGCCGCCGCACGCCCAACTCTGGGGGTGCTGCCTGATGCCGCTTGGTCAGGCGATCTGCCGCACCCAGCGCTGGGCGCAGCGCGATGTCGCTTGGTCAGGCGATCGCGAGCGCGCCCAGGCTGATCGCGGTGAGGACAGCACAGGCCAGCAGGAACGCTGAGTTGTGCGCGCCCCACCACCGGATCCGCCCCTGGACGCACCGGGGAATCTCCTCGATGCGCACCATGCGCAGCGCGAAGACGTTCACCGCAGCGATGGCCACCCCGATCGCACCGAACCTGGCCAGCATCCCGGCAAGCTCAGCAAAGGTGGTCGCTTCCATACCGGCATCACACCCCGACGCACCACACCACCATGTCTCACCTTGAGACAGCCCGTTTCCACCTCGCGGACCGGCCGCTCGTCGAATCCGGAACCATCCCGGCAGTCACCGATCCGCCCGCGATACCCACCGGATGGCACACCTCCCTCGCAACGCGAGCCATCCTCACGACGCCCGGACGGGCTGTCAGCCGCCGATCAGCATCGCCAGGGCCTGCGCCGCACCGGGATGGGCCGAGACCAGTGCTGCCGCTGCGGCGGCGTCGCCCGCGCCGGGGATGGGCAGATCATCGCCGGCCGACCACTGCCCTGCGCAGTCGAGCAACGACGCCAGTGCGTCAGTCGTCACCGGATGCGCGGCCAGCAACGCACCGGCTGCCCCGGCTGCGGGCCGTGGACCGGCGGTCTCCGGCGGGGCCGGTCGGGCGTTCCAGGGAGCGGTCCAGGAGTCGAGCCCGGCCAGAGTGCCGGGGAATGTGCGCCCGGCCTCGCGGGTCAGGACCGGGACCAGCTCCGCCGCCTGGGATTTCAGCGTCGTGATCAGCGTCGGCAGCCAGGGCAGCAGCACCGGGTCGGGCAGCCTGCCGAACGCCTTCGACAGGGTCTCGACCACGAACGGCGCCAACCGGGGCACCGGCTCCAGCGCCTGCACGAACCCGCTCACGTACTGCGGGACGGCCGGGACGACCAGCGGGTTGCCGAGCAGTTCGTCGACCCGCTCCCGCAGGCCGGCCAGGGTCAGCACCCCCAGCTGCTGGCGGGCCGCCCAGAGCAGGGCGATCTTCGCCGGGCCTTCCGGGTGCGACTGGCGCACCGCGAGCTCCAGCTGCGTCCGGTCACAGCCGAGGCTCAGCGCCAGACTCTCCATGCCGAACAGGAAGCCGAGCATCGCCGCGACCTGCCGCAGACCGGTCTCGTCCTCGACGAAGGCGATCGGCAGCAGTGTGCAGTAGTGGGCGTAGCCCGCGCTGACGAACTGCTCGCACCAGGCCGGCAGGACGGGTGTGCGGGCCCGGTAGTAGGCGAGCAGCCGCCGGATGCGACGCAGGACCACGGGCGCGTCGTCGACGGACCGTTCGGCCGCGAGCAGCACCACGGCCCGGGCGCCCAGTTCGGCGGTCAGCCGGGGACTCTGCAGGAAAAGCAGGGAGTGCTCGACCGCCTTGAGGGCGGTGGCTGCGGTCGCCTGCGGGTCCCAGGCGGCCCGGCGCAGGCGCTGCTCGAGAACCTGCTCGACGGTCACGCCCTCGTAGCCCAGCTCGATGATGGTGCGCTGGTGCCGGCCGAGGTCGAGATCCCAACTCTCCTGGATGGGCTTGTCGCCGAGGCGGCGGGAGCCCATGATCGGGCGGACCGCCTGGTCGGGTAACAGGTAGCGGAGGATCCAGAGCAGGTGGGAGCAGGCCGCCAGCTCCGGGCGGGACGCGAGATCGAGTAGGGCGCGCTGGATGGTGCGTTGCTCCACGGCGAGGCCAAGCGGGGCGAGCCGGTCGTAGACGTCCCGGGCCAGCGGGGGCAGTGCCGCATAGCCGACCTGGCCGATCCGGTCGCCGCCGAGCAGGATCTCGCAGAGTCGCCGCACGTCCCGGCGGCCGGGGACGGTGTCCTTCTCGATGCAGGTGACCGCGGCGTCCTGAAAGTCGTACGGGGTCGGGCGGACCCGCCCCCGCATGCCGGCCAGCAGGATCGACGTCTCGAAGACGGCGATCGCGTCGGCGGTGCTGGCCAGGTAGCCGTTGCGCCGGGCGAGCCGGACGATGTCGACGCACCAGCCGCGCAGCTCCTCCTCGTCCAGCCCGTCCAGCACCGCCGGGCCGGTGAGGTAGCCGGTGAGCTGATCGACGACCGGCCCGGCCGCTGCCGGGGTGGGCGCGGGCAGCGGCTTCCGCACCCCTTTCCGGCCACCCTTCTGCCCGTGCAGCTCGAACGGGGTGAGCCGGCTGCGACCGATCGCCTTCCGCCAGGTGGCCGCGGCGATGGAGACGGAGCCGGGCGCGAGCCCGAACTGCACCTCGATCGCGGAGTGGCTCGACGGGATCAGCCCGTAGAGCCACGTCGTAGCGGACCGGGGCGTGATCGCGAAGTCGGGCGCCGCCTCGTCGGAGCCGGCCTCGGGAATCCGGCTGGCGGCGTGGAAGGCGCCGCAGATGTAGAGGCACTGCGACCGGTCGGCGCCGGTCGCGGCCAGGTGCCCGCGGATGCGGGTCCACATGTACCGCTCGCGGTCCTCGTCGGTGGCGTACCGGCGGGTGTCGTGCGGGGTGAGGCGCCGCAAGAGGCTGCCGACCAGCACCATCACCTGGCGGTAGGTGTCGTGGTCGGCGTTGGCCAGCGGCTGCTCCACGTACTGGTCCCACCACTCGGACCAGTGCCGGACCCGGCCGTGGTGCAGCAGATGCTCCTCCAGCTCGGCGAAGCGGGGCCGCAGATCGCCGATCTCCACGCCGACCGCGTCGCCGTGCAGGTCGTCCTGCCCGTCGGCCGCCTGCGTGACCGGGCTGTCCGGGCCGGCCGCCGGCTGCCACTGGAAGACGTGATCGGTGGACCGGTCGACCAGCACCAGCTCCACCCCCGGCGTCTCCAGCGCGTACGCGATGGCCTGGTATTCCGCCGACGCCTCGGTGATCGGCGCAATCACGCTGAGCGGGGCGGACTCCTGGGGAAAGCCGTCGACCTCGCAGGCGTAGGACTGCAGGGCCACCGGCAGCCGGCAGTTGCGCAGCTCGGTCAACAGTGGCCCGAGATCCTCGCAGAGCTCCAGGTAGATCACCTTCGGCTGCTTCTCCCGCAGTCGCCGCAGCATCGCGAGCGCGGAGGCCGGTGAGTGGTGGCAGACCGGGAAGATCTCCAGCGGCTCGCGCAGGGCGTGGTCGACGTCGTCGACGATCCCGCCGAGGATCTCCGGCAGGGCGGCCGGACCGCCGGCGAGCGCCTCCGCCGCGCCGAGCAGTTGCGCGCGGAGCGGGTCGAAGGGACCACTCATGAGAGGGTGGCGATCGCTTGGCGGCCGCCCTCCAGGAAGCCGTTCCACTCGCCGCCGTGATCCTTGCTGCGCGGCTCGACCACGCCATGCCAGTACTTGTTCAGGATGGCCAGATCCTCCGGGCTCCGCCGGGCCAGCGAGCCGACCAGCGAGCCGGCCAGCGTCTCGGCGGTCAATGCGCGGGTGCCGAAGAACGTGCTGTGCAGGATCGCGTCCTCCAGCACGCCGATCTGCTCCGCGGTCGAGAGCGCCGACTCCAGCCGCTCGTCGTCGCTGGTGGCCGTGGTGGCGGCGGCGCGCAGGTCGGCGAAGCTCTGCAGCAGCACGTCGAGCAGGGTCGGCGGCACCGCCAGCTCGATGTTGTGCCGGCGCAGCAGTTCTTCCGTACGGAATCGGACGATCTCCGCCTCGCTCCTGCGGTTCGTCACCACCGGGATCCGGACGAAGTTGAACCGACGTTTGAGGGCGGAGGAGAGGTCGTTGACCCCCCGGTCGCGGCTGTTGGCCGTGGCGATGACGGAGAAGCCGGGCTTGGCGAAGACGATGTTGTCCTCGTCCAGCTCGGGGATGGAGACGTACTTCTCGGAGAGGATCGAGATCAGGGCGTCCTGGACGTCGCTGGTGGAGCGGGTGAGCTCCTCGAAGCGGCCGATCACACCGCCCTCCATCGCGGTCATGATCGGCGAGGGAATCATCGACGCGCGGGACTGGCCCTTGGCGATGACCATCGCGACGTTCCACGAGTATTTGATGTGGTCTTCGGTGGTGCCGGCGGTGCCCTGCACGACGAGCGTGGAATTGCGGCTGATCGCGGCCGAGAGCAGCTCCGCCAGCCAGCTCTTGCCGGTGCCGGGATCGCCGATCAGCAGCAGGCCGCGGTCGGAGGCGAGCGTGACGACGGACCGCTCCACGAAGCTGCGGTCGCCGAACCACTTCTGCGCGATCTGCCGATCGAGGCCGTCGGCGCGTTCGGAGCCGAGGATGAACAGGCGCACCATCTTCGGGCTGAGCCGCCAGGAGAACGGCTTCGGCCCGTCGTCGACCGACTCGAGCCAGTCGAGCTCCTCGGCGTACTTGACCTCGGCGGGAGCGCGCAGCAGTTCGTTGCTCATGGGTGTCTCTCCTTGCTACTCGGTCCTTGCTACTCGGTCAGGCGAGGAAGTTCTTGAGCTCGGTGACGAGCTTCTTGATGTGGCCGGAGAGCACCGGGGTGCCCTGGTCCTTGAAACGCTGGCGGAACCACGGGTTGACGCTCTGGTGACCGCCGCTGCTGACCGACCCGACCGGGATGAACCGGGCGCCGGACCGGTGCATCGCGGCCATCCCGTCGAAGACGGCCTGCTCCCGCCACTCGTAGAAGTCCGAGATCCAGACGACGACGGTGTTGCGCGGGTCGGCGATCTTCGGTCTCGCCAGGTCGATCGCCGCAGTGCCGTCCGTACCGCCGCCGAGCTGGGTGCGCAGCAGCACCTCGAACGGGTCGTGCACCCACGGCGTGAGGTCCAGCGCCCGCGTGTCGTACGCGATCAGGTGCACGTCCACTTTGGGCAGTCCCGCGAAGATCGAGGCGAGAATCGTGCAGTTGACCATCGCGTCCACCATCGACCCGGACTGGTCCACCACCACGATCAGCCGGGCGGGGGTGACCCGTTTCGCGGTCCGCCTGTAGTAGAGCCGATCCACGTACAGGCGCTCGTCCTCGGGGCTCCAGTTGGGCAGGTTCTTCCAGATCGTCCGATCGATGTCCAGGTTGCGGAAGACCCGCTTGGGCGGGATGGACCGGTCGACCGTGCCGGTGCCGGCCTGGGCGACCTGGGTGCGCAGCACCTGGGCGACCTCGTCGACGAAGCGCCGAATCAGTGCCTTGGCGTTGGCCAGGGCGACTCCGTCGAGGTTGTCCTTGTCCCGCAGGAGTTGCTCGATCAGCGACATGCTCGGGGTGAGCTGCCTGGCGAGCCGGTTGTCGGCCAGCACCTCGCGCAGCCGCATCCGTTTGATCAGGTCGCCTTCGATCCCGGCCAGGACCGGTGCCAGGTGGACATGCGGCCCGGCTCCCGGGCCCGCACCCGCGGCACCGCCCGGCACGCCGGCCGCCGCGGCCCGGCCACGCACCTGCCCGGGCTCGCAGCCCAGCGCCCGCTCGAACCAGCCCGCGTCGGCCTGCCACCGGGTCAGCTGCTCGGCGGAAACGTTGCCGGAGCCGGTCGCGAACACGTTGAGCAGCAGTTTCGACACCAGAGCCGCCCGGCGTACCGTACCGTCGCGATCCTCCTCGGCGATCGTCATCAGCCCGTCGAACTCGGCCTCGAGCCGCGGGAACCGCTGCACCACCGTGTCCACCGAGATGGCCGGGTCGAGCAGCGCGGGCGGCAGGCCGAGGTCGTCGACGATCGCCACGCTCGCCGACTCCAGCGCGGCCTGCTCCTCCGGGTCGAAGAGCCGGGCCAGGAGGCGCCAGTAGAGCGCCTGTCGTCTGCTCTCGTCGCCGCTCACGTGCGCAGTAGCCTTCCCGCGCGCTCGCGCAGCACGTCGACCGCCGTGCCGGCGGTCGCCTCCGCCTTCGCGGCCTTGGCCTCGGTGGGGCCGAGTGCCCAGTCGCCGGTGTGCACGGCGACCGGCTTGCGTTTCAGCACGGTCTGCACGGCGAGCGGCTGCACCGCCCACCGGCCGCCGTCCCAGCGCAGCAGGCCGAGGCAGGCGGTGGAGCCGGCGACCAGCGCCGGGGTGAGCGGGCCGGCCGCGGGCAGCCGGTCCCGGTCCAGTGCGAGGGCCACGCCGCCCAGGTCGAACGACTCCTCGCCGGCCGGGTAGCCCTCCAGCAGGACGGGCTCGGCGATGGCCGCCGGGTGCCGGTCGAGCGGGGACGGTGGCCCGGCAATCGCGGCGCCGAGCTGGACCCGGGCGATCGCGAACGGGTCGGCCGGCTCACCCGCCGCGGCGCGGGACTCGTCCCAGAGCAGGTCGCCCGCGGCGGTGAGCGGCATCCTGGTCACCTCGACTGAGCGGTGCTCGACGAGCGCGGTACGCAGGATCGGGAAGGCGACCAGCATCCGCCAGGCGGCTGGGCCGCTGATCGTGTCGACCTTCGCCGCCGCCACGCCGGCCCGGACCAGCCGTACGCCGTCGGCGGTCTCCAGAAGCCCGTGCACCTGGGCCTGGAAGACGGTCGGGTGCTCGTGCAGATCCACGCCCAGGATCAGCAGCCGGCCGTCGACCGGTGCCGGCTCGAAGCCGGGATAACCGTCCTGACTGAGCAGCAGGGCACGGGTCCAGAGATCTGCCCACCGGCGCACCGGGATCCGGTCGAGTGTGCCGACGGGCGCGGCGGCCCGCAGCTCGGCCCCGAACCCGTCGAGCAGCACGGCCAGGCGCCGCGAGGACGGGTCGCCGGTCAGGGCCTGAATGGTTTGCGCGCCGCCGCCGGCCAGCTCGTGGTCGACGCCACGCCAGCCGGCGATCGCCAGCTCCCGCAGCCAGGACCGCCCGCCGGCGAGTCGATGGTCCGGCTCCGCCGGGACCGCTGTGCCGGACCACGGCTCCCGGGCCCGACCGAGCCCGGCGTCGAGCCCGGCCAGCAGCGCGTCGTGGGCGGCGCCGAGCAGCGCCGTGCGTACGCCGGCGAGCGCGGCCAGGTGCTCGTCGGTCACCGTGCCCGCGATGATCTTGCCGATGGAGTCGGCGGCCCGGTCGGCCAGCGGCGACCCGCCGACGGCCGCGGCCAGCGCTTCCAGGGCCGCGGCCCGTTCCGCATCGATCCTGGTCAAACCGTGCACAAGGGTGTCATCCAGGCCGTCGACCAGGGCTGACACCTCGGCGAGACCGGCGGGCTGCGCACGCAGCGCGTCGCCGAGCATCAGCGCACCGCCGCGGCGGCCGGGAACCACTGCAGCTCGGGCAGCGGCTCGGTGGTGGACGGCAGCTCGAGATAGGCGAGGTGGCGCAGGAAACTGCTGAACACTTCGGCGGCGTGACCCGGCGCGGCCGTCGGGTGCAGGCCGGTCCACAGGTCATCGCCGGGCGAGGGCACCTCCGACTTCAGGTAGCGGGCGACCCGCTCGGGTCCGTACTGCGCCACTGCCGCGTCGACCAGGGCGCGGAGGTGGTTGCAGGCAGCTGCCCCGCTGAGGCCGCCGCACGGCCGGTTGTTGTTGGTATTGCAGCTCAGCCCGTGCTCGCCCGCGGTGATCGACGAGACGTAGACCCGCGAGATGTCCGAGCCGCTCGACACCACGCCGTGCAGCCGCCCCTCGGCCAGCTCGACGAAGGGCACCTTGGCCAGCTTTCTCGGCTCCACCGGCGCGATGACTGACGCCGCGCTACGTCGCTCGTAGGCGACGCCGTCCTCTGCCACAACCAGACCTCCTCAAGAACAGTGGCCGTAGTTGTATCCGATGGGTGCGACAAGAATCGTGCGGGTACCCCGCGAGCCGCTCAGCCCGGCGGTGTGGTGGGCACGATCAGACCGCTTTCGTACGCCACCACGACGGCCCGCGCTCGGTCGACTGAGGCGGCGGCAACAGTTCATGTCGCCGAAGGGGCATTCGCGGGACCCGCTCGTCAGCCGAGAGGCCCGGACCGCTTACCCGGTCCGGGCCTCTCGGCTACCTTTCGCGCATCCCAGCGACTAGCCGACAATACGGAGCTCATCGAGACTGGCCGCCGGCCGAAGCGTCAGCCCGGTTGCCCTGGCTCGCCAGATGTCGCCGAGCAGCGCGGTCGTCGCTGTTGCCGACGGCTTGAACGGGAGGGCTGCCGTACGTTCGACACCCTCCTATACCGTCATGAACCGTCGGGCTTGACCACGTTCTCGACGAAGTCGCCGATGGCGGACATGACCGCGCCGGGCTGTTCGATGTGGGGAAAGTGGCCGGCCTCGGGGATCGCCTGGAACTGGCCGTTGACGAAGGTGCTGGCGTAGGTGCGTCCGTAGTCGGTCGTGAGCACGCCGTCCTCGGTGCCCCAGGCGACGAGCACGGGGATCGTGACCCGATGCAGCCGATGGCGCAGCTTCGGGGCGAAGACGAAGTCATCGCCGGCGTACAGGCCCATGGCCTTCTGGTTGGCGGCCATGCCGGCCCGCTGCTCATCGGTCAGCTCGGCCGGATTGGGGCGCAGCGCCGGGTTGTGGAAGGCGAGCTCGCCGATGGCGGGCGGTGGCAGCTGGCGGATGTCGGTGATCTGGTCGGCCCGGTCCGGGCGGATGCCGGTGGCATTGAGCAGGACCATGGAAGCGATGCGCCGGTCGATGTCGCGCAAGGACATCTCGGCGGCGACCCAGCCGCCGAAGGAGTTGCCGATCACCATCATCTGCTGCAGACCGAGTTCGCCCAGGAGGTCCAGGTAGGCGTCGGCGAGGTCGCCGACCGTGTCCAGCCACGGCACCCGGGGCGTCCCGTCGAAGCCGGGATGGGTGGCCCTGATCACGTAAACGTGCTCGGACAGTGCCGCCGCCATCCCGGCCATCGACCGAGGACCGGCGCCGCCGTGCAGCAGAAGAACACCGCTGCCGCCAGAGGCGTTCGCGTCGCCGTGCTCGTCGACGGTGATCTGCAGTCCGTCACTGAGTTCAACAGTTCGAGTAGTCATGAGAGCACCTTCGCTTCGTGGTTGTTGACTCTCATGAGCTTAGAGAGTCAGGTCGCGTTATGCAAGTCTACTTTCATAAATTAGTGGTCTGACATTGTCCAACGCGAGCGCGCCGGCCGCGGGACGTACCGCTTCGTCAGGGTCACCTCCGCAAGGTCTTCGGCAAGCAGGAGTCGCCAGCGACCCCTGCGGGTGGCCGGCAAGCGGTGAAAGTGCCGGGTTCATGCGGTGGTCGGGGTACGGGTCCATCAGGTCAGCCTGTGCCAGATCCATTCGGGTAGACCGTAGCCGTAGCGGTCCAGCCGCAGCGGCCAAACTGGGCCTGACCAGCAAGGATCAGCATGTCCAAGACGTCATGTGCCGCAGTGGCCGCAGTAGCCGTAGTGGGCGCAGTAGCCGTAGTGGGCGCAGTGGGACTGCCCGACATCGCGAGGCCCGAGCGCACGGTCAGCCGGGCGTCGTGGTGCTCTCGGACACGGCCGCCCGGGTCAGCGTCGTCGCGGTGTGCACGACGCTGGCGATGGCCTCCTCGGGCCCCAGCCCGCACAGATCGGTCAGACAGAAGAGGGCCTCAGCGCTCACCACGACGGCGAGATCATTCTCGAGCTGCCGACGGGCGGCCGCGCTCAGGACACCGTCCAGCGGCAAGAGCGCGTACTCGATCAGCCCGAAGCGTAGGCGGGGCCGGGCGTCCGCTCTGGCCGGACGAGTAATGGTGGCGGCGATCATCGCCCGGGTCGCCCCCTGGAAATCCAGGACGGTACGCAGCAGGTGCTCGGTCGCGGCCGCCACACGCACTACCGGGTCCCGGGAATCCGCCACTGCCCGCAGGGCCTCGACCGGCGTCGGCATCTGCCCGGCCGTCGCCTCCTGCAACAGACTGGCCAGATCAGGGAAGTAGCGGTAGGCGGTGGCCTCGGAGACCAGCGCCGCCTTAGCCACCTCGAGCATGGTGATTTCCCGACCCGTGCGCATCAACTCGACCGCAGCCCGCATGATGGCGGTGCGGGTACGCAGCTTCTGGTTCGCGCGGCCGGTAGGGCTCTGCGCTGTCATCGGTTCGCGATTCGGCACCACACCACAGTAGCAAGTTTACCTCAATAATGAGAGCATGCCCTCACGATAAATCCGAGCAACACGGGAGTGCACCATGAAGGACGTCTCGATCGTCGGCCCCAACGAAGGCGAAGTCATCGACCTGGGACCAGCGCGGATCCGCCTCGTCGAGGACGGCAGCACCACCGGCCATCGGCTCGGGATCGGCGAGATCACCCTCGCCCCACACAGCGAAGGCCCGCCCCAGCACCGCCACGCCGAGCACGACGAGGGATTCTATGTCGTGTCAGGTTCCGCCCGGTTCACCGTCGGGACAACCGTGCACGAGGCGCCGGCCGGCACCCTGGTGATGGTTCCGCCCGGTGTCCCGCACACCTTCGCCAACCCCGGGGACCAGCCCGTCGTCATGGTCAACACCTTCACCCCCGACCTGTACGTACAGTACTTCCGCGACCTGCGCGACATCGCCGGCGCTGGCCGGACACCGACACCGCAGGTCACCGCCGAGGTGATGAGCCGCTACTCCACGACCGCCGCCACCGACTTCGCCTGACCGCCCCGGGCACGAATACGATCATGCCGCTTGACCGGCCACATCCTGCGGGGCATGGCGTTGTTCGTCGGCGATGCAGGCGGTCACGTCCAGCTTTCCCCAGGATCGGCCTTGTTGCACAGGCGCCTCAATGTGGTGACCGAGGGCGCTCCTGGGCGGTCAGGTGACGCCGCCCAGGGACGAGACGATGGGCCGCCTGGTCTTCTTGTTGCGCACGACGAGCAGGTAGCGGTCGCCCTTGCTGAGGACGGTGGATGCGACGCTGAGCGCGACCGCCGTTGTCGTCACGGCGCGGTTGCCCAGCACGGCGGTGCGCGCGCCGACCTGTCGCGAGACTCCAGCCTTGTTGAGCTTGTAGACGGTCGCCAGGCAGGGCGCCTTCGTCGTGCAGGCGGCGACGCTGGCATGCACCGTCGTGACTTTCCTGACCGCCTTGCCCGAGGTCGCCGTTCGCGGAAGCTTGCTTTTGAGCTTGTATACCGGAGCGCTGAACGTGATGTTGTCCACGGTCACGAGCACCCCCTCTGAGCGGGTAGCCGACGCAGCCCACGGCGCGTAGGTGGGCGGGTCGTTGGCACCGGCACTGCCGGTGCGGATCGTGCTGAAGAACGAGGCCGCGTCGGATGGCAGCACGCCATAGAGGTTGAGCAGGACGCCGGACGGTAGAAACGCCTCGATCGTCCCCTTCTGCAGCGCGCCGAGTGACGTAAGGTGCGCGGAGGCCGCCTGAATGTCGAGCAGCGGCGCGGCCGCGGTGCCGCCGGGCTGCAGGAAGCCGGCGATGGCGTTGCGGGTCGCGAACACCGCGCCGGTCAGCGCCGGGTCGAGCGTGTCGTCGAGGCTGAACAGCAGCGTGGCGGCGAGCCTCTCGCCCTGGGCCTGCGCGATGTCGCAGTTGAAGATCGGCGTGGCGGTGCAGCCGTTGTTCGGCGGCGCGGTGTTCCAGTCCACGGACGGGGCGACGGCCGGCCGGAATCGCACCCGAACGGTGGCGTTGTCCTGGCCGAGGTGTTCGGTGCGCCAGTCGATCAGGTGGCCGTTGAGCCAGCTCCAGCGCAGGCTGCTACCGAGCGTGTTCAACGCGATCGTCATGTCGATGACGGTGTCCTCGGTGACGGCCGGCGTAAGGGTCTGCGCGCGGGGGGCGGCGAAGTCCCAGCCGTTGCCGCCGCCGTCGGCGCCGTAGACGACGGTCAGCGCGACCCGGTTCGGCGTCGAGTAGCACTGGCCTGCCTGCTCCGGCTGCCCCGCCGGGCAGAGGTTGACCGGCGCGACGACGGCGCCCAGGTGGCCGGGCACCACATCTACGGCCGCTGGCGCGTTCGCGGTCAGGACGGGGGTGGTCGTGCCGCCGTTGGTCACGCTCATCGCCGTGACATACGGACGGGCGGTGAGGCCGCCCGCCATGTCGGCCCATCCGCCCTGGTTGCTGCTGTTGCCGGGGCTGCCCTGCGCGGCGTCGACATCCGACTGGGTCTGCATCCCGTCGGAGACGCTCGCACCGTCTGCCAGGACGGAGGTGCCCGATCCGACCAGCCCGCCCGCCGCGACCGCGACGACCACGCCCATGGCCAGGACCCTGCGCCGAATACCCGTCATGTGCGACTCTCCCCCTGTATCGCCTACCTGGCATCGGAACAGTCGGCCAACCCGCAGCCGACCTGAGCGCGCCGGTGTTGCGGCCGGGCCTGTCCGATTGACGCGGTCAGCGCCGCCTCATAGTGTTTCGGTTGTGACGGCGTGAGGAAGCTGGGGGAGATCCAGCACGGTCGCGCCACTGTGAGCGGGCCCCCACCGGGGTGGTTCGTCAGTCAGATACTCAGCCGTCGCCACGCCCTATCCGTACGAGGGACGCCCGATCCCTGAAGGAGGCATCTGCCTTGAGTTCTCTTTCTCAGCCTGTCGCGACCACCACGCCGTTGGTGCTGCCCGCCTCGCGGGCCATCCTCTGGCTGGTCGGCAGCGTGCTGCTGGCCCTGGCCGTGTACTACTTCATCGGCGTCGACCAGGGCGCGGTCAGCGTCTTCGGCAACGACACGCATATCCACGAGTTCGTCCACGACGGCCGGCACTTCCTCGGCTTCCCCTGCCACTGACCCGCCGGACCGCGACCAAGGACCAACTCGATATGGCGAAACGTCTCATCCTGCGCGGCCTCCTGGCCGGCGCCATCGGCGGGCTGCTCGCCTTCGTGTTCGCTCGGATCTTCGCCGAACCGCTGATCCAGCAGGCCATCGACTACGAGGCTGCCCGGGACGCCGCGCAGCAGGCCCTGGACAAGGCGGCTGGGCTGCCGGTCGAGACCGAGGGCATGGAGGTGTTCAGCCGCACCATCCAAGCCGATGTCGGCATCGGCGTCGCGCTGATCTTCTTCGGTGCCGCGGTCGGTGCCTTGTTCGCGGTCGTGTACGCGGTCTATCTCGGCCGCGCCGGCCGAATCCGGGCCCGCAACCTGGCGCTGCTGGGCGCCGGGGGCGCGTTCGTGAGCTTCCACCTGGTGCCGTTCATCAAGTACCCGGCGAACCCGCCGACCATCGGCCACGCCGATACGATCGGCCTGCGCAGCAGCTTCTACCTGCTGATGGTCGCGACCTCGGTGCTGTTCCTGATCTTGACAGTGTGGCTGGGCAAGCAGCTGCAGCCACGCTTCGGGACGTGGAACGCGACGTTGATCGCCGGTGCGGTGTTCATCGTGGCCACCGGGATCGTCATGTTGATCTTGCCGTCGCTCGGTGAGTTCGCCGCGAACAAGCAGTTCCATCAGGCGACCGAGACGCCCGGACCGTTGACCGACCCGTCCGGCAAGATCGTGTTTCCGGGGTTTTCCGCGGACCTGTTGTTCAGTTTCCGGCTCTACTCGGTGGCGGCTCAGCTGATCCTGTGGACGACGATCGGGCTGGTGTTCGCACCGCTGGCCGAGCGTCTGATCGAGCCGGGTAAGGCGGCGCGCGCAAAAGGGGACCGCGAGCCGGTCGCCGCCGGCAGCTGACCCTGGGTTTCGTGCTGTGCCATCACCCGGTCGCGGCTCTTGCTGTCCCGAAAAGACCCTCGTGTCAGCGTCCGGATCCGAGGGACAGGGACAGGGGCAGGGGCAGCGCAGTCGCGCGCGTACCGGATGACCGCGACGGACAAATTCGCCCGGCAACCCGGAAAATGTCGGTGCGGTGCGCGATGATACCGAGGACCTGAACGGAAGGGGCGTGACATGAGTCGGGTACGACTGCTGGTGGGCACCCGCAAAGGTGCGTTCACCCTGACGGCGGACGGTGCCCGCCGAGATTGGCAGGTGAGCGGGCCACACTTCGGCGGTTGGGAGATCTACCACGTCAACGGCTCGCCGGCCGATCCCGACCGGCTCTGGGCGTCGCAGTCCTCGAGCTGGTTCGGGCAGGTGATCCAGCGCTCGGACGACGGCGGCCGCTCGTGGCATCCGGTCGGCAACGACTTCGGTTACCAGGGAAAGGTCGGCGAGCACCTTTGGTACGACGGCACCTCCCGACCGTGGGAGTTCAAGCGGATCTGGCACCTCGAACCGTCACGCACCGACCCCGACACGGTCTACGCCGGTGCCGAGGATGCCGCGCTTTACCGATCCACCGACGGGGGTGAGCAGTGGCAGGAGCTGACCGCATTGCGGCAGCACGAGTCCGGGCCGCAATGGCAGCCCGGCGCCGGAGGCATGTGTCTGCACACGATCATCCTGGATCCGGTCGATCCGCAGCGGATCTTCGTCGCCATCTCGGCGGCCGGGGCCTTCCGCAGCGATGACGGCGGGGCCACGTGGCAGCCGATCAACCGGGGCTTGCGCTCGGGGCAGATCCCCGACGAGGACGCGGAGGTCGGCCATTGCGTGCACCGGCTGACGATGCATCCGGCTCGGCCAAACGTGCTCTACATGCAGAAGCACTGGGACGTCATGCGGACCGACGATGCGGGCGGCTCGTGGCGGGAGATCAGCGGTGACCTGCCGACCGACTTCGGGTTCCCGATCGCGGTGCATGCCCACGAGCCGGAGACGGTGTACGTGGTGCCGATCACCAGTGACTCCGAGCACTACGTGCCGGACGGCCGCCTGCGCGTCTACCGCAGCCAGACCGGCGGCGACGAATGGCAGCCGTTGACCGAGGGGCTGCCGCAGGCCGACTGTTACGTCAACGTGCTGCGCGACGCGATGGCCGTCGACACCTTGGACGACTGTGGTGTCTACTTCGGCACCACCGGCGGCCAGGTGTACGCGTCGTCCGACAGCGGGGACAGCTGGGCGCCGATCGTACGTGATCTGCCGGCTGTGTTGTCGGTTGAGGCGCAGGTCCTGCCGTGATCCGCGTGGTACTGCCGGCTCATCTGAAGAACCTGGCCGGGATAACCGGAGAGGTGCGCCTCGATCTCACCGGCCCGGTCACCCAGCGCACGGTGCTGGACGCGCTCGAGCGGCAGTTCCCGATGCTGCTCGACACCATGCGCGACCGCCGTAGTGGGCAACGCCGGGCCTTCGTGCGGTTCTTCGCCTGCGAGGAGGATCTGTCCAACGATTCCCCGGACAAGCCACTGCCGGAGCCGGTGAAGACCGGTGGGCAGCCGTTCCTGGTGGTCGGGGCGATGGCCGGCGGTTGAGGCGCGGGGGAGTTTCCGCGGTCGGAGGCGACCCGACGGCAATCTCCTTCAAGCGCGTCGTCTTCCGGACCGACGAGGCCATGATCCGAAACAATACTCACCCAAACCGAACAATGGTCGCAAAGCTATGGTGGGGACCACATGCTCCTGCCGTCCGCGAAGTCATGCCCGGACTGGCAGCGTCGACAGCTTGCTATGGTGGCAATGTATGAGCACCTTGTACATTGCCCATAGGAGCCCACGATGACAGTTACCCAAATCGATCTTGACGATGACGCACTGGCCGAGGCGATGCGCCTGTCCGGCGCCCGGACCAAGAAGGAGACAGTAAACCTTGCCCTGCGGGAGTACGCGGCACGACATCGCCGCATCGCCGCACTCGATCACTACGCCGCCGCCGCTCAGGCCTGGGACTACGAAGGGTTGGCAGGGCATGCACACGGCTAGCAAGACGCCCACTGCGTGATGCGCTACCTGGCCGACTCGTCAGCCCTGTGGCGGCTGCTACGTGACTCCGATGTGCGGGCCGGCTGGACTGACGTGATCTCTGATCACGCGATCGGATCATGCCAGCCGCAACGCACCGAGTTTCGCCGCTCAGCCCGCAACCTCGACGAGTACGAGCAGATGACCTCGATGTTCGCAGATCTATGCCCCGACGTCGCGGTGCCGAAGTCGGCGTGGCAATGGGTCGAGTCCGCGCAGTACCGGCTGTTACGCGCCGGAGCGCATCGAGCGCTGTCCTGCGTAGATCTGCTGATCTGCGCTTGCGCAGCCATCCGCGGACTCGTGGTCCTGCACGACGACAACGATTTCGTGGCCGCCGCGCGACACCTTCCAGACCTGGCGGAGCGACGAGTCCGCTCGCTCCCCTGAGCCCATGCGACCGACCCCGACCTGCCCAGCGTCCGGGACGGACACCTCGACCGCCCGCTCTCCAGGGTGGTGCCCGGCGTCCACGCCAGCACCTGCACCCGGGCGCAGGCTGCCCCTGACCACCGGAAACGACGAAGGACCGATCCTAGAAGCACCGGCCCAAGAACCCCCGGCACGAAGGCTGAGTGCCTTCCCGCCAGGGGTCATCCGAGATATCGCTCCCGGTGTCGCGTCCGACTGGCGGATGGGCTATGAGCCCAGTTCGTATCAATAAAAGATCAGATCCGTCCGCCGGTCCCCGACTGCCAGACCTAGGAGTTGTCGGGTCGGTAACAAACGGAAGCAACGCCAACCGCATCGTCGTCCAGAACGACGGCAACGTCGTCATCTAAAGGCTCAGCATTCATCTGTCGGCGTTTAGGTAATCTTTTGAAACGGCAAACCTCACAACCATACAGGCAGCAATTTAGGCTCCTATCCGAGCTAGATTCGGCGTTCTTCGAGCGTGTACCCCCGCCGCAGTGTCGATGGCACCGGCAAGCCCATAGACTCGGCTGACCACACCGATCGGCGGAGGCAGATGTGACCGAGCCCCAGCACTGCCAGGTTGTGACGACGACGGACTCCCGCGAGGCGGCGGACGCGCTGGCGTCTGCGGCGGTTGAAGCACGGGCGGCGGCGTGCGCCCAGATCGTGGGACCGATTGCGAGTACCTATTGGTGGGAGGGCAAGGTCGAGACGGCGCAGGAGTGGCAGGTGGTCTTTAAGACCGCTGTCGAACGCTACCCGGAGCTGGAGGCCAACATCAAGGCACATCATGGCTACGACGTGCCGGAGATCGTATGCACTCCAATCATTGGCGGCAACCCGGCCTACCTCGAATGGGTTACGGCCGAAACGGTGGCTCGGCCGAGTTAGGCGACGTGAGCAG
>JAVHVY010000407.1:0-6129 GCA_032160305.1 Actinoplanes sp.
GAGGCCCAGAAATCGCGGGCTGAGGCCCAGAAATCGCGGGCTGAGGCCCGGGAACCGCGGGCTGAGGCCCGGGAACCGCGGGCTGAGGCCCGGGAACCGCGGGCTGAGGCACTGGCTGAAGCCCGGAATGCGCGGGCTGAGGCCCGGAAACCGTCTGCTTCCGCGGCGCGGTGACGGCCGGACCGAGCGTCGCAGGAGCAGGCACCCCGCGCGCGGTGAGCAGCTTGCCCAGGGACGGAGCCGCAGGCCCGGGTCCGGTGATCCGGTCCCAGGCCGGCACGACGGTGGCGAAGCCGTCGGGCCCAGTGGGCAGCAACAGGCTGATCGACTCGAGGACCCGTCCGCGGCCGGTACGCCGGACCTGGAGGACGACCTGCAGCGCCGCGAGCACCTGCGCGTGCAGGGCGGCCCGCGGCAACCCGCCGAGCATGCCCAATGCTTCGAGTCGGGCCGGTACGTCGGCCGGCGTGTTGGCGTGCAGGGTCCCGGCTCCGCCGTCGTGGCCGGTGTTGAGGGCGCCGAGCAGGTCGACGATCTCGGCGCCCCGGCACTCGCCGACGACCAGCCGGTCAGGGCGCATCCGGAGCGCCTGCCGGACCAGGTCGGTGAGGGTGATCGCACCGGCGCCCTCGACATTGGACGTACGGGCCTGGAGGGCGACCACGTGCGGGTGCAGTGGCCGCAGTTCGGCGGCGTCCTCCACGAGCACGATGCGTTCGGTAGCCGGGACCAGGCCCAGCAGTGTCCCGAGCAGAGTCGTCTTGCCGCTGCCGGTCCCGCCCACCACGAGGTACGCCAGCCGGGCCTCGACCATCGCGGCGAGCACCGACGCGGCGGCGGCGGGCACGGTGCCGTGGTCGACCAGCTCGGCGAGGGTGAACGGCCGGTGCCGGAACGTCCGCAACGACAGATACGGCCCGGTGGCGGCCACCGGCGGGAGCACCGCGTGCAGGCGCGTGCCGTCGCTGAGCCGGGCGTCCGCGTAGGGCCGACCGTCGTCGAGCCGCCGCCCGCACCCGGCCGCCAGTCGCTGTGCCAGCCGGCGTACGTCCTCTGGGCTGCCCATGTCGACCGGCGCGCGGTGCAGGCCCTGCCCCCGGTCCACCCAGACCTGCACGCCGTTCACCAGCACATCCGTGACGGCGGGGTCGGCGAGCAACGTCGCGAGCGGGCCGGCGCCGACCAGGTCGGCGTGCACCTGCCCGGCTAGGCGGAGGACCGTCGTGTCGCCCAGCACCGCGCCAGCCGGCTCCCGCCGCAACGCACCGACGATCGCTGCCGGTGTCGCAACGGTGCCCTCGATCGCGAACTGCTGTCGGATCCGGTCGGCAAGGCCGCGCTCCGAGCGCCCGCCATGACGGACTGGAGCACCGATCTCCTCGGTGCTCACGCGTCACGGCTCAGATGCTCGGACCGACCGGCATCCGGACGGGACGCGGTGGGACCGACGTCGATTCCGGACCGGGTCGAACGCTGGGTACAGGACGGCATCGCGGCCTCCGGCGGCGTAGTGGGCGTGTCCGCATACGTTGCGCGGAACGGACCACCGGTATCAATCGACGGCCGGCCACCTGTGGATAACTCGCGGCGCTGTGGATAGGCATCCCGGGCACGGTTGATCTGTTAAGGGCGTTGGTGCTCGCCCAGGTCAGAGTGCCGCTTGCCGCCGGCCTCGGCGCCACCCTCGATCTCGCCGACCGGTTCGGTCAGTCGCCGGTCCCGGTGGGATGGTCGATCGGATCCGTGCCGGCGATGATGCGCCACAGGTCGACGTCCGCGACCCGCTCGGGCGGGCCCAGCAGCGCCGTGGCGGTCGCCAGCACCGCATCGCGGTGCATCGGACCGTTTATGCCGTTGATCGCGTCCGGCAGGATCGCCACGTCGACGCCCCAGGCGGCGAAGTCCGTGCGGGCCTGTTGCCGGTCGGACACCCCGACCAGGGGCACCTGGCCCAGCTTGGCCGCCTTATCGAACAGCAGCGCGGTGCGCCGGGGGATCGCACCGATGCGGCCCCGGCCGTCGGGGCCGCCAGGCCCGAGGAAGTATCCGCCGGGGATGCGGAACTGTTTACCACCGCGGGCCATCGTGTAGGCCTGCCACCGTTGCCCGTCGGCCGCGCTGGTGGCCGGCACCGGCAGGGTGGTCAGCACCCCGTTCGCCGGTACGTACGCCTTCCAGGTGCCGTCGGCGATGAACGTCGGCTCCGGTGTCCGCTGGGCGCTGAGCAGGGGGATCGGGATTAGTGGTACCAGTGCTACGGCGAAGCCGGTGGTCCAGCCGATGCGGGCCGCGCGGGATCGCGGGGGTGTGCTCAGCAGCCGGTCGGCGGTCAGGGCCAGCATGACGGCGAAGACGCCGACCACGACGAGCGCGAAGCGGGCGGGTAGCGCGGAGTCGAACAGCGGCGCGTGCATCAGGGCGGCGTACGGCATCGGGATTTCGGACTGGTCCTTGAAGATCCGCAGCCGGGGCCCGAACGACAGCAGGGCGAAGACGACGCCGGTCACCGCGACAGCGCGCAGGGTGGCCCGGTGGCCGGGCGTCGCCCACCGCCACAGCATCGGCATCGCCACGGCGATCAGGATCAGCAGCGGCGGCCCGAAGAACGACGTCTCCTCCGTCGGATTGGGTGCCACGTTGGTGTGCAGACCGGCCCCGCCGGCCAACGAACGGGCGGAGTAGCCCAGGTACGAAACAATGCTCTCGGTGAACAGGCGCTGGTCGTGGCCCGTGCCGCTGAACGACTGCGGACCGGCGAAATGCATGTACATCGGGTACGCCAGCAGCGTCCCGACCACCGCGGCCGTTACCGCCAGGGCCGCGGCGACCGTCGGCAGCGCCGCCCGGGCCTCGGCGATCGTGCTGCGCGACAACGACCAGGTGCCCAGGAACACCGCGCAGGCCAGGGCGGTGAAGAACAGGCCCTCGGCGGCGATCGAGAAGCCCACCGTGACGAGCAGTCCGAGGACCAGGCCGTTGCGTAACCAGCGGCCCGGCTCGCGTAGTTTGAGCACCCACCACAGCAGCACCGGTGCGACCCAGCCGGCGGTCCAGTTCAGGTGGCCGTTGGCATGTGAGATGAAGCCGGGGGCGAAGCCGGCGAACATCCCGGCGAGGGCCGCGGCGCCGAGGTGCCGCACGACGTAGCGGGCCAGAAACAGATACCAGGCGAACGCCGCGCAGGCCAGGTTCAGCGTGAGGATCAATACGAAGCTGACCTGCGGGCCGGCCAGCACAGTGACCGGCCAGAACAGCGCGGCATAGACGGTGATCGACGTGTTGGCCGCCAGGTTCACGCCCAGCGGAGCGTTCAGCAGGCCCGTGAAGAACGGGTCGGTGCCGTGCCCGAGCGCGTAGGTACCGTAGCCCAGCACCCACTCGAAGAACGCCTGATCGCCCACGTTGTCCGCGATGACGCGATGGGCCGGGTCCGCCCACAGGCCGTGGACGATCCAGACGGCCAGGGCGAGGGCGAGCACCGCGACCGACCCGTGCCAGCGCCACCGGCGCGGCTCGGCGCGGCACGACGTCGCCTGGGCGGTGAGATCGGCGGGCGCGGCGCCTACGATGGGCATCCGCTGGACACTAGCCCTGCTTTCCGCACGTCGCCTCGTGGACCAGCACCGATTACGGTCGGTCACGGATCTTGCGAGGCGGGGACCTGCGGAAACTCGGAACCTGGGGAAAGCAGGACCAGCCCATGACGGACGCGGAACTCTGGCTGTGCCCCTGCTCGGCCAGCCGGAGCAGTGCGGTGTCGCCCAGCACCGCCCCGGCCGGCTCCCGTCGTGCGGCGTTGACGACGACCGCTGGGGTCGCCTCGACACCGTCAACCGCGAGCTGCCGGCGCACTCGCTCCGTGAATCCAGGCGGCTTCAGGCTGCTGCCGCGATGCGACTGTCTACGGTCAGGTCCTGGATCAGGCGGCGGCACAGGCCGGCCAGCGGGCCACGGCCGCTGGCAGCGGGGGCCTCGCCCCGCTCCAGTGCTTGGCACAGTGCCGGCTCCGGGCGCAGCGAGCCGGCCAGCGGGAGCCCCAGGGCCCGCGAGATCTCGCGGGCCTTCAGCCGGCCGGGGGCCGGGCCGCGGACCACGACGGCCAGGTCGTCGCAGTGCAGAGCCACGGTCGCCGCGATCCGGGCCGCGGAGGCTGTCGCGCGCAGCTCAGCGGGGACGACGATCAGGGCTTTGTCGGCGGCCTGCAGGGCGAGGGTCGCCGCGTCGTCCAGCTGGCGGGGCAGATCGGCGACGACGACGTCCCGGCCTCGGCGGGCCGCGTCCAGGGTCACTGCCATCGCCTCGCCGGGCACCGCCGGCAGCGGGTCGGCGCCCGGGACGTCCCGGGCGAAGGACAGTAGGACCAGGTCGCCGCGGTGCGGCAGGGCACGGAAGAGGGCGGGCGGGTCGACCCGACCGTCGGCGCCGCGCAGGCCCGGCCAGCGCAGGCCGTCGACCTGCTCCCAGCCGAGGACCAGGTCGAGGCCGCCACCCAGGGGGTCGCCGTCGACCAGCAGGGTGCGCAGGCCGGAACTGACCGCGGTCACGGCGAGCCCGCCGGCCAGGATGCTCGCGCCGGCGCCGCCACGGCCGCCGATCACCGCGATCACGCGGCTCGTGGTGGTCTGCTCGTGGCGTTCGGTGAGGCGGTCGATGATCCAGGACTCGGCGGTCGGCAGCATCGCCACGTGTTCGGCGCCGAGCAGCTCCGCGACGCTCCAGACGGTCTCCACCGCCGGCGCGCGGCCGACGATGACCACCCGCGGACGGCGCGGCAGCCGGGCGCGCAGGCACGGGTCGGCCTGGTCCGCACCGATCAGCACGAGCGGGGCGGCGGCGAAGCGCAGACGGGCGGCGGCCGGGTCGGGGGCGACGTCGAGGTCGGTGCCGCCGGCCGCGGCGAGCCGCAGAAGCTCGTCGAGGAGCTCCGGATCGGCGGTCACGACAAGCGGAAGTCGGGCGGGAAGTCGGGCAGACAACGCAAGCCTCCAACAGCGGGCGGAGCGGGACGGGAGCGCGGTGCGGCTCATACCGTCGCCGAGCGGGGGCGCCTGCTGCCGGCCGACAATCGGAACCTGTGGACAACCATCGAGCTGTGGACACGTCCACCCCGGCCGCGGGATCTGTTAGTGCGTCCAGCGAATGAAGCGCTCGAACAGCTCCGACGGCGGACCTTTCGGTAGGTCTCCGCACGCCTCATCGAGGTTGGCCCACATGTAGACAGCCAGCGAGATCTTGTCCATCCGCGCGGCCAGTTGCTCACGCGCGGGATCGCAGGGCCACGTCTTGCCACAGAGGCGGCAGTCCCACGAGGGCCGGTCGGCGGTGTGATCCTCGGCAATCGCAGTCACCGGGCGGACCTGCGCGAGCGCCATTCCTGCCCTGGAGTCATCAGCGGCCGCTGGTTGCGAGGCAAGAAGCGAGAGGTCGTGGTCGGGTAGACCGAGGTCTTCTCATTCCAGGACACCGGTCGCCTGTTGACCTTGATCAAGTCAGGACAGGGAAACCACTCACACCCGCAGGCGCACCTTGTCTTCCAGGGTGCGAACCACACCCGCCTCGGCCCGTGCCTCACGACGACCTCCCTAGGAGTGACGAACTAGTCACTCGGCCACCGTTCCATGCTTGCCGTGAAATACACAAGATGCGGATTGCATTTTTAGAAACAAGAAATTGCGAACATCTGTCATGTTGCCTGCAAGGTAAGGTGCACGAGAGGATCAGCAGGTGACTCAACGCCAGAGCCCTACCGTCAGAAGACGACGCCTTGCCATCACGCTTCGGCAGCTCCGAGATTCAGCCGGCCTATCTGCTGCCGATGCCGCGAGGCGTGTGGACCATGACGGGAGCTGGCTGTCTCGGATTGAGAGCGCAGAGGTCCGGCCACACCCGAACGACGTACGCGCGCTGCTGGCGTTGTACGGCGTGGAGGGCGACCAGGCGGAAGCCGTGATCGCTGTATCGAGGCAGGCCAAGCAACGCGGCTGGTGGCAGCGGTACACCGACGTTCTTCCCGACTGGTTCTCCACCTACGTGGGGATGGAGTCGGAGGCGTCAGTTATCCGGACCTACGAGTGCCAGATGGTCCCCGGCTTGCTTCAGACGGAGGAATACGCCCGAGCCGCGTTCCAA
>JAVHVY010000421.1:0-24394 GCA_032160305.1 Actinoplanes sp.
CGTCCGCGCCGCTTCGCCACTGCGCGGCCGTCGTCAGTTCGCTTGCCCGGCCGTCGTCAGTTCGCTTGCCCGGCCGTCGTCAGTTCGCTTGCCCGGCCGTCGTCAGTTCGCTTGCCCGGCCGTCGTCAGTTCGCTTGCCCGGCCGTCGTCAGCTGGCGATCCGCCAGCGGCCGCTGCGGACCACGAGCAGCGTCAGCGACTGCGGCATCAGCCCGGAGTGATTGTCCGGGGTCAGCCGGATCGCGCCGGCCAGCCCGTCAGTCTGCGACGTCTCCAGGATGTCGCGGATCTTCTCCCGGTCGCCGCCGACCCGGGTCACCGCACCGGCGATCAGATCGACCGCGTCAGCCGCGAACGACGCGACCCCGGAATAGGTGCCGTAGCGCGACGTGTAGTCCCGGAACCACTGCTGGCGTGACGCCTTGGCCGGCGTGGTGGCGATGACGTCGTCGATGGCGAGGATCTGGGTGAAGACCATCGTCGCGTCGTTCATCGCGCCGATCGCCTCCTGCGGTACGAAGGTGTCCCCGGCCGCGCCCGCGTCGAAGTAGAGCTTGCCGGTGAAGCCCGCCGCCTTGGCGCTGGTCGCCGCCAGGGCGCTCTGGTCGGACGAGGTGACCGCGATCAGCGCCGCCGGCTCCGAGGCGGTCAGCGTGGCCACGGCCTGGGTGATGTCGGTGGCCGAGGCCCGGACGGTCTGCGACTGGGTGACGGTGATCCCGGCCTTAGCCAGGTTCGTCTGCATCGCCCGGTCCGCGCCCGCGCCGTAGAGGCCGTCGGTGTACAGCAGCGCGACACTAGCGATCTTGCTGCGGGTCAGCTCGGCGACCAGGGCGGCGGCGCTGTCGGCCGGGTTGCTGCCGAGCTTGAACAGGTAGCGCCGGTCGGCGACTGGGCTGCTCACGTCGTCGCCCGCGGCCAGCGCGATGACCGGGACCTTCTTGGTGTTGACCGTCCGTGCGGCGCCGACGGCACAGGCGCCGCACGATCCGGTGACGATCGCGGCGATCTGCGGATCGTCGGCGTACGTGCTGATCGTCCGCAGCGAGTCGGTGGTGTCGGCGTGGTTGTCCCGCACCCGCAGCACGAGCCGTTTGTCGCCGAGTTCGCCGGAGGCGTTCAACTGCTCGACCTTGAGCTGCAGGGCGCGCGAGTAGGCGGTGTCGACCGGCGATCCGAGGGTCAGGTCGGCACCGATCAAAACATCGGTCTTGTCGCCGGCGCCGCCGCCAACATTGCAGCCGGTCAGGGCAGCCGCCACCAGCGCCGGGACGAACGCGGACGCCGTCAGACGACGGGAGAGCCTCACTGCGGGTGCCTCCTCGGAGGGCAAAGAATGGGGATGGGACGCTAAACGTTCGCTGGTCTGGAACCGCTGAACTCGGACACGGCGTCCGTCCCATCGCGCCAAACCTTGCCAACGTGAAGGTCCCTGGTCAAGCCTGGCTGGATCATCCACACGAGATCCCGTTCCCACATAGTGGTTGGAATCTGCATGGACAACCGTAACCGTCTCGCTACGTACGGTAGTCACCATTATATCGGTGCACGTCAACGCCGACCTGGCGCCGATTCTTCGGCCGAACGGACCATTGCTCCTACCCTCCCATTTGGATGCTCAGACCTCGCCAGACTTCCCAAAGGTCCCCAAGTTCTGATGAAATCGCGGCCGTGCCGCCTGGGGCACGAGCCTGGCCGCAGAGATCGAAACATCCCGGGTGATGGCCCCTGGGCGGGCGACGAGATGTGGGGATGACCACCGAGGAGATGTCGTGAGCACCGGATCTTCGCCCCGGACCCGCCGGGCCGGTTTCCCGAAACTGCGCGACGTCCGGATCCGGTCCAAACTGGCACTGATCCTGCTCGTCCCGCTGCTCGCCGTGCTCGCCCTGGCGACCGTGCGGCTCGTCGACGTCGGGACCCGGGCCTACGACGCCGATCAGGTCGAACGCCTCACCGAGCTGTCCACCGGGATCTCCGACCTGACCCAGTATCTGCACCGGGAACGGATGGCCGCGGCGGTGTACCTGGCCACGCCCACCAGAGCCCCGAAGGTCACCCTGAAAGGGGTCGCGGACGCCTACAACGCCACGGTGGCCGACACCGACGAGCGGATCACAGCGTACGTCGCCCGGCGCGGTGACCTCGGCACCCCGCCGCCCGCGTTGCAGGAGCAGCTCAACCGGATCGACGACGACCTGCGCACCCTGGACGCCACCCGCAAGCGGACGTCCGACCGGGACGACATCGCGGTCGCCGAGGTCGTGGTCCGGTACGGCGTGGTCATCACCGACCTGATCGGCTACGGCGACGTGCTGAGCCAGTACGCGGGCGACGGCGCGGTCGCCGACGGGCTGCGCGCCCTGGCCGCCTTCTCCCGGGCCAAGGCGGGTACGGCGAGCCAGGAGGCCATCGCCTACGCGGCGCAGGTCTCCGGCGACCGGAGCGACGAGCAGCTGACGGCCTTCATCTCGACCGAGACCAGCCAGCAGGAGGCCCTGCTCGCCTTCTCGCTGGTCGCCTCGCCCGTCCAACGTTCCCTTGTGGACAGCACGGTGACCGGCGACGCGGTCAACCTGGCCGACCAGCTCTCCACCCAGCTGACCCGCAAGCAGCCGGTCCAGGCGCAGAGTATCGTGGACGGCTACGGCGCGGTCGTGGACCTGATGCGCTGGGCCGAACGCCAGCTCGAAGGGCAGAGCGTCGCCGCCGCCGCGGCCGAGAGCAGCTCGGTCACCCGGCAGGCCACCATCGAGGCCATCCTGGTCCTGCTGGTCCTGGTCATCGCCATCGCGCTGGCCGTGCTGCTCGCCCGGACGCTGAACAGTTCGCTGCGCCGGCTGCGTGAGGGCGCCCTCTCGGTGGCCAACCGCGACCTGCCCGATGCGGTCGCCCGGCTGCGCGACGTGCGCAACCTCGGCGACGGCGGTGCCGAGGACATCGTCGCGACGATGCACGACCCGATCCAGCTGGCCAACCGCGACGAGATCGGCCAGGTGGCCCAGGCCTTCAACGTGGTGCACCGCGAGGCGGTCCGGATCGCGGCCGAGCAGGCCGCGCTGCGGACCAGCGTCTCGGCGATGTTCCTCAACCTGGCCCGCCGTTCGCAGAGCCTGGTCGACCGGATGATCGGCGAACTCGACCAGATCGAACGCAGCGAGGAGGACCCGAAGCGGCTGGCGAGGTTGTTCGAGCTGGACCACCTGGCCACCCGGATGCGCCGCAACGACGAGAACCTGCTGGTCCTGGCCGGCGCCGACTCCAGCGCCCCGCGCCGCGAGGACGCGCTGCTGGTCGACGCGCTGCGCGCCGCCCAGTCCGAAGTGGAGCTCTACAACCGGATCGAGTTCGGCACGATAGACACCGACATCTCGATCACGGCGCTGGCCGTCAACGACGTCGTCCGGCTGATCGCCGAGCTGCTCGACAACGCCACCCGCTTCTCCCCGCCGAACTCGGTGGTCGTCGCCGACGGCCGGCGGATCCGCGACTACGTCGTCATCCAGGTGGAGGACCGCGGCCTCGGCATGTCCGAGGAGCAGATGGACGCGCTCAACCGACGCCTGGCCGAACCGCCGAACGTCGACGTGGCCGCGTTCCGGCTGATGGGTCTCGCCGTGGTCGGCCGGCTCGCCGGCCGCTACAGTGTCCGGGTCGAGCTGCGGGCCAACCTCGAGGGCGGCACGATCGCCCAGGTTCTCCTGCCGAGCAGCATCGTGGTGCTGCCCAGCCGGCCGATCGAGGCGCCGATGCGCGGCAACCGCCCGGCCCAGCTCGACAGTGGACCGTCGAACAGCGGCTGGCACGATGCGCTGAGCAACGGCCGAGGCAACGCCGCTACCGCCACGCTGCCGGCGACCAGCCCCGAGCCGTGGCAGCTTCCACAGCAGCCGCAGCACCCGGCGCTGCCGCAGATGCCGTCCCAGCGCCCGGTCCTGCCCCGGCGCGACGAGCCCACCGACACCCCGGAACGCCCGCCACTGCCGATGCGGGTCGCGCTGCCGGCGCTGGATCCGGCCCCGGCGATCAGCTCGCCGACGATGGCCTACCCGACGGTCCAACCGGCCGTGCCGGAGTTGCAGGTCGCGGTCGGCTTCGTCACGCCGGACGGCAAGAAGATCCCGCCGCCCCCGCAGCCGGCCAGCCCGAACCCGTCCGGGTGGGGCGCCGCCCTGGCCGCC
Source organism: Actinoplanes sp. (assembly GCA_032160305.1). Taxonomy (GTDB): domain Bacteria; phylum Actinomycetota; class Actinomycetes; order Mycobacteriales; family Micromonosporaceae; genus Actinoplanes. The sequence goes on from JAVHVY010000421.1 coordinate 4,182, forward strand.
ATGCCGCCGGCCCCGCCGCCGCCGGTGTCCAGCCCGGCCGATGAACGCGCCGAGGCCCCGATCTACCTGCAGATGCAGGCGAACTGGTTCAAGGGCCACGACGGGGTATCGCACGAGGACTGGAGCATGCCGACCGCGGGCAAGGCCCCGGCCCCGATGCCGGCCAAGGAATCGGCCCCGCTGGCGCAGCCGGTCCCGGCGCCCGCTCCGGAACCGGTGGCACCGCCCGTCCAGGAGCCACGATACGAACGGGTAGCGACCGCTGCCACTGCGCCGGAGAACAGGCAGAATGATGCTCGGCCGGCAACCGCCGGCTCCGACAACGGCACGGCGCAGACGCTTCCCCGGCCCCGGACATCGGCCGAGGACCACTGGCGGACGGCGGCAGACGAGGGATGGCAGCGGGCGATGGCAGCGGCGGCACCCGCCGGCGATGGCACCACCCGCTCCGGACTGCCCAAACGCGTCCCGCAGGCACAGCTGGTCCCCGGCGGGGTGCAGACCGCTACCCGCAAGCAGAGCAAACGCAGCCCCGACGAGGTGCGGGGACTGCTCTCCGCGTACCACCGGGGGGTGCAACGCGGGCGGACGGCCAGCGGTGCCGAAGCCGAAGCCTCAGTTCCGAAGGAGAATTGACAGTGACCGGATCCCCCACCATGCAAGACATGGGCTGGCTGCTCAGCAACTTCGCCGACAGCGTCGCCGGGATCGCGCACGTCGTCGCGGTCTCCGCCGACGGACTCCTGCTCGCCTCATCCCGCGACCTGCCCGCCGATCGGGCTGACCAGCTCGCCGCGATCACCTCAGGCGTGGTCAGCCTGACCGACGGTGCTTCGCGGATGTTCAACGCCGGTGAGGTGCAGCAGACGATCATCGAGATGGAAAGCGGTTACCTGTTTCTGATGTCCATCTCGGACGGCTCCTCGATGGCTGTCCTGGCCGCCCGTAGCTGCGACGTGGGCCAGGTGGGCTACGAGATGGCCCTGCTGGTCGAACGGGTCGGCGCCGCTCTGGTACCGCTGCCCCGGGAGACGGTCGGGCACCAGGTCTGACCGGCGGCGACGAACGCCCCGGCTCGGCATGTGACATCCCGAAGGAGGTGACCGAACGATGGGACAACCCCAGCAACCGCACGATCCGCGCGGCGCGCTGGTTCGCCCGTACGCGGTCACCAGGGGCCGGACCGAGCCGCAGCGGGACATCCCGATCGAAGCGGTCCTGGTCGCCAGCCAGGCCGCCGTGCAGGAGGCCCGGTTCGCCGGGCACGACAAACATCGCATCGCCGTCATGTGCGAGCCGCGGGCGCTTTCACTGGCCGAAATCGCGGCTTACAGCAGGCTCCCGCTGGGAGTCGCCCGGGTACTGGTGGCCGACATGGTCACTGACGGGCTGCTGGCACTGCACAGTGCCGCTCCCAAGCAGGGTTACACGGAGCGGATGGACCTGCTGGAAAGGGTGTTGAGTGGACTTCGCAAGCTCTGAGCGGGCGGGGGCCCATCCGAGAGAGATCACCTCCGCGAAGATCGTCGTGGCCGGTGGTTTCGGCGTGGGCAAGACGACAATGGTCGGTGCGGTCTCCGAGATCGAACCGCTGACCACCGAGGCCGTCATGACCTCAGCCGGTCAAGGCATCGACGACTCGTCCAAGGTGCCGGGCAAGGAGACCACCACGGTCGCCATGGACTTCGGCCGCATCACCATGGCCGACGACCTGATCCTGTACCTCTTCGGTACCCCGGGGCAGACCCGTTTCTGGTTCATGTGGGACGAGCTGATCCGGGGCGCGGTGGGGGCTGCGGTACTGGTCGACACCCGGCGGATCGCCGACGCCTTCGCGCCGCTCGACTACTTCGAGAACCGGCGGCTGCCCTACCTGATCGCCCTGAACTGCTTCGACGGCGCGCCCCGTTACGAGCCCGAAGAGGTCCGGGAGGCGCTGGCGATCGCTCCGCACGTACCGCTGGTGATGTGTGACGCCCGGCACCGCGACTCGGTGAAGTCGGTACTGGTCGGCGTGGTCGAGCACGCCATGCGCACCCTTGTCGCCGATCAGGGCCGGGGACATCCCACGCCGGTGGGCTGATCGGCCTTCAGTTGGGGAGGCGGTAGCCGCGTTTCACGACGGTCTGGACCACGCCCGGGGCGCCCAGGCCGGCCCGCAGGCGGGCCACCGCCATTTCCACGGCGTGTTCGTCGGCACCGCGGGGGAGGGCGCGCAGCAGGGCGGCCCGGGAGAGGACGCGGCCCGGCACCGCGGCGAGCGCGCGTAGGACCGCCATCGGTGCCGGGGCCAGGGGTTTCAGCTCGCCGTCGACGATCGCCGCGTGGCCGCGCAGGGTCAGCGAATGACCGTTCACCTGAAGGGTTAAGGCTCTTTTGGGTAGTTCCTCGACGATTGTCCGGACCAGCGCGCTGAGGCGGGCCCGGGCGGGCGCGACCACCGGCACGTTGTATCGGCACAGCGGGGCCGCGGTGACCGGGCCGACGCAGGCCGCCAGCACGTCCGTGCGCAGCGCTTCCAGCAGGGTCTCCTGGCTCGGGCCGGCCGCGCGCAACAGCGCTCCCACCGCGGGGACCGAGGTGAAGGTCACCGCGTCGACCAGATGGCCGGCGATCAGGTCGACCAGGCGGTGCAGCGGGGCCGGGTCGGTCGGCGGCGCCCAGCGGTAGACCGGCACCTCGATCACTCGGGCGCCGGCCGCCTGCAGCGCCGCCGTGTACTCGGGCTGGCTCTCGCCGTGCAGCTGGATCGCCACCGTCAGGCCGGCGATGCCCCGCGCCCGCAGATGCTCGACGACCTCCTCGTAGCTTTCGCCCTCGGGCGACCACTGGTCCCGCAGTCCGGCCGAGCGGATCGCAGCCCGCGCCTTGGGGCCGCGGGCGACCAGGTAGGCCCGGGACAGTACCGCGGACAGCGGCTCGGCGAGACCCCAGCCCTCGGCGGCCTCCAGCCAGCCGCGCATTCCTATCCCCGTGTTGACCAGGACGATGTCGGGTGGGGTCTCCAGGCAGGCGCGGGTGGCCCCGCGCAACTCCGCGTCGTCGGCGATCGGGACGATGCGCAGCGCGGGCGCCAGCACGACCCGGGCGCCGCGATTCTCCAGCAGGCCGGCCAGCTCGTCGCGGCGGTGGTCGGCGGTCACCCCGATGGTGTAGCCGGACAGCGCCGCGGTCGGCTGAGCCAGCGCCGACGTCGTACGGACTGCTCGGCGGCCTCCGCCGGTCGGCTCGATCATCCGGCGGCACGCCCTCCCGCGGTGCGGGCGTGATGGTACTCGAGAAGTCGCGACGTGGCCGGCCGGTCCACCGAAGGGCACGCTCGCAGTCCGCCGTCCTCAGCGTCGACCCGCTCCCATGTCACGCTGGCGGCCTCCGCCGTACCTCCGCCCGGCACACGCCGCGACCTCTCCTCACCAAGCCGGTGAACCGGCTCGGCGGACACCGCCAGGTCCGTCCTCAACCCTGGCGGTGGCTCCGGCCGGGTGCGCCCGCGCGCGCCACCGGGTCGGGACCCGGGCCACGTCGTCGAGGTAGCCGCACCACTTGCCATGACGGAAGAGTGCCGGGGGGGAATTTCGGCCTCGCTTCTCGTATGTTTCGAGCCTGCTAAGAGGCATCGATCGGAGCATTCGGTGACGGGCCGGTCACCGGTGGACCCGCCGTCCGGCGTGGCCGGGGCGGCAGGTATGCTTGCCGGCGATACGTTTTGGGGGTCCCGTCGGCGTGACGAGGCTGGTGTTTCAACCCAAGCGCCGTTTTGACCGCTCATTTTGACCCTGAGCCGCGCTTGCGGGTATTGTTGCCTGCTGTTGTGCGACAGCTGACGAGCGTGCCCGTCGGGTACTCTTGACGCTTGTGCTCGCTGCGACCAGCGCGCGCCCCAGACCGACGACGAGACAAGGTAATTCTGTGCGTACGTACAGCCCGAAGCAGGGTGAGATCGAGCGTCAGTGGCACATTATCGACGCTTCTGACGTCGTTCTGGGCCGCCTGGCCACCCACACCGCGACTCTGCTGCGCGGCAAGCACAAGCCCACGTTCGCCCCGCACGTCGACACCGGCGACTTCGTGGTGATCATCAACGCGGGCAAGGTCGCGCTGACCGGCAACAAGCGGCAGACCAAGGTGGCCTACCGGCACTCCGGCTACCCGGGCGGCCTCAAGCAGATCCGCTACGAGGATCTGCTGACCACCCGGCCGGAGCACGCGGTCGAGCTGGCTGTCAAGGGCATGCTCCCGCACAACAAGCTCGCCCGGCAGATCATCAAGAAGCTGAAGGTCTACCCGGGTGCCGAGCACCCGCACGCCGCGCAGCAGCCGGTGCCGTTCGAAATCACCCAGATCGCGCAGTGAGCGCGGGCGAAGGAAACACGATGTCCGACATCATCGAGCCCGAGGTCGTCGAGACCGTCGAGGCCGTCGAGGAGCCTGCCGAGACTGTCGTCGTGGTCGAGGCGCCGGCACCGGCCCCGGTCCGCGCCCCTCGTCCCGGTGACCGTCCGATCCAGACTGTCGGCCGCCGCAAGGAGGCCATCGTCCGGGTGCGTCTCATCCCCGGCAACGGCAAGATCACCTGCAACGGTCGTGTGCTCGAGGAGTATTTCCCGAGCAAGGTGCACCAGCAGCTGATCCGCGAGCCGTTCGTCACCTCCGAGAAGACCGAGCAGTTCGACGTCATCGCCAACCTGCGCGGCGGCGGTATCACCGGCCAGGCCGGCGCGCTGCGCCTCGGCATCGCCCGAGCCCTGATCACGAACGAGCCCGACGACCGTCCCGCCCTCAAGAAGGCCGGCTTCCTGACCCGCGACTCGCGCGTCAAGGAAAGCAAGAAGTACGGTCTCAAGAAGGCCCGTAAGGCTCCGCAGTACTCGAAGCGCTGATTTTGCGCCGCTTCTGACAAACGGCCGGATGCATCCCTGACAATGGGGAGCGCCCGGCCGTTTGGTGTTCCCTCCCCACCAACTCCCCCGGTCGCCTGCCGTTCCGTTGTGTTCTGATGCAGGCCTGATACCGGCGAAAGGACAGGCCACCATGGGGCGTCTCTTCGGCACCGACGGCGTGCGCGGGCTCGCGAACGGCGACCTGCTCACCCCCGAGCTAGCCCTGTCGGTCGCCGTCGCGGCCGCCCGGGTGCTCATCGAGAGCGACCACAGCCATCAGCCGCTCGCGATCGTCGGCCGGGACCCGCGCGCCAGCGGAGAGATGCTCGAAGCGGCCGTCGTCGCCGGACTGACCAGTGCGGGCGCGAACGTGGTGCGGGTCGGCGTGTTGCCCACGCCGGCGGTGGCCTACCTGGTCGGCCAGACCGGCGCGGACCTCGGCGTGATGCTGTCCGCCTCGCACAACCCGATGCCCGACAACGGGATCAAGCTCTTCGCCCCGGGCGGCATGAAGCTCCCGGACGAGTTGGAGCAGCGCATCGAGGCGGCGGTCACGGACGGGCACGGCCTGCGTGGGCGTCCGACTGGCGGTGCCATCGGCCGGGTTCACGACCTGCTCGACGGGGCCGAGCACTACATCAGGCACCTGGTGGACGCGACCCCGCACAGCCTCGCCGGGATCAAGGTCGTGGTCGACTGCGCGAACGGCGCGGCCAGCGAGGTCGCCCCCGCGGCGTACAAGGAGGCGGGGGCCGAGGTGATCGCGATCCACGCCGAGCCCGACGGCCTCAACATCAACGACAACTGCGGCTCGACCCACCTGGAGAGCCTGCGCGAGCGGGTACTCGCCGAGGGTGCCGACCTGGGTCTGGGGCACGACGGCGACGCCGACCGCTGCCTGGCGATCACCGCCGCGGGCGAGGTCGTCGACGGCGACGAGATCATGGCGATCCTGGCCCTGGCGATGCGCGACGCCGGCACGCTGACCGACAACACCTTGGTCGCGACGGTGATGAGCAACCTGGGCCTGCGCCTGGCGATGAAGCGCGAGAACATCCGGCTGATCGAGGCCAAGGTCGGCGACCGTTACGTGCTGGAGGAACTGCAGGGCGGCGGGCTCGCTCTCGGCGGCGAGCAGAGCGGCCACATCGTGATGCCGGCCTTCGCGACGACCGGCGACGGGGTGCTGACCGGCCTGCACCTGATGGCGCAGCTATCGGCCAGCGGTAAGTCGCTCGCCGATCTGGCCTCGGTGCTGCACAAGCTGCCGCAGGTGCTGATCAACGTGCCGGTTGCCGACCGCGCGGCGGGGGCGGCGGCGCCGACCGTGCAGGCGGCGGTGGCGCTGGCCGAGAACGAGCTGGGGGAGTCCGGGCGGGTGCTGCTGCGGCCCTCCGGCACCGAACACCTCGTTCGCGTGATGGTGGAGGCGGCGAGCGAGGAGCAGGCCCAGGTGGTCGCGGAACGTATCGCCGACGAAGTCCGCACGGCCAGCCCCGTCTGAGTCACAGCTCCATCTGGCGCCGTGCGTGCGCCGTCAGAGGGCGAGGGTGCGCAGGCGGGTGGCGGCTTCGTCGATGACGTCCTCGCGCTTGCAGAAGGCGAAGCGGATCAGGTGGCGGCCCGCCGCCTGGTTGTCGTAGAACACCTGGGTCGGGACGGCTACGACACCGCAGCGCTCGGGCAGCGCCCGGCAGAAGTCCACACCGTCGGTCCCGCCCAGCGGGGTGATGTCGGCCGTCACGAAGTAGGTGCCTTCGGACGGCAGCACGCCGAAACCCGCATCGGTGAGCCCGGCGACCAGTCGGTCTCGCCGGGACTGCAGCTCGTCGCGGAAACCGGTGAAGTAGACCTCGGGCAGCCCCAGCGCGACGGCGACCGCCGGCTGCAGCGGCCCCGCGTTCACAAAGGTCAGGAACTGTTTCACCCGCTGCACGGTGGAGACCAGCGGCGCCGGGCCGGTCGCCCAGCCCACCTTCCAGCCGGTGCATGAGAACGACTTGCCCGCCGACGAGATGCGCAGGGTCCGGTCCCGCATGCCCGGCAGGCTTGCCAGCGGGACGTGCTGCTCGGCCGCGTCGGTGAAGACGAGGTGCTCGTAGACCTCGTCGGTCACCGCGTAGACGTCGTGTTCCTGGCAGAGCTGCGCGATCAGGGTCAGCTCCGCGGTCGTGAAGACCTTACCGGTCGGGTTGTGCGGCGAATTCAGCAGCACCATCCGGGTACGGGGTCCGAAGGCCGCCCGCAGCTCAGCCTCGTCGAACGCATACCGCCCGTCGGGACCCGGCCGCAGTGTGACCGGTCGTCGCACGGCACCGGCCAGGGCGACCGAGGCGGCGTACGAGTCGTAGTACGGCTCGAAGCAGATCACCTCGTCACCGGTCTCGCATAGCCCGAGCACCACCGCCGCGATGGCCTCGGTCGCACCGGCCGTCACCACGACCTCGGTGTCCGGGTCGCGGGTCAACCCCCAGAACCGCTGCTCGTGCGCGGTGACGGCGGCTCGCAAGGCCGGAATGCCCGCCAGCGGGGGATACTGATTCGCTCCCGACCGCAGCGCCTCGGCTGCCGCATCGAGCATCTCGGCAGGCCCGTCGGTGTCCGGGAAGCCCTGGCCGAGATTGACCGACCCGGTCCGGACCGCGAGAGCGGACATCTCACTGAAGATGGTGGTGCCGAACGGCCGCATCCGGGTCACGAGCGGATCAGCCGATATCGATGTCGTCACGTCCGGCACCCCTTCGTCGTGCAGAAGGTCATTGGTCGTTCATCCGATTCCTTCGTGGAAACCCGCGGCTTTAGCCGTGGGGAGGAAACGGAACCCCTGCGGAGCTGGTCAGGGATAGCCCATCCGCCGCCAAGGCGGATGGGCGTCACCCCGAACGGCCGGTCAGGCGTTGCGTTGGTTTTCGACATACCGCTTGATGACCTGCTGGGTTGCCCCGCCGGTGGTGGCGACGAAGTAACTGTTGGTCCACAGAGTCGGCATGCGGGACTTGAGGTGCGGGAACTCTTGCCGTAGCAGCCGCGAAGATCGGCCTTTGATCTGTTTGACCAGGCGGTGAATGCCGTACTGCGGGTCGCAGACCACGAGCAGGTGCACGTGATCGGGCATCGTCTCGATTGCCTCGATCGGCGCGTCCCGCTCGGCGCATACCTCGCGGATAATCTCCTTGAGGCGGACGTCCACCTTGCCGCCGATGACGTTGCGCCGGTACTTCGGGCACCAGACGACGTGGTAATGGCATCGGTACACGACGTTGTTGTTCGACCTGACTTCGTCCATGCTGGCACTATATAGCTTCGTACTGTATAGTGTCCGCTATGTCCACGGAGACGGTGCGGTACACCTATCGCCTGCGGCCCGACCGCTAGGCGCAGGCCGCGCTGCTCGCCGAGTGGGGCCGCTGCCGGTGGCTGTGGAACGAGGCAGTGCACCAGCAGAAGACTCGCCGTAAACCGACGTTCGGCAAGCTGTCGAAGCTGCTGACCGAGGCCCGGGGCCGCAACGCCTGGCTGCGCGAGGGTTCCCAGGTCGCCCAGCAGCAGACGCTGCGCACCTACGGCACCGCCCTCGACCACTCGTTCAAGGTCAAGGGCCGGGGCAGGCCCAAGGTCAAACGGCTCAAGGACGCCTTGCCGAGCCTGGAGTACACAACCCGGGGCCTGCGGATCAAGAACGCCCGGCTGTGCCTGCCCGGCAACACCACGATCCCGGTCGTGTGGTCGCGGGAGCTGCCGTGCGAACCGACCAGCGTGCGGGTCTACCGCGACAGCCTGGGCCACTGGTACGCGTCGTTCGTCGTCACACGCGACGCGGTGATCCCGGCCGATACACACGACGCCGCGATCGGTATCGACTGGGGTGTGCAGACCACAGCCACCACGACCGATACCCGGTTCGACCTGCCGCACCTCGGCCACCGCAAACGCTGCGCGGCCGAACGGGCGAAAGCCCAACGCAAGCTGGCGCGGCGCCGTCGACCGAAAGGTAGCGCACCGTCGAAGGGCTACCTGCGCGCCAAGCGGCAGGCGGCCCGGATCGAGAAGAAAGCCGCCCGGCAGAACACCCACGACGCCCGGCAATGGGCTGCCCGGGTGGTCGAAGCCCACCACCTGATCGCGGTCGAGGACTTCAAGCCGAAGTTCCTGGCTAAGTCCCGGATGGCCCGCAAAGCGGCCGATGCCGCGATCGGGGCGTGTAAACGAGAGCTGATCTACCGGGGCACGCGGGCGGGCCGCAAGGTGGTGCTGGTGCCGCCCGCCTACACCACGATGACCTGCGCCGAGTGCGGTACGAGAGCCAAGGAACGGCTCGGCCTGGGTCTGCGCATCTTCGAGTGCGGCAACTGTGGCAACATAGACTGCCGCGACCGAAACGCCGCGAGGACGATCCTCGCCACGGCAGAGCGTATCCGTGCCAGTGCTGACGACGTCAGACATTCGATCGCCTCCCTCCGGGACGGTGGATCGGGTGCGGTCCGAGCTGGAAATCCCCCGGATTTACCCGTGGGGAACCGTTAACGACCCGTTTCGCCGGATCGCCGAGGTTTTCGGTGTAGAAGATCGAGACTGGACCGTCGCCGGTGACCTCGTAGACCACGTCGATGGTGTCAACGGTGGCGCCCGGGTCGGACTGGCCGCCCCCGTCCGCTGGCTGGTCGGTGGGCGGGCCCGGCACCTGGGGAGGTCGGTCGGCAAGGTCGGGTCGGTGATCGGCTTCAGCGCCTCCAGGGCCCGGTCCTTGACAGCGTTGAACGCGAGCACCCCGGCCGTAACCCCGCCGGCACAGAGCAGCAGCACGATCGCGACCAGTACGGCCACGATCGGGAGCTTGCTGCGCTTGGGCGCGGGCTGGCCGTACCCGGGCGGCGGCGGCCCGTAGCTCTGTGGTGGCCCGTAGCCCGGCGGTGGCCCGTAGCCCGACGGTGGCCCGTATCCGCCCTGCTGAGCGCCGTAACCCGGGCCGCTCGGCTGCGCGGCGTACCCACTTTGCTGAGCGCCGTAACCCGGGCCGCTCGGCTGCGCCGCGTACCCGCCGTGCCCCTGCTGGGCCGGCGGCCCCTGCTGGACCGGAGGCGCCGAATACGAGGCCGGTGGTGCCGAATACGAGGCCGGGGATGCCGAGAACGCGGGGCCAGCAGCGGGCTGCGGCGGCGGGTAGGGCTGGCTCGGATCCGGCGGTGGGGGATAGCCGCTCGCACCCTTGATCGGCGCGTCGTAGGGTTGCTGCGGAAACATCGAGGTCGGCGGCAGCGGTTGTGCTGCGGGTGGCTTGGGCAGCGACGCGTAGCCGGGCTTGAACGACGGCCCGGCGGGCGGCAGTGGCTGAGCCTTGACCGGAGTCTCGCCCGGCCTCGGAGCCTGGTGTGGCGGCGGCTGGTACGGCTGCGGGGCGGGTGGAGCGTCCGGCGGCTCGTACGGCTCCCGGGCGTTGCCGGTGGGAGCCGCCCGGGGAGCGGTCGGCGCGTCAGGCGACGGCCCGTCGTCGGACGGGGCCTCAGGCTTCTTCCATGGCTTGGTCGGGTCTGAGGGCGGTTGGTTGCTCAAGCGGCTCTCCTGCTGCGGGCGCCCGTCGCGGCGCGGTAACCGACGGTACGCCCCAGGCACCACCTGCGTCTCGCCCGGCACCCGCCCGAGGCGTGGCGCCTGTCCGCGCCGGCCCGCTCTGGTCCGGCACTTGCCCGGCTTGGCCCGCACTGGCCGTGCTTGCCCTGTGTTGGCTTGGCCCGCACTGACCGTGCTTGCCCTGTGTTGGCTTGGCCCGCGCTGGCCGCGCTTGCCCTGTGCGGGCTTGGCCGGCGCGGCCGGCTTGCTCTGTGCTGGCTGGGCCCGCGCCGCTGGCCGTGCTGGCTCTGTGTTGGCTTGGCCCGCGCCGCTGGCTTGCCCTGTGTTGGCTTGGCCCGCGCCGCTGGCTTGCCCTGTGCTGGCTTGGCCCGCGATGCTGGCTGGCCGGCGTCGTAGGCTGGCCTGTGCTGGCTGGTCCTGTGTCCGACCCTCGGGGCTGGCCCGGCATCCCGGCGCTGGCCCGACCTGCGTCGACAGCCGACCGAACGGCCATTTCAATCATGTACGATGCGTGAAACGGTGCTTTTCGAGCAGTACGGGTGAGCGAACGTCGGCTACGCTGCCCCACATGTGTGGGATCGTGGGTTACGTCGGGAATCGTCCGGCACTGAGTATCGTCCTCGACGGGTTGCGACGGCTGGAATACCGCGGATACGACTCCGCCGGTATCGCCGTGATCAACAGCGACGCCGTCCTGATGGAAAAGCGGGCCGGTAAGCTGGCCAACCTCGAGAAAGCCCTGGCCGACCGCGTCGCCGACGGCATCGCCACCGGTTCGACCGCGATCGGGCACACCCGGTGGGCGACCCACGGCGGCCCCACCGACCGCAACGCGCACCCGCACCTGTCGGCCGACGGGCGGGTCGCGGTGATCCACAACGGGATCATCGAGAACTTCGCCCGGCTGCGCGCCGAGTTGGAGGCGACCGGTGTCGAATTCGTCAGCGACACCGACACCGAGTGTGCCGCGCACCTGCTCGCCGCCGAGATGCGGGACCTGCGCGACTCGGGTGGGCTCGGCGGCCCGGGCCTGCTCGCCGAGGGCATGCGCCGCACCGTACGCCGGCTTGAGGGTGCCTTCACCCTGCTCGCGGTCGATGTCGAGGTGCCCGACGCGGTGGTGGCGGCCCGGCGCAACTCGCCGCTGGTGGTCGGCCGGGGAAACGGGGAGAACTTCCTGGCCAGCGACGTCTCCGCCTTCATCGAGCACACCCGCGAGGCCGTCGAGCTGGGCCAGGACCAGGTCGTGCTGATCACCCGGGCCGGGATCGAGATCACCGACTTCGCCGGGCAGCCCGCCACCGGCAAGGAATTCCACATCGACTGGGACGCCTCGGCCGCCGAGAAGGGCGGCTACGACTACTTCATGCTCAAGGAGATCGCCGAGCAGCCGCAGGCCATCGCCGACACCCTGCTCGGCCGGCTCTCCGAGCGCGGCGAGATCGTCCTGGACGAGGTCCGGCTGACCGATCAGGATCTGCGCGACGTCGACAAGGTCTTCATCATCGCCTGCGGCACCGCCTACCACGCCGGGATGGTCGCCAAGTACGCCATCGAGCACTGGACCCGGATCCCGTGCGAGGTGGAGCTGGCCAGCGAGTTCCGCTACCGGGACCCGGTGCTCGACCGGTCCACCCTGGTCATCGCGATCAGTCAGTCCGGCGAGACGATGGACACGCTGATGGCGCTTCGGCACGCCAAGGAGCAGAAGGCCCGGGTGCTGGCCATCTGCAACACCAACGGCTCGACCATCCCGCGCGAGTCCGACGCCGTGCTCTACACCCACGGCGGCCCCGAGATCGCCGTCGCCTCGACCAAGGCCTTCCTCACCCAATTGGTCGCCTGCTATCTGATCGGCCTGCACCTGGCCCAGATCCGAGGCGTCATGTACGCCGACGAGGTGGCCGCTGTCGTCTCCCGGCTCCGGCGTACGCCGGACAACCTGCGCCAGCTCCTGGCGCAGATGGAGCAGGTGCGAGAGCTGGCCCGCGACCTCAAGACCGCGTCGACGGTGCTCTTCATCGGCCGGCACGTCGGTTACCCGGTGGCGCTGGAAGGCGCGCTCAAGCTCAAGGAGCTGGCCTACATGCACGCGGAGGGCTTCGCGGCCGGCGAGCTGAAGCACGGGCCGATCGCGCTGATCGACCAGGGCACGCCGGTGGTCTGCATCGTGCCGTCCCCGGCCGGCCGGGGGGTGCTGCGGGACAAGGTGGTGTCCAACATCCAGGAGGTCCGGGCCCGGGGAGCCCGCACGATCGTGATCGCCGAGGAGGGCGACGAGGCGGTCCGGGCGTACGCGGATCATCTGATCGAAGTGCCCCGCACCCCGACGCTGCTGGCGCCGCTGATGACCGCCGTGCCGCTGCAGATCCTGGCGTGCGAGATAGCCGCGGCCCGTGGCCATGACGTCGACCAGCCCCGCAACCTGGCCAAGTCGGTCACCGTGGAGTGACATCGCGGCCCACGGTGATCTGGGTGATCGCTTCCAGCGCAGGCCCGCCGCGGTCCCAGTAGCCGAGGTGACCGCCGTCGGGTCGGCTCGCGAAGACCCGCGCCCCGAAGGCCGGATCGCTGGGGTTGACGCCGAACCACAGGTCCTTTTCGGGCCGGCCGAAGGCCAGCAGCGCGCCGGCCGGCCCCAGCGCTGCCGTCGTGGCCACGTCGGCGATCAGGCTGCGCGGAGCCACCGGCAGATACTGAATCACGTCGGAGCGGGAGGTCGACGACCAGACCCGCCCGGCGTGCAGCTCGCCCGCGGACCCGGCGCCTACGCCCGGTGAGCCGACGAAGACGACGTCGTCGGCCTGCAGACCGTGCTGGGCGGCCGCGGCGCCGACCAGTACGGAGCCGTAGCTGTGCCCGAGGACGGTCTGGTGGGCGGTGCCGTCCAGGTGGCTCGCGCGCAGTCCTTCCTGGAAACGGCGCAACCCGGCCGCACCCACCTGCGCCTGGCGGGGGCTCGCGGCCTCGGCCACGAAATCCGGCGCGTCGTAGTCCAGCCACAGCACCGCGCTGGTCGCCCGGTCCGGAGCCACCTCGGCAGCGCGGACGGCGACCCGTTCGGCCCGGGACAGCTCGCCCGAATAGGACGCCAGGTCGGCCGTCATGCCCGGGACCTGGGTCAGCACGTCGCTCGCCCGGTCGGGGTCGCCGATCGTGACGACCGCGCGGCCGTCCCCGGCCAGGTCGAGCCGCAGTAGGTAGGCGCGCAGAGCGGTGCCGTCAGCGAGCCGGGCGGCCAGCGTGTCGAGGCCGTGCCGCATGGCGCGCAGCCTCGTCTGTTCGCGCCCGTGCGCGGTGGCGATCGCCGCGTCCAGCTCGCGTCGGCGGTCGTCGAGCAGCAGCCTGTTCGCCGCGTCCCGGTCCGCGGCCGGTACGCCGTCCAGCGGCGCTATCCAGCCCGGATTCACCGTGACCAGCCATCGCTGCTGGGCGGCGGTGAGGCTCTGCCACCACTGGCGGATCTCGGCCGGCCCGGCGCCGCACGCCGGGAGCGGCCCGGTGACCGGCGTGGTGGTCAGGTCGGCGAGACCGGTGAGCCGGGCCGTCGTGGTGGCGTCGGCCCGGCCGGCGATCTCCAGCGCGGCCGGCTCCGCGGTGGGCAGCAGCGAGCGGGCCCGGATCAGGGCGGCGCCGAAGTCACTCAACGCCTGGTCGGCCCGCCAGCAGGCCAGCCGGAACGAGTCCAGCCGGTGCCGCAGGCGGGCCGCCCCGGCCAGGGCCGCGCCGGCGGCGGCGCCGGACCAGACCGCGGCCAGCCGGTCGGCCCCGGACCGCAGCTCGGCAGACCAGCGGCCGGCCGTTGCCGCCCAGGACCGCCAGCCGGCCGCGGCAACGTTCCACCCGGCTGGCTCGGTGCCACGGAGCTGGGCGACCGTCATCGGATGCCGCCGAGGCGGTCGGCGGCGCGATCGTCGGCGGCCTCATAATCGGCCAGGGCCGCCAGCACGACCCGCCGGAATTCGTCGAGATCGTCGGCCAGCGCCCGCAGCTCGCGCTCGGTCGCGGCGGCCAGACTCTCCAAGGCCCCGGTGGCCTGCCAGTGCGGTCCGGGTGCCGGCGGCGGCGCCGTGCTGCCGCCGGCCACTGCGGCGGCGGTGCCGGCCAGTTCGGCCGCGCAGTCACGAGCGGCATCGGCGTCGACCTCGAGATCGGACGTCATCGGCAACCTCCACAAGAACGGAACCTCGGAAACGGATCGGCCCGAAGAACGGAACGTCGGAAACGGACCGGCCCGAGATTAGGGCGGTCCGGCTGGCCGCGGCGAAGGGTGTGGACGGTGCTGTGTGCGTACTGAATGGGGTTGTGCACAGGGCTTGCGCCGACGCGACGCATGGCTGATCTCGCGGCGTGGGCCCACTAGGGTTGGCCTGGTGATCGTGTCTGTCGGCATTGACGTCGTTCTCGTCGAGCGTTTCGCCCGTGCCCTGGATCGCACGCCGCTGCTCGTGGACCGGCTCTTCACCGAATCGGAACGGCTGACCACCGCCGGCAACCCACGCCCGCCCGAGTCCCTGGCCGCACGCTTCGCGGCCAAGGAGGCCGTCGCCAAGGCCCTCGGTGCGCCTGGTGGCCTGCGCTGGCACGACTGCGAGATCGTCGCCGACCCGGACGGACGGCCGTGGCTGACGGTTTCCGGTACGGTCGCTGCGATCGCCACCGAACGGGGCATCAACCGCTGGCACCTGTCGCTGTCGCACGACGGCGGCATCGCGTCCGCGATGGTTATCGCCGAGAGCTGATGGGCACCCGGTCAGGGCAGACCGAAAGTTGTCGGACCCTGGCGCTAGAACTGACGGCATGGGGAGGGCAGATGCAACAGGCATGGCGGGTCGCTGACGTACGAGCGGCGGAGAAGTCGTTGATGGCCGAGCTGCCGGAGGGCACGCTGATGCGGCGCGCCGCCGCCGGCCTGGCCCGGCGCTGCGTGCGGCTGCTGCAGGACGGCGGCGGGGTGTATGGCGCCTGCGTGCTCCTGCTGGTCGGCAGCGGTGACAACGGTGGCGACACGCTCTTCGCCGGGGCCGCCCTGGCCACGCGGGGCGTGCGTGTCCGCGCGCTGCTGCTGCGCCCGGATCGGGTGCACCTGGCGGGGCTGGCCGCCCTGCGCCGGGCCGGTGGCGGCACCGTCAGCGAGCTGCCGCAGCGAGCCGATCTGGTGCTCGACGGCATCGTCGGCATCGGCGCCGCCGGCGGCCTGCGGCCCGCGGCCGCCGCGATCGTGGCCGGTCTCGCCGGTCTGCGGGCCCGCGACGGTGGCCGGCCGCCCGTGGTCGCCGTCGACGTGCCCAGCGGCGTCGCGGTGGACACCGGCGACGTGCCGGGCGCCGCGGTGACCGCTGACGTCACGGTCACCTTCGGCTGTCTCAAGCCCGCGCACGTGGTCGGTCCGGCTGCTGTGCTGGCCGGTCAGGTCGAGCTGATCGACATCGGGCTCGACCCGGTGCTGCGCGGCGACCCGGCGATCCGCGTCCCCGACGCCGCCGACATCGCCGGCTGGTGGCCGCGGCCGGGGTCGTCGTCCGACAAGTACTCCCGGGGTGTGGTCGGCGTCGCCACCGGATCGGCCCGGTATCCGGGCGCAGCCCTGCTGTCCGTCTCCGGCGCGCTGGCCGGGCCGGCCGGGATGGTCCGCTATGCGGGCAGCGCCGCTGCCGAGGTCGTGCGCGTCCACCCGTCGGTCGTAGCCGCGCGCCGGGTCGCCGACGCGGGCCGAGTGCAGGCCTGGGTCTGCGGTTCCGGCCTCGGCACCGACGACGACGCCCGCACCGAGCTGCGCAGCGTCCTCGCCACCCCGTTGCCGGTCCTGCTCGACGCCGACGCGCTGACCCTGCTGGTCGGCGGCGAACACGCCACCGACCTGCGCCGCGACGCCCCGTTGGTGGTAACCCCGCACGACGGCGAATTCAAGCGCCTGGCCGGCGAGGCGCCGGGCGCCGACCGGGTCGGCGCGGCCTGCCGCCTCGCCGCCTGGACCAATGCGGTGGTCCTGCTCAAAGGGGACCGCACGGTCGTCGCCACCCCGGCCGGCGAGGTGTTCGCCAACCCGACTGGCACCTCGGCGCTGGCCACCGCGGGCAGTGGAGACGTGCTGGCCGGGCTGCTCGGCTCGCTGCTGGCCGCTGGTCTGGCGCCGGAGCGGGCGGCCGTCGCCGCCGCCTACGTGCACGGCCTGGCGGGCCGGCGGGCCGCCCAGGACGGCCCGGTCACCTCCGCCGACGTGGCGGCAGCGCTGCGCCCCGTCCTGGCCGATCTGCTCTCGTGATGCGTTCGGCATGCAGGTCAGTAGGCTGACGAGTATGTGGCAGGCCGAGGTCCGGGTCGATCTGGACGCGATCCGGGACAATGTGGCGACGTTGTGTGCGTCGACCGCGGCCGAGGTCATGGCCGTCGTCAAAGCCGACGGTTACGGGCACGGGATGATCCCGGCGGCCCGCGCGGCGCTGGCCGGCGGCGCGACCTGGCTCGGCGTGGCGACCCTGGGCGAAGCGCTCGAGCTGCGCCGCAACGGTCTCACCGCGCCGGTGCTGGCCTGGCTGCTCGCCCCCGGCGGGCCGCTGCACGAGGGCGTCGAGGCGGGAGTCGACCTCAGCGTCGCCGGTATCGATCAGCTCACCGAGATGGTCACCGCCGCCCGCCGGACCGGCCGCACCGCACGGGTCCACCTCAAGCTCGACACCGGCCTGGGCCGCGGTGGCGCCAGCCGCGACCAGTGGCCGGGGCTGCTCGAGGCCACGGCCAAGGCGCAGGCCGACGGTGAGATCGAGGCGGTCGGCGTCTGGAGCCAGTTCGCGATGGCGGATGTGCCCGGTCACGAGAGCATCGGCCACCAGCTCGCCGCGTTCGCCGAGGGGCTGTCCGTCGCCGAGGGCTACGGCATCGAGCCGCGCTACCGGCACATCGCCAATTCCGCGGCCACCTTGAGCCGGCCCGACTCGCACTTCAACCTGGTCCGGCCGGGGATAGCGATCTACGGCCTGTCGCCGCTGCCCGCCGACTTCCCGACCGACCTGCGGCCGGCGATGACGGCCCGGGCCCGGGTCGCCCTGACCAAGCGCGTCCCGGCCGGGCAAGGCGTGTCGTACGGACACACCTACGTCACCACCCGCGAGACGACGCTGGCCCAGGTGCCGATCGGCTACGGCGACGGAGTGCCGTGGCACGCCTCCGGCCGCGGACCGGTCGCGCTCGGTGGCCGGACCCGGCGGATCGCCGGCCGGGTCTGCATGGATCAGATCGTTCTCGACTGCGGCGACGACCCGGTGGCGGCCGGTGACATCGCCACCCTGTTCGGCCCGGGCGACGACGGCAGCCCGACAGCGGACGACTGGGCGGCGGCGATCGGCACGATCAACTACGAGATCGTGACGAGATTCGGCGGCGCCCGCGTCCCCCGCGTCTACGTCGGAACGGCCGGGACGAGCCCGGAGGCGGCGCGATGACACCGGCGAAGAAGCGGGCCCGCAAGGTCGGCATAGTCGGCGCCGCGGTCGGTGTCGCGGCGGCCGGGCTGGCCACCGCGTTCGCCGTCGAGCGGGCCCTGGTCCGCCGCTCGGTGAACGCGCCGGGCGACCCGCACACCGACGAGGTGTTCGGCGAGCAGCCGTTCGACTCCGAGCTGACCGTCACGGCGGCCGACGGCACCAAGCTGCACGTCGAGATCGTCGAGCCGGCACACCCGACGACCAAACCCACCATCGTCTTCGTACACGGTTTCGCCCTCGACATGGGCACGTTCTACTTCCAGCGCAAGATCCTGGCCGAGCGCGGCGATCACCGGCTGGTCTTCTACGACCAGCCCGGCCACGGCCGTTCCAGCCGGTTGCAGTCCGGCCGCTACGACATCGCGATGCTCGGCAAGTCGTTGGCCACGGTCCTGGACGCGACCGTGCCGCAGGGCCACATCATCCTGATCGGACATTCGATGGGCGGCATGACGATCATGGCGTTCGCCGAGCAGTTCCCGCAGTGGTTCGGCAGTCGGGTGACGGGCGTCGTGCTGATGTCCACCTCGGCCGGGCTGGTCGACAAGTCCAAACTCGGACTCCCGTCGCTGGTGGCCCGGGCCAGCGCGCCGCTCTTCCCGATCTGGGGCGGTGCCGCCCGGTTCGGCGGCGGGGCGATCGACCGGGCCCGGGACGTCTCCTCCGACCTCGCCTGGCTGCTCACCCGGCGGTACGGCTTCGGCGAGGCCCGGCCCAGCCCGTCGCTGGTCACCTTCGTCGAGCAGATGAACGCGAAGACCACGGTCGAGACATTGACGAAGTACCTGCACACCCTCTACTCGCACAACCGCTTCCCGGCATTGTCCGTGCTCCGTGGCGTACCGGTCCTGGTGATCGTCGGCACCCGGGACTACCTGACCCCGGTCACCCATTCCGAGGAGATCCTCAAACACCTCCCGGACGCCGAGCTGGTGAAGATCGACAACAGTGGGCACGTGGTGATGCTGGAGAAGGCCGACGAGGTCGACGCGGCACTGATCCCGTTCCTGGAGAGGGTTTCGTGATCCGGCTCGCCACGGTGGCGGACACCCAGACCTTCGGAAAGCGGCTGGCGGGCGTGCTGCGCGCCGGTGACCTGCTGCTGCTCACCGGGCCGCTCGGTGCGGGCAAGACCGCGCTGGCCCAGGGCATCGGGGCGGGACTCGGGGTGCGGGGGGCGGTCACCTCGCCGACGTTCGTGATCGCGCGGGTCCACCCGGGAGCGCTGCCGCTCGTGCACGCCGACGCGTACCGGCTCGGCACTGCCGTCGATCCGCGCGCCGAGATCGACGACCTGGATCTGGACGCTTCGGCCGACGACGCCGTGACCGTGGTCGAGTGGGGCGAGGGCCTGGTCGAGCAGCTCAACGACGCCTACCTGCTTGTCCGGATGGACCGGCTCGACGACGACACCCGAGTGATCAACCTCGTACCGCACGGGGGCGACTGGGCCGATCGGCTGGAGAAGCTGTGAACCTTCCTGACCTGCTGCCACCCGCTTGGCGGGCCGAGCTTGCGCCGTTGCTCGATCCGACGGCCACGGCGGCGCTCAGCGAGTTCGTGACGGAGCAGTATCGCGAGCACGTGGTCTACCCGCCGATCGAGGATCTGTTCGCGGCGTACCGGTTGTGCCCGCCGGAGCTGACCCGGGTGCTGATCCTCGGCCAGGACCCGTATCACGGGCCCGGTCAGGCGCACGGGCTCAGCTTCAGCGTCCGCGACGGGGTGCGCATCCCGCCCTCGTTGCGCAACGTGTTCAAGGAACTGGCCGAGGACGTCGGGGTCGCCCCACCGGCCACGGGCGACCTGACCGGCTGGGCCCGGCAGGGTGTCCTGCTGCTCAATGCAGTGCTCACCGTCCGGGCCGGGTCACCGGCGTCGCACGGCGGACAAGGCTGGGAGGCGTTCACCGACGCGACGATCCGGGCCCTCGACGCGCGCCCTGACCGGGTCGTCTTCCTGCTCTGGGGCGGGTACGCCCGCAAGAAGGCCGCCCTGGTCACCAACCCGGCGCACGTGGTGCTCGAGGCTGGGCACCCGAGCCCGCTCAATCCGAGGGGTTTCCGCGGCGCCCGCCCGTTCAGCGCGGCGAACAAGGCCCTGGCCGACGGCGGCCGACCGGTGATCGACTGGGATCCGGGCTCCAGCGCCGCCCCGCCGGCGGTATAGGGTTCGGGGTTGATTTTGCTCGCCCTGGATTCCTCGACCCCGGCGGTCACCGCCGCCCTGGCCGAGGTGACCGCCGACGGCCTGCGCGGGGTCGCCGAGCGCCGGGTCGTCG